>NZ_JAYGHA010000018.1:13082-63198 GCF_034931405.1 Anabaena sp. UHCC 0451 | reverse complement strand
CTAACAGTTACTTTTCTGGGTTGATTTATTGGTTGGCGTGAATTAGTATTACTAATTGCAGTGGGTTTTATTAAAGTTATATTTATTGAGGATGGCGGACATTTTTGAGCAGGACTTACCTCTGGTTTAGTTGCTAGTTTTAAATAATTATTTAATAAGGCTTTTAACCAAGCAGTATCTAATTCTGTTGTTGAATTTTTATCTGTTCCCCAACGCCAACCTAAAAAAGTTGAACGTTCAGTTGTTAATATTGCTGCTGACTGATTTTGGGAATTCCAAACCGCAGAAGTTTGAGTCTGAGGATTGTCAGCAATCATCACTGCACCCAACACTTTACCAAATAATTCTGTTTGATTTGCCCATGCTTGTGTATTAGTTTTTGCCGATTGCAATTCTTGAATATCATTGAGGTTAAATCCCCAATAACCACCTAGCATATTTCGCAATGCTTGGCGCACTCCTAAACTTGATAAATTACCTACCGGACCACTGGCAATTAAACGCCCTCCCCTGCTCATCCATTCCTGTAGTACCATCGCTTGTGATGCCGTTAATGTCTCCACATTTGGCAACAATAATACCCGCTGTTGTCCTAAATCTTCTACATTTTTGATATTAGCTAGGGGAATTACACAATATTTTGCTCCTACAGTTTGCAATCGTTTAGTAATCTCTGTCCATTCCTGGGTATTTTCCTGGCTTTTAATTACATTCAATACCCCTGTTGGTGTTGCTGCATTTGCAGGTAAAATCCCCCAAAAATTAAACATTAAAAAATTAAACTTCAAACAAAATAATCCCACTGCTTTGAATGGGAATTTAATCTTATTTCTAATTTTCTCTGCGTGATTATTCACGATTTATTCCTCACACATTAGTAGATAAAAACAGAAATGCAAATTGTGAGAATAAATAACAACTTACTTATTCCCAACTCCCTCACTGATACAAGTATTAATTAAATCCTCAACTCCTGCAACTGGGAATATGCTGATATTCAATTGACGAGATACTTCTTCTACTGACATATCATCTAAAAATACTAACTCTCCATGTTTGAGCATAACGTTAGGTAACAAAATACCATCTCCTAAATCTTGCCCTTTTAAATTAACTAGTAAATCATGTCCAGTTAATAATCCTGTAACACTGATATTTTGCCCCCAATAATCACTACATAGGGCGTGCATATTTATCTCTAGACCTTTCACTGCATTTAACTGTTTCACAAGTGGTTGAAATGCCTGTTCAACGGCGTTACCTACCACCCAAGTTAATTTTTTCTGGGAAGAGATTTTTTCTGGTAGTAATTCGTTAGCAACACTGGTAAATTGCTTGATAAATAAGCGAATTGAACCAACACCATTATCTATTTGCGGATATTCCCCATATTCAGCTTCGCTGGGTAATTCTTCACCTGCAATTAAAAACCATTCATCGGCTAACCAAGCTACATTAGAACCAAATTTTTGCCGAAATTCCTGGGTTAATAATTTAACTTGAGATATTACTTCTTTGGCTTTTTCTTGTGTCACAGGTATGAGTTCATCTTCTTGGGGACGAAATCGCGTTAAACCAACTGGAACAACTGCTACAGATGCGACTGCTGGTGTTTTTCCTGTATGAAAAGATGTTAAATCTCTTAATGTTTTTTCCAGATGTTCACCATCATTGATACCCGGACAAACAACTACTTGAGCATGAATTTGTAAGCGTCTTTCTTGAAACCATTTGAGTTGTTCTAAAATCTGTCCTGCCCGATTATTTTTTAATAATCTATTTCTCACTTCTGGTTCTGTAGCATGAACGGAAACGTATAAGGGAGACAACCGCATTTGTTCAATCCGCTGCCATTCTTTTTCTGGTAAATTAGTCAGAGTTAAATAAGAACCATATAAGAAACTTAAACGGTAATCATCATCTTTGAAATACAAACTAGAACGTTTACCTGGTGGTTGTTGATCAATAAAACAAAAGGGACAACGGTTATTACATTGAATTAAATTATCAAATAATGCGGTGGCAAATTCTAATCCCAAATCATCATCATAATCTTTTTCAATTTCAACATGATGGGTTTTTCCAGTTGTGTCTAATACTTCTAGTTCTAAAATTTCATCTGCACACAAAAATTGATAATCAATTAAATCTCGTGGTTTTACTCCATTAATAGCAACGATCTCATCACCAACTTCAAAGCCAATTTCAGCAGCGATGGATTCGGGAAGCACCTTGGTAATTTTTGCAGGTTGAATAGTAGACATATATCAGGAAATGGGGAATGGGGAATGGGGAATGGGGAATGGGGAATGAGGAATGGGGAATGAGGAATGGGGAATATTTATCTTTCTCCTGACTCCTGACTCCTTGACAATTATCCTTGCCAACCAGATGCGATCGCTAATAAAATAGCACTGCCAAAAGCTAATCTATACCAAACAAAAACATAGGTATTTTTAGTTTGTAAGTATCGCATCAAAAAGGCAATTGATAAATAGGAAAAAATAAAGGTGGAAACAATTCCTATAACTAATAGTAAAACTATGTTATCTGGTAATTGTTGTTCCTGAAATTGCTTAAATATTTTCAGGCTTTTATATAAAGTAGCTATGGTCAGCGTGGGAAATCCTAACAAAAATGAAAACTTAGCTGCTGGATCACGTTCTAATCCTAAAAATAAGGAAGTAGTTAAGGTTGAACCAGAACGAGAAACCCCAGGAATTAAAGCTAGAGTTTGTCCTAATCCTACTAAAATACCATCCCGAATTTCTAAGGAATCAAAACCACGCTTGCGAGTGCCAATTTTTTCCGCTAAACCTAACAAAATTGCCATCACAACTGACATTATAGCAATAATTAATGCACTCTCAGGTAAAATATCTTTTAACAAAAAGCCAAAAATTAATGCTGGCATTGTCCCCACGGCAATACCCACAACAATTTTCCATTCTTCACTTTCCCAGTCTTTATCCTTGAGAGCTTTAATTGCGCCTTTAATCAAACTAGAAATTAATACCCGAAAATATAACAAAATGGCGATAACGCTACCAAATTGAATGGCATCAACAAAGTCTTTAGAACCTAGTTCTTTCCAAGCAAATACTTTGGTAACAATTAAAAGATGTGCTGTACTACTAATCGGTAAAAACTCTGTAATCCCTTGCACAATGCCTAAAATAAATGCCTGCAACCATTCCGGGGTGACTTTTTCAGTATTTTCCGCCACGGCCAGCAGTTGTGAGAATAGTAAACCCATACTACTTATTTCTAATGTCATTGTCATCAATCAGACTCCCAAAATGAATGCGTAATTCTAGCAAATTATCCAATCTAATCCGCTGTTGTCATCAGTTTTTCCGGGATAGATTCACACTAGGCAAATTTCCAGTATAATTAGGATGCCCCCTGGGGGGATTTAATAGTGTGATATTGTAGATAAGTAAAGTTTAGTAACAAATATTAAAAAAATTGATTAATCATACATTTTCTGCTTACACTGCTGCTAACGCCTCTATTGACACTGAATTACCTAGCACTGATCCCAGGCATAGAAGTATCAAAGAATTAGAGTCTACCCTTTCATTATCGCCATCTCTACCGACGGTAATTTCTTGGAAACAAGGCTGGCTAATGTTTATAGCTGCCGTGTTTTTGGTGTCAGTACCAGTATTTATCGAAGCGCCATTAGTGCGATCGCTACCTAATCTCAGCGTCGTCATGACAGGATTTTGGATTTGGCTGAGTTTGACATTAATGTCACGACAGCAAACCTATTTTTGGGGTGATTTACTCTTAGGATTTAGCTGGAGTTGGTTAACAGGAGCAATTTACTGGGGTTGGTTACGCTGGGAACCCCTCTGGCACATCCCCATAGAATCAATCGGCCTACCCTTTGCTATTTGGTGCTTGTGTAGAAACTGGGGCAAAGTCGGTAACTGGTTTTATTTAGGTTCTCTCTTAGGCACAGTTTTAACAGATATATACTTCTATGTAGTAGACTTAATGCCCTATTGGCGGCAAATTATGAGAACAGATGCCGCTGGAGCTTCACAAATCTTAAAAAATGCCTTAGCACAAGTGCAAACCCCTTGGGGAGAAGGCTGGGCAATTATTTTAGCCTTAGCACTCCTGACAGTGGGGTTAGGATCTTTAGGTAAAAAACAACGCCATTGGTACGCCTTTAGTGGAGCAGTTTTGAGTACAATTTTAGTAGACAGTCTGTTTTTACTAGCTGCGGTTCTTGCCTAAATTTTTCAGCCACGGAAGATCACCGATTAGTAATAAATTTTTACAAAGTAAAATCAAAAAAAAATCTCTAACGTGGTAAAGGCAAATAATACCCGAAATTTGAACTTCAAATACAGCTAAGTTGGGTAGTTCACTAAGCTGTATATTAGTTTGTGATGACTGCTGTGTGTTGATTCAGCTATCAGCTATTGACCAAGAGCATGAAGTCAGAGAAGACAAGTAATCCATCAGTCCCTCCATTATCAGTGGGGTTGAATTAATACTTCATAATTCTCACTTTTGCCCCTAGTTGAAAGCTTGTAGTTGAAAAGTTTGACTCCTGTTCAATGGAAAGAGGTAGAAAGATAGTGAAAGGATTAGTACGTTTATTAACAGTATTTAGTTTGTTGCTCGGCTGCTGGGGATGGTTAGGCACTAATCAAACAGCCCAAGCTGCTAATTTCAACAGCTTTAGCTGGCCACAAGTTCCTGTAATGGCAATTGCCCGCCAAAATAAGGCAGATCAGAAGCTGGCAACAGAATTTGGTAAAAAAATAGATTTGAATAATACCAACATTGCGGCTTTTCAAAAGTATCCAGGGATGTATCCCACCTTAGCCAAGAAAATCATCGAAAATGCTCCATACAAGAGTGTAGATGATGTATTCAACATCGCTAATTTGAGCGATCGCCAAAAACAGCTTCTACAAGCAAACCTAGATAACTTGACCGTGACAGAATACGAGCCTAACTTCAACGAAGGAGATGATCGTATTAACAACGGTATCTACAGATAACCCTAGTACCGCTTTCTCGGAAGTCAAAAGTCAAAAGTCAAAAGTCAAAACTAAGACAGTATAGGCTCTTTGGCGATTGAGAATGGTTGGTTTATTTACGCCGTGTTGTACTAGTTGCTCATTGGGGAATTGGTAATTCAATTTTGGATTTTGGGTTTTGGGTTTTGGATTTTGTTAACTCCAATCTAAAATCTAAAATCTAAAATTTTTCTCCCCAATCCCCATCCCCCACCTCCCATAACCTTGTCTCAGTTGGATTTTGGATTTTGTTAACTCCAATCTAAAATCTAAAATCTAAAATCTAAAATTTTTCTCCCCAATCCTCTAACCTTGTCTCAGATAGATATTCCTAACCAATTTGATGTCTTAGTAGTCGGCGCTGGTGCTGCTGGACTATATACAGCACTGTGTTTACCAGAATCCTTACAAGTAGGCTTAATTACTAAAGAAACCGTTACTTTATCCGCTAGTGACTGGGCGCAAGGTGGTATAGCCGCCGCTGTTTCTCCAGAGGATTCACCACAACTGCATATTGAAGATACTTTAAAAGCCGGTGCGGGTTTATGTGATGTCGCAGCGGTAAAATTCCTAGCTGAACAAGCCCCCACTTGTATTCAATCTTTAGTTAACTTAGGAGTAGCCTTTGACCGTCATGGTAACACCCTAGCTTTAACCCTAGAAGCCGCCCATTCCCGTCATCGCGTGCTTCATGCCGCCGATACCACAGGGAGGGAAGTAACAACGACTCTCACCGCCCAAGTATTACGCCGTCAAAATATCCAAGTGATTCAGCAAGCTTTGGCTTTGTCCTTATGGATAGAACCAGAAACAGGGCGTTGTCAAGGAATCAGCCTATTTTATCAAGGTCAAGTTAAATGGATCAAAGCTGGGGCTATCATCTTAGCAACAGGTGGTGGTGGTCAAGTATTTGCCCAAACTACTAACCCTGCTGTCAGTACAGGTGATGGTGTGGCTATAGCTTGGCGGGCTGGGGCTATTCTCCGTGATTTAGAATTTGTCCAATTTCATCCTACTGCTCTTACCAAACCAGGGCGCTTTCTCATTAGTGAAGCGGTAAGGGGTGAAGGAGCGCACCTTGTCGATAATGAAGGGAAACGTTTTGCTTTTGATTACCATCCAGCAGGTGAACTTGCACCGAGAGATGTGGTGAGTAGAGCCATTTTCAGTCATCTACAACATACCGCAGATGATCTGGCTACTGCTAATGTCTGGTTAGATATGCGACCTATCCCGGCTGATAAAATTCGTCAACGCTTTCCTAATATTATTAATGTTTGTCAACATTGGGGTATTGATGTTTTTAATCAACCGATTCCTGTAGCACCTGCGGCTCATTATTGGATGGGTGGTATTTTTACAGATTTACAAAATCGTACCAATATTCCCGGTTTGTATGCTCTGGGAGAAACTGCTAGTACGGGAGTACATGGCGCTAATCGTCTCGCTAGTAATTCTCTGTTGGAATGTATTGTCTTTGGGGCGCAGATGGCTAATTTAGAGCTTGACGCATTCATGCAGGATGATGTAAAAAAATCAGATTTACAATCCAGTCCTTTATCTTGTATCTTGTCTACAAGTGATTGGCAACATCAACAATTACAGATGGAAGCTCTTAGAGAAAAGTTACCGCGTTTAGTTTGGCAAAGTGCTGGTATTTGTCGAGAAAAATCAAGTTTAGAAAATGCCATCAAAACAATTGAATTTTGGCAACAAGATTTCGCTAATTTACCTTTGAGCAAATTCTTGCAAAGTTTACTTCCTACAGAATCAGCTAATTTTAATTTACCAAATATTGATCAGCAATTGCGACTTTGGGCAGAAACTCGTAATTTATTAGATGTAGCTTATTTAATTATCAAAAGTGCTGCTTTTAGAACCGAAAGTCGTGGTGGACACTACCGCTTAGATTATCCTCTATCAAACCCTGATTGGCAAGTTCACACAATTATTCAAAATCATTGTTGGTGGAAATCTCACTAAACTATCACGAGCTTAACCACAATCTCAATCTAAACTCTAAAATTGTATTAGCGTGTACCGCTACCATGTTGACTATCAGGCGCACCATAGTTTGGTGGGATATAAGTCTCTTCACTAAGATTATTCATCTCGCGACTATTGAAACGGAAGCTTTTAGTGTGGCTAAAACTATTCAAAATTAAACTATGAAAGTTTATTTTTACCTCTGACACACAGAGATATAGTATAAAGATACTAAATATGCACAAGATTATAATAATGCTTGTGAGTTTCAAATTTGTTTCCAGGTATTTTCGTAGATTTACTAGCATATAGTTGCGCCCCGACGCGTTTTAGCTCAAGATGTATACTGATTAAGTAGTTCATAAAAAATCAAAACTTGATGAAATTATTTCTCTTACTAAATAGCTAATTAACCTCTAAGTGATTTGTATTAGCTTGTTACTGAAGATGGGGAATATAATCTTAAATCATCCATATTATTAAGAAATATTACTATTACATCCTTTCCAACATCAGTCATAAGGTGGATATTTATTATTCTTTATTAGGATAAAATTCCAGACTTTGGTTTTTCTTAACAAAAGCTTAATTTTTTTCAGTATAAATACTAACTTTCTTGTGGAAAAAAGTATAAAAATTCAATAATAGTTATTAATTTTTATCTAAATTAATATAAATTATTAATATCTAATTGAGTCGTAGGGACGTATCCCTAACGGGACTGTAAGCATCAGCATTCGGGCGATAATTTATCGGTTTTTCCCCAAGTAGGGGCGTTCCCCTACAGGAGTTTTTCAAGAAGTTGGGAATATTGGGGTGATTAGGTAAACTCATAGCGATTCTTTCCCAGATGTTTGGCCTGGTACATTGCTGTGTCAGCTTGTTTAATTAAAGTTTCACTGTTGTCGCTGTTGTGAGGGTAAATACTAATCCCAATACTGGCAGAAACTCTAGTGACATGGCCATCCAAAACAATTGGTTCAGTGATGACGTTTAAAAGTTTTTCAGCTATATTTGCAGCTACTTGTTCGTTAGTCATAGCTCGTAAAATTATAGTAAATTCATCACCACCTAAACGAGAAACTATATCACTAGCACGTAAGGCATTATTCAGGCGTTGAGCAATAATTACCAACAAGTGATCGCCCATGTCATGACCTAAAGTATCATTAATTTTTTTAAAGCCATCTAAATCAATAAATAATAATCCCAACATGAAATTATGAGTTTGTGACCAATGGAGAGATTCTTCAAGTTGTTCATTAAAAAATTTGCGATTGTATAACCCAGTGAGAGGGTCATGGTATGCTAGTTGGCGCAAGTTGTCTTCTTGGAGTTTTAATTCATGGTTAGATCGGAATAAATTATCAGCAGTACGTTTGAGTTCTTCCTCAACTTGTTTGCGTTGAGTAATATCTCTAATAATGCCAACTAAAAATAAATTACCAGCAGCGTCTTTGTGGAGCGATCGCTTAGTAGCAACTAAATGAGTATTGCCATGAGCATCAGTAAATTCTTCTTCATTTTCTTGGGATTGATGAGTCTGAAAAACAAAATTATCTTGTTTTCTAAACATATCAGCTTGATGTTGTGGAAAAAGCTCATAGTCTGATTTTTCTATTAATAAATTATAGGAATAACCGATTAATTGACAATAGGCTTCATTTAAAACAATCCATTGATATTGTTCATTTTTGACAAAAATTGGGTCGGAAATCGCATTGATAACTTGATGTAAAAATTCCTGAGAGCGTTTTAATTCTTCCTGCATATAAACAATCTGGAAAATCATGGCAATAGCTGAACCATAAAAACTTAGCCATGCTGGAAGAATCGGTATCCACCAACCATATAAAAAGGCAATATAAACACTTATACTTAACAGCAATCCACATAATAAAAATATGAATATACTATTTCTTGGCTGTTGAATACGTGATATAATAATTGAGCCGATCAAAGACCAAATAACAATCCATAAACTTTCTAAAAAATCAGACCAGACTTTTAGCAAAGGTCTTTCTTGTAGAGCCGCAGAAATTAATTCATTGATAAAATAAGCTTGCAATTGGATACCCGCTATAGGTTGGGCTTCACTCATACCAATTAGACGACTGGAATAGGGAATAAAGACAAAATCCTGAAGACTAGGTGCAGTAGAACCGATGAGAATAATGCGATCGCGAATCAATTTTTCTGGAACTCTATCAGCTAATAAATCTTGCAAAGAGACAAGATCATAACAACAAGGTTGAATAGATGGAGTTTGACAACGAGGTTTAGGAAAATTAGCCAAAATTTGGTAGCCTCTAGCATCAGCACCAACATAAGCACCATCGTTACTTTCAAACCGAGTAAATACAGCCTTACCTAACTGTAAATATTCAGGATGGCTGGCAGACTTTTTGGGTGTAATGCCCTCCGACTTCAGATATAATAAAGCCAGCTTCAAAGCAAAACTTTGATATGCTTGATTATTGACGTGCAGATATAACAAGCTACGGCGGACTTTGCCATCAGCATCATAAAGCACATTGTTAAACCCTACTTGGTCATTTTGTTTTAACTCTGGTGCAGGTAAAACCCTATTATTTTTATTAGTTGTCAGCATTTCAATGCCGATTAAATTTGGTATTTCTTGATAAGCATTCACCAGTTTTTCATGACCAGATTGTACAGGAAAATCTCTGTAGATATCTAAGCCAATTGCACGTGGTTTATAGTCTTTCAATTTGAACAATACCTGAGCTATTTTCTCATCAGCAATCGGCCAAGAACCTACTTGATGAACAGAAGTTTCATCAATTGCTACGATAGTGATGCGTTCATCTGGTGCTTCATCAGGACGTAAACGAAAAACCTGATCTAAAGCTGCTAACTCCAGAGATTGCAATAATCCCAAAGATCGCAACAACAGTACACAAAAGGTAATTAATCCCGCAGTAATCAATTCTCTGCGTCCTTGACTAAGGATTTGTTTAATTGCCAATACAAGTCTCAAAAGAAAATTGTTAGACTGTTGTTTCATAAAAACCTAGTCTTTGGTAATTTATAATCTAAGTAAGTCGGCTCGAAAAAACCAAGCAAGTACAAAAATGTAAAATCTCTGAAAGTCTCTTGCATGAGTGCCTTTTGCCTTGCCATAACGACAATTTTCAACGCCTACCTACTTAATATTTATTGTGAAAATATAGCAGCGGACAAGGCGGTTAAGATATCAATTGATGGTGACAGTGTTTTGATTAAAAAAGCAAATCCCCAACTTTAGCGGTAAGCCTAGTTAGGGAATAATGTGGACTAAATTATTGCGGAAGTTTACCTAAAATATTTGAAATTGCGCGAACCTGTATAACCAGTAATATTTGCCAGTTCCTCTAAATTCTGCACACCACTATAGGTTTTACCATTGATAATCCAAGAGGGGAAACCCTCAATTTTTGCAGCTTGACACAATTCTGGCTTGCCTTTGGGACTGTCCGCAGCACACTCTACCGCAATATTATCGCTGACGATTTTATAAGCTTCCTTGCCAAATAGCAGCTTTTGATCGTGGCAATGAGGACACCAATAGGCTACATATTCCTTAGCATCAGTTTTGATTAGATGCTCTGCTAAGGCAATTTCTGACTCTCCAGAAGTGGTGGTGATTTCCCAACCAAATTCAGGGTTAGGCTGTTCCTTGGGAACAAAGGCTGCAATTCGTTGAGGACCATCTGGAGATCCGATTGTCCCATCGGGATTAATGCCCGAATAAACGCCTAAAGTACCAATCAGCGTCACCATGACGACAATAACGCCTGTAAAGAGGATTTGCCCTATATCTTCCCAGTCACGTCCCAGAATTGTCAGAGTTAACATACTCACCGCAAACAACGCTGAAGCAATACAGTACCAACATAGAGCTTGGAGTTTAAATGCTAAGACATACATTAAATATCCACTAAATACTGACATGGAGATCGCTCCCAGCAACAGCAACCACCAAGTCAAATTCTCTATTTGTTTAGTATTTTTCTTGCTTTCTTTCTCTTCTGATTTTAATGCCAGGGGAGCTAAAGCCAATACCAACATACCAATGTATGCCAACAAGCCAAACAGAGCTAAAGGCTGGCCAAAAACCGTACCCCAAGGGCTAGAAAGTACATCAGTACAACCTTTAACACCTTCTGGTGTAGTACAAACAGTGTTACCTCCTGTGAGCTTTTCATAAGTGAGATAACCTGTGTTAAGTATACCAAGTCCAGCGATCGCCCCAATTAATGGACGCGACCATTGATGAATCCAAGGAGTAGAACGACGGCGAATCATAAGTATTTAGTCATTAGTCATTAGTCATTAGTCAGGCAATAGGGAATAGGGAATACTCAAATATTACCAATCCCCAGTCCCCAGTCGCCAATACCCAGTCCCCAATTCCTAAGAATGTAATTTTACTGAGGAACTTGATTTAGTTTCACCTTTGGAATTCCAACTCCGATGAGCAGCTTCCACAAATTGACTGACGCGAATTGGATCAATCGGTTGCGAAATTTGACCATGACGTTTTAAAGAACTGGAAACAATCACACCATCGGCAGCTTGCATCAGCGTACCAATATTTTCCCAGTTTGCTCCACTGCCAATAAAAACTGGTGTACCCGCAGCTGCACCACAAGCTAACTCCAAGTCTTCTAAACTGGTAGGGCTACCAGTTGCCCAGCCTGATAAAATTACCCCATCAGCCAAACCTCTTTCTATTGTGTCTTTAACAGCAACTGTTAGGTTAGGAGAACTTAAAGGACGGGCGTGTT
Source organism: Anabaena sp. UHCC 0451 (assembly GCF_034931405.1). Lineage (NCBI taxonomy): Bacteria > Bacillati > Cyanobacteriota > Cyanophyceae > Nostocales > Nostocaceae > Anabaena > Anabaena sp. UHCC 0451. Next base: position 51,380 of record NZ_JAYGHA010000018.1, on the reverse strand, counting down.
TAACGAGAACATCAGCCAGGATTTTCACATCAGAACCTAGTTCTCGACGATAGCGGAGTAATTGATGAGCTTCTCCTTCTATTAATCCCTGATCTGTGGCCATGACCCCAGTGAGGACGTTAACACGGATAAATTGTGCCTTTACACAACTAGCGATCGCCATTGCACTTCTGCCATCGTTTCGTAAAACATTGAGACCTACAGGCAATGTTACTAAGTTTTGTATACGTTGTACCACCACAGTCATAGCACTGACAACGGCTGGATCAACTTGGTTTTTAGTAAACGGAGCATCGAAAAAATTTTCCACAATTAAGCCGTCTACTCCCCCACTGGCAAGGGCTGTAGCTTCTTGTTCAGCACGGTCAATTACCGCTTTCAGGCTACCTCCCCAACGGGGTGAGGTAGGTAGGGGTAGCAGGTGAACTACGCCAATAATCGGTTTGCGAGTTTTGAATAGTTGAGATAAGTCCACGTCTTTAATTTGAAGATGGCATTGTCCAGAGTTGAAAATTTTTTTGTTTCAGAAACCCAGGCTCAAAAGGTTATCATCTAACAGGATTTTGGATTTTGGATTTTGGATTCACCCCACAAATAAATCCGGCGGCTTGTACCATCAAGGAATTATTGGTCAGAATCATGATTTGCTTTGGCGTGTTATTCAGGATTTAAGAAATCTCCTCCTGCTGAAGATGGAAATTGGCGTTAAACCTTTCATAAGATATGTTAAGATAAAACTTGGCTACAAGAGGAGTTTGCCACTCACAAGACGCAAAGCAGCTTCCCGTGGTTTGGGCATCTCGTTCGCGCATCGTCGCAGCACCAGCCTGAAGTAGGGTAGCATTACTGCTTTAAAGGCGTGGTCGCGGTTGCGATTTCCCTGAGGGTAGCGACTTCTCACAAACAGCCCTTTGGGCGGCTTCCCGATGGGTAAATTAACAACGCACACGCTAGGGTAGTTTAAAATACCAATCAGCGAATCGTTAAAATATATCAACAGTGTCACAATTACCTAAAGACACTTAAATTTACCCTGGGAAACAGATTAATAAAAACATCATAGCATGACCTCTATATCTTTACTGATTAGGGTCTTACGCCCGTGGGCATTTGCAGGAAAAATACTGGTAGTGGAAATCTACTAACGTAAGTTGCTAATTAAGGTGACAAAGCCGAGCGAAAACAACAGGAATATTTACCAGGAATATTTACCAGGAATATTTACCAGGAATATTTATATTTCTTGCTCAGGCTTTTTACGAATTACCGATGACCAAATACCAGCCTCAACTAGACAACTAACAACCGAGGTAATTAAGACTGTAACCTGATTAGGGTATAGGAAAAAGCACATAATTGATGTTTGTAATGTTTGACAACAAGACCAAAAAACTGAAGATATTTTCAAAATATGGGTGACAAGCCAACGATTGCCATTTCTCACCTGGGCTGCGAGAAAAACCGAATAGATACAGAACATATGTTAGGACTATTGGTAGAGGCAGGTTATAGTGTAGATACAAATGAAGAGTTAGCTGATTATGTAATTGTCAATACTTGTAGTTTTATCGAAGCTGCCAGGGAAGAATCGGTAAAAACTTTAGTAGAATTGGCAGAAGCTAATAAAAAAGTCGTTATTACTGGTTGTATGGCGCAACACTTTCAATCACAATTATTGGAAGAATTGCCAGAAGCAGTAGCCGTAGTTGGCACAGGCGACTATCACAAAATTGTGAATGTGATAGAGCGAGTAGAACAGGGAGAGCGAGTTAAACAAATTAGTGCCGAACCCACCTACATAGCCGATGAAAACACACCACGCTATCGGACAACAACTGAAGGAGTAGCCTACCTGAGAGTTGCTGAAGGATGCGATTATCGTTGTGCATTTTGTATAATTCCTTATTTAAGAGGAAACCAGCGATCGCGTACTATTGAATCAATAGTTGCTGAAGCCGAGCAATTGGCTCATCAAGGGGTCAAAGAAATTATTTTAATTTCCCAAATCACCACAAACTATGGTTTAGATATTTACGGACGACCCAAGTTAGCGGAATTAATCCGCGCTTTAGGGAAAGTAGACGTACCGTGGATCAGAATACATTATGCTTATCCGACTGGACTAACTCCAGATGTAATAGCGGCAATTCAAGAAACATCCAATGTTCTGCCTTATTTAGATTTGCCCTTGCAGCATTCTCATCCAGAGATTCTCCGCTCCATGAATCGTCCTTGGCAGGGACGAGTAAATGACGGAATTATTGAGCGCATCAAAACTTCCCTACCATCAGCAGTGCTGCGAACCACATTTATTGTGGGTTTCCCTGGAGAGACACAGGAGCATTTTGAACATTTACTAGAGTTTACCGAGCGACACGAATTTGATCATGTTGGTGTCTTCACCTTTTCTCCAGAAGAGGAAACCCCCGCCTACAATTTACCAAATCAATTACCACAGGAATTGATGGTAGAGCGTCGCGATCAAATCATGGCACTCCAACAACCAATTTCCCTCCGCAAAAATCAACAGGAAGTTGGCAAAATAGTTGATGTCCTGATTGAGCAAGAAAATCCCGAAAGTGGAGAATTAATCGGTCGTTCCGGCAGATTTTCCCCAGAAGTTGATGGTCAAGTCTATGTTAAAGGCGACGCGAGGCTAGGAACCATCGTGCCAGTCAAGATCCACAGTGCCGATACCTACGATCTCTATGGTGAAGTTGTCAGTTCAGGGAATTAGGTGACAGTAAGAAGGCAAAAGGCAAAAGGCAAGAGTTTATTCTTACCAATTACCAATTACCAATTACCTAACTTACAAATAAGTATCGGTTTACAAGTCCAAAACTCACAATCAATAAAATCGAGGAGAATTAATGAATCTTACCTTTCAAGAACTAGGCATTTCTCAAGAGCGTGTTGAAATTCTAGAAAAACTTGGCTTTGCCACACCTACAAATATTCAAGCCCAAGCTATTCCTCAACTGTTAGCGGGTCGTGATGTGGTTGGTCAATCGCAAACAGGTACAGGCAAAACAGCAGCCTTTTCTCTACCGATGTTAGAAAAGCTGGATGTAAGCAAAAGAGCGGTACAAGCAATTGTGTTAACGCCTACCCGTGAACTGGCAATGCAAGTTCACAATGCTATTTCCCAATTCATGGGTGATGATGGATTGCGAGTATTAGCAATCTACGGTGGTCAGTCAATTGATCGCCAAATGATGCAGTTAAAACGTGGTGTTCATGTTGTCGTCGGTACACCAGGACGGGTGATAGATTTGCTAGAGCGTGGCAGTTTAAAGCTTGACCAGGTGAAATGGTTTGTTTTAGATGAAGCTGATGAAATGTTGAGCATGGGCTTTATTGATGATGTCATCAAAATTTTGTCCCAAGCTCCCAAAGAGCGCCAAACAGCTTTATTCTCGGCAACAATGCCCCCATCTATTCGCTCCTTGGTTAACAAATTTTTGAACTCACCAGCAACTGTCACTGTTGAGCAGCAAAAAGCTTCACCTAATAAAATCAATCAGGTAGCTTACCTTATTCCTCGTCACTGGACAAAAGCCAAAGCTTTACAGCCAATTCTGGAAATGGAAGATCCAGAAACAGCTTTAATCTTTGTCCGCACCAGACGCACCGCCGCAGAATTGACAAATCAATTGCAAGCTGCTGGTCATAGTGTGGATGAATATCATGGTGACTTATCCCAACAAGCGCGGGAAAGATTATTGACTCGGTTCCGTAATCATCAAGTCCGTTGGGTGGTAGCTACTGATATTGCGGCTCGTGGTTTAGATGTGGATCTACTTTCTCATGTAATCAACTTTGATTTACCAGATAGCGTGGAAACCTACGTTCACAGAATTGGCCGGACTGGTCGTGCTGGTAAAGAAGGAACTGCGATTTCTCTGGTACAACCATTTGAACGCCGCAAACAACAGGCATTTGAACGCCATAACCGCCAAAATTGGCAGGTGTTAACAATTCCTACCAGAGCGCAAATTGAAGCTAGACACATTAAGAAATTGCAGGAACAAGTAGCAGAAGCTTTAACTGGTGAGCGTTTAGCTTCATTTTTACCAATCATTAGCGAGTTGATTGAGAAATATGATGCTCAAGCGATCGCTGCGGCGGCGCTACAAATTGCCTATGATCAAACCCGTCCTGATTGGTTGCAATCTGGTGTGGATCTTCCCCAAGAAGAACCATCTTCCAAACCTAAACTTAACAAGCGTCGTGATCGTGATGGTGGTGAATACCCACGCAGTGGCGGTGGTGAACGCAGTCGTTCCTCTTGGTCTAAATCTGACAGCAATGGTGATGAAGGACGGGGATCATCCAAGCCTAAATTACGGACAAGTCGCCGTGAACCTTCTGTGACACCTAGCAATCAAAAACTGGGTTCACATAGAGAATAGGGGTTTGAGTTAATTTTGGATTTTGGATTTTGGATTGAAATTTAGGAATTGAGGGAATTGGCAACTGATGATTTTTCCTGATCTAAAGTCGCCAATCTAAAATCTAAAATTGTGTCAAGGGCGGGTAATTTGATCTAACTCGCCAAATTCATCATCGGTCATTCTCCAACCTAAAGCGCCGACATTTTGTTTCGCTTGTTCGGCGTTTTTGACTCCAGCAATGGGAATTACGTTACCCTGAGCAATTAACCAGTTAAGGGCTACTTGGGCAGGGGTACGATCATATTTTTCACCGATTTTTCTCAGTAAAGATAAAACTGGGGCAATTTTATTTAAACCATCTTGACTAAATCGCGGGTCTATGCTTCTTGCACCTGTGGGCTTGTAGGCTGTGGTATATTTGCCTGTTAATAATCCCTGAGCTAAGGGACTATAAGCTAAAATTGTGACATTTAAATCACGAGCAGTTTGGAAAATACCATTAGTTTCAATTTGCCGTGTTAATAGAGAATAACGCACCTGGTTAACAGCTAAAGGTACTCCTCGTGCTTCTAATATTTGATGTGCTTCTCGCATTTGTGATGCAGAATAATTACTGACACCTACTGCACCGATTCTTCCCTTCTGCACTTCATCAGCTAAGGTGTTCATCAAAGTTTCTTGACTGAGAAAGAAAGCAAACGGCCAATGAACTTGGTATAATTCAATTCTTTCAAGTTGTAGCCGTTGGAGGCTGGCGGTTAAAGCTTCAGATACAGATTTTCCATCCCAACGCCAAGGTAATGGTCCAAATTTGGTAGCAACTTGTACTTTTTGGGTTGTTTGTTTGATGAACTTTCCTAAAAACTCTTCCGAAAGTCCTAAACCGTAAACTTCCGCAGTATCAAAAAAAGTCACACCAGCATCTAAAGCTGCGGTAAAAGCTGCTTGTAACTGTTCTTCACCGTAACCATCGCCATAATTCCAAAACAGTTTATCACCCCAAGCCCATGTTCCTATACACAGGGGAGGAACATTTGCGCCATTGTGACCTAATGCGATCGCTTCCATTTTGCTAAAATAGATTATATTTACATTTCTTTACTTATTTAGTTTAGCGTTTTCCCTTAACCTGTTCAGGTTATGCGAAATAGGTTGGGTGTTTAGGTTTATCTTGGTTAATGAGTGTAAACAATACAAAAAAGTAGCTATGGCAGGTAATAGTAATACATTTGATACTCCAAAAGACTCTCTAGCAGTCCCAAAGGTCGATATACCGACCATGTTTAGGCTAGGGTTATTTCAGATGGGGTTGAGTATGATGTCTATTTTGACTCTGGGGGTACTCAACAGAGTCATGATTCAGGAAATAGCGATTCCGGCTACAATAGTGGCTTTAGTGTTAGCAATACCTGCTTTTGTGTCTCCTACCCGGATTTTATTTGGACAGATGTCGGATGCTAAACCGTTGTTAGGTTATCATCGTACAGCTTATGTGTGGGTGGGAGCAGGAATATTTGCGATCGCTGCTTTTTTAGCTGTACAAGTAATATGGCAGTTAAACGCCGCGAGTAGTGGTGATAGCTGGGTATGGACAACTACAACTATTGCTTGGACAGGAGTTTTAGGTTTAGTTTTCGCTGTTTATGGTTTAGCAATTTGTATCAGTGGTACAACATTTGCAGCTTTGTTGGTTGATATCTCAGAAGAAGATAACCGTTCCCAAGTCGTTGGTATTGTTTGGTCAATGCTAATGGTAGGTATTATAGTTGGGGCTATTGTTAGTTCTAGTTTATTAAAACAACTGGATGGTAATGCACCTTTAGAAACTTTACAATCTGCCATTAATAGATTATTTCTAATTGTTCCCAGTGTAGTATTTGGTTTATCAATAATTGCTACTTTGGGTGTAGAAAAAAAATATTCTCGTTTTTCCAACCGTTCCACACCAGGAAACAGAGAAGATAATATTAGCATCAGTAAAGCTTGGTCAATATTAACAGCTAGTCCGCAAACAGGGATATTTTTCACCTTTTTATTGGTGATGACTATCAGCTTGTTTATGCAAGATCCAATTTTAGAACCTTATGCGGGTGAAGTGTTTAATATGCCTTTAGCTGAAAGTACCCAACTCAATGTTTTTTATGGTATAGGTATTTTAATTGCTTATGGTGTCACAGGCTTTTTCATTGTTCCACGTTTGGGTAAACGCAGAACTATCAAATTAGGCTGTATTTTAGTAGCTTTTTCTGCTTTATTACTAGGGTTTTCTGGATTTTCTGCTAATCCTAATTTCCTAAAATTTGGTTTAGTAATCTTTGGTTTATCTACGGGTTTCTTAACTACAGCAGCAGTGAGTTTAATGTTAGATCTAACAGTTGCAGAAGCCGCAGGTACTTTTATTGGTGCTTGGGGACTAGCACAGTCTATATCTAGGGGAATAGCTGTAGTTATCGGTGGTACAGTTTTAGATATAGGACGTAATTTATTACCCAATAATTTAGTATTAGCTTATGGCTTGGTTTTTGGTTTAGAAGCAGTGGGGATGTTAATTTCGATTTGGTTTTTAAACCGAGTCAATGTGACAGAATTTCAAACCAATACTAAACAAGCTTTAGCTTCTGTTTTAGAAAGTGATTTAGATTAAAGGGAACGGGGAACAGGGAACGGGGAACAGGTGACTAATAAATAATAACTAATAACTAATAAAAAATGAATGATTTTTGGAATACGATTTTAGACTTTGCGGAAACCACTACTACCAGAGTGGGAAAACAATTAATGCGCGATTTTGGGAAAGTGCAAGCTTCTCAAAAAGCAGATGGTAGTTTAGTTACTCAAGCTGATAAATGGGCTGATCAAGAAATTAGAGATGCGATCGCTTCTACTTTCTCAGGTTACGGTATTTTAAGTGAAGAAAGCGATCAAACTTTTCCTGATACAGAATGGTGTTGGGTAATTGATCCTTTAGATGGGACAACCAACTTTACACGAGGTATTCCTATATGGTCGATTTCTTTGGGTTTACTTTATCGAGGAACGCCCATTTTTGGTTATGTTTATGCACCACCTTTAAATCAAGCATTTTATGGTTTTTGGCCTGGTTCTTCAGGCTTAACAACCCCAACAGGAGCATTTTTAAATAATCACGCTATTCATACCAGTAAAGATGCTCCTAGCAGTAATCACTTTTTTAATCTTTGTTCCCGCAGTACGGGAATAATTCAACCTGGTTTTCCCTGTAAATTAAGAATGTTAGGAGTTGCTAGTTATAACTTTTTAACAATTGCGACTGGTGCAGTTTTGGGAGGTATTGAAGCAACACCAAAGGTTTGGGATATTGCAGGTGCTTGGGTAATTGTTCAAGCTGCTGGGGGTAGTTGGATATCTCTAAAAGATGAACCTTTTCCATTATTATCAGGAACAGATTATAGCGATCGCTCTTTTCCCACAATGGTTGTTAGTCAACCGGAAATAATTCCTGTGTTTACACCGTTTCTCTCAAACCTCAAACTTTAAGCATTCAGCTATCATTCATCAGCACTTGGTAATTAAGATCCCCGACTTCTAAGATCAATATCATAATTATTGAATATATAAAAAAGAAGTCGGGGATCTGGCTTTTGAATTAATGACTAATTGACTAACAACTAATGACAACTGACAAAATTATGAAAGGACTGTGGTTAGAAAACAAGCAATTACAATTAAAAACCGATCTTCCCATACCTGAACCACCAGAGGGAGAAGCTTTGGTGAGGGTTTTGCGTGCAGGAATTTGTAACACTGACTTAGAATTACTCAGAGGTTATTATCCCTACAAAGGTATTTTAGGACATGAATTTGTCGGTGTTGTAGAAAAAGGTTCAGAACATCTCATTAATAAAAGAGTTGTCGGTGAAATTAACGCTGCTTGTGGTTATTGTCGGTTTTGTCGTAGTGGACAACCTACCCACTGTGAAAATCGCACAGTTTTAGGTATTGTTAACCGTAATGGTGCTTTTGCTGAATATTTGTGTTTACCTGAAAAAAACCTGCATCTCGTACCGGAAAATGTTTCCACAGACGCAGCAACTTTCACTGAACCTATAGCAGCAGCTTTGGAAATTCAAGAACAAGTAAAATTATCTAAAGATGATAGAGTTTTAGTAGTTGGAGATGGAAAATTAGGACAGTTAATAGCACAAACTTTAGCTTTAACTGGTTGTGATTTATTAGTAGTAGGGAGACACAAAGATAAATTAGCGAATTTAGCAGCTAGGGGAATAAAAACTGGTTTAGCTGATGATGTGAAAGATAGAACTTTTGATATTTCCGTTGATTGTACAGGAAATCCCGAAGGTTTTGCTACTGCACGTCGCGCTTTACGTCCTAGAGGTACGCTAGTTTTAAAAAGTACCTACGCTGGTAATCTTAGCGTAGATGCTTCTTCATTAGTGGTAGATGAAATTACCTTGATAGGTTCTCGTTGTGGACCCTTTACCCCAGCATTAAAATTATTAGCGACAAAACAGGTTGATGTAGAATCACTAATTCATTCTCATTATTCCCTAAATGAAGGGTTAGCTGCTTTTGAAAAAGCGCAAACTAAGGGAGTTTTAAAAGTGTTGTTAGATATGAATTAGCAAATCATGGAAAATATTACATTGATGCTGCACCATTTGTAACTAGACGTTTAAACAAAGCTGCTGACCAACCAGTTTCTTTTAAAACAGCATTTGTGGCAACTTCTATATAAGACTGTTCAATAAACGCCAAATCTATCATACAGATTTTACCTAAAGCGTCTTTTAATTCTTCTGATTTTCCTTCTACTTTGAGTTTTTTACCGACTTCATGAACTACGGTGGCCATAGCTGGAACTATATGCTGGGGTTGAATTCCTATCTTGACGTGAACAATGCCAATTTTCCAACGACATTGAGAATAACCAGCACTCCAATCATCAATTCCTGTAAACATTTCATGAAACCATACCACGAATGTTTCTCGTAAGCGATGAATTCTGCCTTCAGTTGCATTTAAAATGGCATTCATTTCTTCATCACGTCCTAGATAAGTATAGAAATGATCTGCCATTTCTGCTGCTATTTCTAGTCCCCATTCTGCATTGGCTTTGAGAATAACTTTATCTTCATTGGTAAAATCAAATCTGTTTATCAAGGTATTCATGAAAACAACAGGATCTATAGTCATAATTAGTTCTTTTTCCTTTGCCAAGTTAAAACTTACGCGCACTTAATTGGTTGCTATCAAACAGATGTACTTTTGAGAAGCGACCACTGTACTGGTTTTAATTTAACCGGCAAATTTGAAAAACTTGTGATGATAGAAATAATTGTTACAAATATTTGTGTTACATCTGGGGATAATCAACTACTTATTTTTTAATCCTGTACATCCTCAAATCCTCTAAATCCTGATTCTGACAGAAAGATAATAATTAATTTGATTGATAATCATCAGTATTTAGCTATAGAAACCAGATCCCCGACTTCTGACATCAATTTATAATTTTTATAATTTGTGGACACAATCAATAAAAAAAGTCGTAAGTATTTAGCTATAGAAACTAGATCCCCGACTTCTGACATCAATTTATCATTTATGGACATAATCAATAAAAGAAGTCGGGGATCTTATCGTCCCACCTGAATTCTTACTGATAATCTTTACAACCAATGGCTTCTTCTGTATTAGCAATATAAGGGTTTACCGTACATTTAAGACGGTAATTATTAGTAAAAAATTGGCAATTATGACAAGGAATTTGGTGCATTTTTTGAGCAGTTTTAACTGTTTCTCGTGTTGCTGTCCATAAATTTAGAAATACCAAAATAATCATAGTCCAAGCTATGACAAAACAAATTGGAATTAAGAATGGTTGTAGTCCCTGAATTAGGAAAGATACAAAATTTAACATGGCAAGTTCTAATACAAGTGAGGAGTTAGAAATTAATATAACTCCTCACTCCTCATTGATCACTTCTAGCTAAAGATATATTACAGATCAAGGAGTCAGGAGTCAGGAGAAAGATAAAATATTACCTGTTCCCTGTTACCTGTTACCTGTTCCCTGTTCCCTGTTCCCTGTTAAACTCCAGCATGACCTAATGCAATACCTGTTATCAGCATTCCCAGAACTAGGAAAGGTTGGGCGCTGGCTTGATATTTGACATCATTGGCTATGGGGTCACGGAGGAAATACATATCCTGGAAAGTGATTTGGGGAATGATTAATAATACCAAGATTGCGGCGTACAAGTTTTCATGAATACTCACCAAATAACCTGCAACTAAACCTTGGAATAAGTCAATCATGACTACACAAATTAAAGCCGCAGTTTGCACACCAAACATAACTGGTAGTGATTGTAAACCTAATTGGCGATCGCCTTCTACACTCTTGAAATCATTGACAATGGCAATACCTAAACCTGCCAAGCTATAAAATAAGGTAAGAACTACTATTTTCCAATTTAGTTCACCAAACAAAGCATGACCAGCCCACCAAGGTAAAGCAATGTAACTTGCACCTAAAGCATAATTTCCTAACCAACCATTTTGTTTTAATTTTAATGGTGGTGCAGAATAGATATAGGCGATAAAAGATCCAAAAACAGACAACATCAAAACATTAGGAAAGGTATGACCAGCCCATAAATCTAAAGTGTAGGCTACCCCATATCCTAATAATAGTAAAAGCACGAATTGGCTAACTACTTGTTTTTCAGAAATTGCGCCGGAAGGAATAGGACGGTAAGGTTCATTAATAGCGTCAATTTCCCGGTCATAATAATCATTGATGGTTTGAGTGTAACCTGTCAATAATGGACCAGAAAGCAACATACAAAGGGCAGACTTCAAGACATTTTCTAAAGTCCAAGTATAGTTTCCAGAAGAAGCCGCACCACAGACTACACCCCATATTAAAGGAATCCAGGTGATAGGTTTCATCAACTGCAAGCGAATTTTCCAGATTGATGTTTCTCCTGCTGCTGCACCTTTCATTCCCAGAAGTTGGCGAGTTTTCGCATTGCGGTCTTCTGTGGTTGTTACTTCCTGATTTGTAGATTCTACAGCCTCAGTTGGTTGAGGATTTTGATTAATGGGAGTTGATTCAGACATAAGATGTAATGGTTTGGTAATGGGTAATGGGTAATGGGTGATTGGTAATGGGTCATGGATAATTCTTACCCAGTCCCCAATCCTCAGTCCCCAGTCCCCATTACCTAAAAAGAAATTATCAAATAACTATTTTGAAACTTAGCGCCGGTGATAGGTCTACCACTGAGAGCAGGGGGTAAGAAGATATTACGGCGATGATCTCCGGCTTCTATCGTCACCTCTGGACCCTGTTGGATGAGTTTGACTTGCTTTTTATCAAAACCAGGTAAAAATAGGCGGACTTGGCGATTATGTACGTCTATTTCAATTGGTTTGGGAGCCTGTGATGCTTGCTCGACAAAGTTGGGTAAAGCATCTATCAAGGGTTGCCATTCTCCGTTAGACACATCGGGAACAATACTTAGCGGTAGGGGGGTGAATTCTGCTGCTAGATTGGTGCTTGTTTCCGCAGATACTAAAATAGCGCCACCAATAGTTAAACCAACTTGTTGAGCAGTACCCCAAAGATAACGGGAATTGGCTACATCAATGGGATCTGAGGTTGTTACCAAGAAAGCGGCAACACGCTGAGGATCAGCTAAAGCAGCCCTACCTTGATCGAGAAAATTATTAACTTGGTTGGTGGGTTGGGAGAAGTTATCAGCAGTCCAATTAACATTAAAGAAACTGGTAATCAGAGGTTGAATTAAGGGAGATTCGGAAATTGTTTTGCCTAAATCGGAGTTAACAAACAATTGTCGAAATCTTCGCACATACCAGCTAATAGATTCTGGCATTCCCAACATCCGCAAGGTGGAACTGTCGCCTGTGCCATCATAGATAATTGCGTCATATTTGCCACTGGCATCATATTCGCGGATAGCATTGAGAGCGAGGGCGTTATCCATGCCTGGTAATACTACCAGTTCTTGGCCATAGACCTCTTTAAAAATAGGTGTACGTAGGTATTGCGCTTCAAGTTTTTTTACTTCTTCCCAGTTACGTTCTAGCAGTACAGATGCTTGAAACTGTACTGCTTGTAAGTTGGGAGCGATTTCCTGGGGGTCAGGAGACAGAGTAGTTTCTAGTAAAATTGGCAACGTTGGTTCTGCTAATCCTGCTAGGAGTACCCGTTTGCCTTGGGTTGCCAATAGCTTGGCTGCGGCGATCGCTATTTTGCTACGAGCGATACCACTTTTGCCTAAAAATGTCAATATCAAGGCCATTACTTGAGTTCCAATTACCGTCTGTCTGGTCAACTCCAACTTAACACGCTAACATAATGCTATGAGCTTATGCTTTGAGGTGTTTTAACTATGCTGGTTTGATTTCATCTTCAAAAAACCAAGTGGAGAAGTTGTCATCAAACTTGACTACTAAGCCAATTCCACCACCGTCAGTAACTTTGTAGCCTTCAATAATACCGACTTTTCCTAATTTTTGAGCGATAGTAGCAGATACGCGATCGCGCAAACGAATCACCTTAACTTTCTGTCCGATTTCCATGATCTAGTTACAATCCAATAAGCCAAGTCTCAGTGTAGCGGAATCTGGCACTTTGTTAGAAGTTAGGCACTCAGAAATGTTACTTTTCTAGTTATGTTAGCTGATAATGATACATTTTTTAGACAAAATCTGCGTATTTGATCAACTTAAGCATATTATATGGGACTCATATTTGAATTTTGAAAAAATCAAGTATTTGTAGGGTGCGTCAGATATAACAAATCTGTTTATTGATAGAATTTATGCAGTCTGACGCACCCTACGTATCGTTTTGTAAATCAAATATTATCCCTATAAAAAGTATAATAAATTAATAAACCACCGTGAAAACAGATACCATTTTCTATAGCTTATTTCAAGAATTTCCTAGCATTTTCTTTGAATTAATTAACCAGTCTCCTACAGAAGCAGTTGCTTATGAATTTACATCCCGTGAAGTTAAACAACTAGCTTTTCGCTTGGATGGTTTATTTTTGCCGACTACCAAAGAGGCCAAAAAACCATTTTACTTAGTGGAAGTGCAATTTCAACCAGACGATGATTTATATTATCGGCTATTTGCAGAACTTTGCCTCTACTTGAAACAATACAAACCGCCCCATCCTTGGCAGGTTGTGATTATCTATCCTAGTCGTAACATAGAAAGAGAACAGCCTGTACAATTTGGCGAAATGTTGCTGTTGGATCGAGTTAAACGCATTTATTTAGATCAGTTAGGAGAGAGTTCTTTAGGGGTAGGAGTTGTTAAACTGGTAATAGAAACAGAAGAGACAGCACCAGAATTAGCAAAACAGTTAATTGCCCAAGCGAACCAACAAATTAATGATACAACCACCAAACGGGATCTCATCAACCTAATTGAAACAATTATCGTCTATAAATTACCCAAAAAAAGCCGCGAGGAGATTGAAGCCATGTTAGGGTTAAGTGAGTTAAAACAAACCAGAGTTTATCAAGAGGCTTTAGCAGAAGGTAAACAGGAAGGGAGACAGGAAGGGATAGCGGAAGCAACCAGAAAATTATCTTTAAACTTATTAAGAATTGGTATGAGTTTAGAGCAAATTTCGGAAATAACGGAATTATCTTTGGAACAAGTTCAAGATTTACAAAGGGAAATTTAAGAGTTTTAATTATTACTAATTAATTCATTGTTTTAGGGTGTATTTGATTAATACACCCTTATGAGTTTATGGTTAAGTTGGTATAACGCTGATGGTTGGTTGCCAACATTAGCAGAAAAAGCAGAAAATGAACGTCAACGGGCTGATAAATTAGCAGAAAAACTGCGATCTTTAGGAATTAATCCTGATAGTTTATAATCAAAAAAGATAATAAATAACCACAATCAAAGCTATGGCCTTAACAGCACAAGAAATAGAAGCATTAATGCCAGATTGCACCGAACTACTTAGCGATGAACCAGAAATGGAAAGTTCCTTACACTATACACAACTATTAATATTAGTAACTTGTTTAGAATGGTTGTGGAGAGATAGAGAAGATTTCTTTATCGGAGCAAATCTTAGTATCTACTATAGCCGACAACAATTAAAAAATCGAGACTTTAGAGGACCCGACTTTTTTCTTGTAAAAAATACTGAAAAACGCCCTCGTGCTTCCTGGGTAATATGGGAAGAAAACGGCAAATATCCCAATTTAATCATTGAATTACTTTCTGATTCTACAGCCAAAGTAGACAGAGGATTAAAAAAAGAGTTATATCAAAATCAATTCCGCACTCCTGAATATTTTTGGTTTTCTCCTAATACCTTAGAATTGGTAGGATGGCGATTATTAGGAAGTGAATATGAGAGTATTACCACTTCCGAAAATGGCTGGTTTTGGAGTCAGGAATTAGGATTATACTTAGGAGTTTTTGAAAGTAGATTGAGGTATTTTAGTGTTGAAGGAAGATTAATATCAACACCAGAAGAAGCGAATTTAGAAGAGATTAAAAAAGCTGAATCTGAACGTCAAAAAGCTGAATCTGAAAGACAGAGGGCTGATAAAGCAGAAGTTAAAGCAGCTATTCTAGCTCAAAAGTTAAGAGAGTTAGGTATTGAACCTGATAATTTGTAATAAAAGTAATTTTGTTTACTAAATATATCCCTGACTTCTCAAAGGAGTTGGGGATATTTGGTATAAATGCTATTCCCGTAGTTTAGGACAGGCAAATTCTGACAAATTGGCTAAAATTAATGCTGACAATCCTATAAAATGCGCGAATACCTTGGCTGTGGTGTGTAGTGGTATTTGAGGATGACCCTATCTATCAAAGACAATTTCACTAAGTTGCAAGTACAGCGTTATTGGGAACTGCTGCAAGTTTTAGTAGGACGGACTCTCAAAGTGCGTTATCGGGGTTCGTTCCTGGGTGTTTATTGGTCACTATTAAACCCGTTAATAATGACAGGGTTATACACCGCAATTTTTGGAGTTACCTTCGCATCTTATTATGGTAACTCAATACTCAACTATGTCTTAGCAGCATTTACAGGTTTGGTAGTAATTAATTTTTTCTCAGCTTCTACATCCCAAGCCTTAGTAAGTGTAGTCAATAATGGCGCATTATTGAATAAAATTCATCTCCCAGTCAGCGTTTTTCCCGTATCAATGATTGCGTCTAATATATTTCAGTTTTGCGTCGGTGCATTTCCGTTACTGTCACTAATGACCTTAATCAATTCCAGAAGCCTAGTAAATGTCTTGGCATTAGTATTTCCGTTTCTAGCATTAATTTTAGTGTCTACAGGAATCGGATTTTTAGTAAGTGCCTTGTATGTATTTTTTAGAGATTTACCTTATTTTTATGAATTAGTCACCTTTGTAATGTGGATAAGTAGCCCTATATTTTATCCAGCAGCTATTGTACCAAACCAAGTAAAACCATTTTTAAGCTTAAATCCTTTGTCTCCAATCATTGAAAGTCTGCGTCAAATTACGTTATCAGGAACATCACCAGATTTAGGTTTAATTTGGGGTGCTTTACTGAGTGGCATCATTATTTTGTCCTTGGGATGGACTTGTTTTCATATTTGGCGACATCAATTTATGGATTTATTGTAATGGAAGTAATTCGCCTGGATCAAGTTTCACTGT
Organism: Anabaena sp. UHCC 0451; assembly: GCF_034931405.1. Lineage (NCBI taxonomy): Bacteria > Bacillati > Cyanobacteriota > Cyanophyceae > Nostocales > Nostocaceae > Anabaena > Anabaena sp. UHCC 0451. The sequence goes on along the minus strand of NZ_JAYGHA010000018.1, from coordinate 35,277 downwards.
GGCGACGAACACAAGAAGAATTTTCTTACGACTTAAAAAAAACAGTGCTTTCTCTTGTAGAAGGCAAATATCGCCAACCTGCCAAAAAATTAGTGCTAGATACAATTGAATTAGTAGTTAATAAAGGTGAAAAAATAGGCATTATTGGTGCGAATGGTTCTGGTAAATCCACGCTTTTGAAAATAATTTCTGGGATTCTTCAACCTACTCAGGGAACAGTAAGAGTAAAAGGAAAAATTGCTCCTTTAATTGAACTGGGAGCAGGATTTGACCCAGAAATTTCTGTCATGGACAATATTGTACTTTATGGTGTTTTACTGGGTTTTTCTAGGTTAGAAATGCGAGCAAGAGCGCAGTCTATTTTGGAGTTTGCAGAATTACAAGATTATGCTTTAGTTCCAGTTAAAGGTTTATCTTCCGGTATGGTAGCAAGATTAGGTTTTTCTATTGCTACAGATGTGCAACCTGATATTTTGATTTTGGATGAAGTTTTATCAGTAGGAGATGAAAGGTTTAAAAATAAGTGTCAGCAGCGAATTGAAAAGTTTTGGGATGCAGAAGCAACGGTTTTAGTTGTATCCCATGATTTGGGTTTTATGAAACAGTCTTGTAAAAAAATAATTTGGTTAGAGAAGGGAAAAATCAATTTCATTGGTGCGGCAGAACGTGCAGTACAGTCTTATCTGGTGGGTAAAGTCATACCAGAATAAATTCCATCTGAGATGACAGAGTGCGTAAGAATTCAGGTGAAGCGATAATATCCCCGAACTTCTTTTGTTTATTGTGTCCATAAATGATAAATTGATCTGGTGAAGTCGGGTATCTGGGTATAAACGATTGCTATAGCCGAATACTTACCAGAGTGCATTTATTTTATTTGGATTTGTAAACTTTTGTTACAAAAATCAAATCTGTGCTGAAATAGCAGAAATGTTGCAGGATTTATAGTCACAGGGTGTAACGGGAATAGGTGGACTTAATACAACTTTTTGGTAAGTTACTTCATCACCTCCTATCTCTTTGATATCCCTATGTTTGCATTAATAGAACTTACTACTGATATTCTCCAAACTGCTTAAAAACTAGGCTTCAGATATCTCCTACTGTGTTAAACCAATAGGGATAATCTAGATTTTAAGAGTTAGTAAGTCAATTCTGATTAAATCATAAACTCCATCCCTGTTTAAGTTTCAGGTGCTACTGGGAAGAGTTGCAATCTAGTTTTAAAAGCTTTCTATAAAGCTAAAAATGCGCTGTCCTCTCAAGGTATTTTTATGAAAAATTAGCCATCTTAAGACACATGAAATATCAAGTTTTATGCAGTCTGCTTTATTGAGCATGAACTCAATTTTTAGAATCGCTACCAAGTAACATTACATCATCACCAAAAATATCAATGTATAAGTTTACATCTGGAAGCTAAATGAAATCAAAAACCAAAAATAACAAGAGATTTATAGATTATTACTGTTAAATAGTTAGCCAGTATAGCTAGACATAAATCGAGAGTTATTTAGGTGTAAAAAATATCATTGTTCATTTAAAAAAAGTCATTTTTTCTAAGAAAATAGCCACTTTGCAAAAATCAAACAAACCAAATTATACATCTATTTTGAATAAATTCGGGTCTAGAATGTATCAGTTAAAAGTAATATCAATACAGAATAAATGGTTTCTAATTAAGTGTTTATTCTGTTGGCATTTCAACTGATGGTTTGGCATAACAGTTACTGAAGAAGATTTTTATTAGGCAATATAAAATATAAGGTTGAGTAAAAAAAACTATGGTTAACCAACTAGAATTACCAACTATCTGTCACCTTATTCAAAAGGAGAGATTAAATCATCTGCAAAATATTATTTTTCCTAAAACCGATATTTGTAGTGTTGAAGAACTATTTTTTAGAAGTAATGAACAAGTTTTATTTAACTATGAAAATCAGACCTTAGAACTAAATCAAGGTGGAATTGTTAGTTTTGACACCTATTTTAATGCTTTTTATGTGGATAGTTGGAAAGAATACACCAAGGTTACAACTATAGGCGCTAGTCTCACATTAAAAGGAAATTTTAAAATTACTATTTATAATATAGACAGATTGGGTGAAACTAAAACCGTATTAGCACAAAAGATAATCAACAATAACAAAATCGAGAAAATCACAGTTTTAGAAAACTTCGATATATCCGCATATACAGGAATGATATACCTGGAAATAGAAGCATTAGAAAATATGTGTCAAATTAGTACAGGGTATTTTTGTACTTTTACAGAAGCGGATACAAAGGTCAAAATTGCAGTTGTTATCTGTACTTATAAAAGAGAAGCCTATGTTTATAAAAACATGAAATTATTAGAGGAATCTTTCTTAAAACAAACTGAATATGAAGATAAACTAGAAGTATTTATTATTGATAATGGTAATACCTTAGAGAGATTTAATAGTCCTATAATTCATGTAATACCTAATAAAAATGCTGGGGGAAGTGGTGGCTTTGCAAGAGGAATGCTGGAAGTTTTACAGCAGCAACATGAATTTTCACATACTATTTTGATGGATGATGATATTCTATTTGATCCAGAAATACTCCAAAGAATTTGGAATTTTTTGAGCTTATCAAATCAAAAAGATATCTGTCTTGGTAGTAGTATGTTGAGATTAGATAAAAAATACATACAGCATGAAAAAGGAGCATATTGGAATAGAAATAAAGGTTTTGTTCCTGTCAAACCAGATATGGATTTGAGAAAATTAAAAGAAACTTTATTCAATGAAGTAGATGAATATATTGATTACAGTGGATGGTGGTTTTTCTGCTTTCCAGTTAATCTTATCAAAGATAATGGTTTACCATATCCTTTCTTTATTAAGATGGATGATGTTGAATTTTGCCGAAGAATAGGTAAGAAAATTATAATTTTAAATGGTATCTGTGTTTGGCACGAACCCTTTGAAAATAAAAAAAATCCATCAATAGAATACTATTTTTTCAGAAATAGTATGATTTATCATAGCCTGTATTTTCAAAAAGAATTTAGTAGCATCAAGGCAATTAAATGGTTTTTGAAACCATTATTGAAAGAACTATTTTGTTATAGATATGAAACGGCTGAAAGCATTATTAAAGCTACATTCGACTTTCTCGAAGGTCCTGATGCTCTAGTTGCTAACCAACCACAAGACAAGCATAAAGAAGTTTGTCAATCTAGAGAAAAAACTACTAAAGATCCAGAATTACCATTTGTATATAGTAAATATATAGCAAATCTAGAAAAGAGTGAAAACCCATTACATAGATTCTTCAGACTTCTAACTCTAAATGGTCATCTTTTACCAAATTGGTTTTTCTTTGCAGACGACACATTTAGCGATAAGGGATATAGTATTGTTCCATTTGCTAATAGTAGACCTTTAAACGCTTTTCGAGCTAAAAAAGTCTTGTATTACAATTTACAAACCCAAGAAGGTTTTATAGTTAAATTTTCCCGAAACAGATTTTTTGAGGTGCTAATAAATGCCTTATGGTTGTCCTTGGTAATGCTCTTAAAATTACCAAAATTGAAAACGCTATATATCAACTCATTTTCTGAATTTACCAGTCAAGCTTTCTGGGAAAAGTATTTAGAAATAGAACCAAAATAATTAAAATAACCGGAATAAAACTATGTACCCTAGAATGTTTGATTTTTTGATTGTTGGTGCTGGGTTTGCAGGTTGTACTTTAGCAAATTGTATAGCTACGCACCTAGATCGTAAAGTGTTACTTATTGATACCCGTAATCATATAGGTGGTAATGCTTTTGATTTTTATGACAATGCTGGAGTATTGATTCATAAATATGGAGCGCACATTTTCCATACTAATAGCAAAAAAATAATTGATTACCTTTCACAATTTACTCAATGGCGAGTTTATCAGCATGAAGTATTAGCCAAAGTTGATGGTGACTTATATCCAATTCCTATCAACTTAAATACCATTAATAAACTCTATGGACTAAATCTTAATAGTCAAGAAATTAAAGACTTTTATGAGCAAGTTAAAGAAAAATATGACAGAATTGAAAACTCAGAACAAGCTGTAGTTGGCAAAGTAGGAACTGATTTATACGAGAAATTCTTTAAAAACTATACTTACAAACAGTGGGATTTGTGGCCTCATGAATTAGATGCTTCTGTTTGCGCTCGTATTCCCGTAAGAACCAATAAAGATAACCGTTATTTTGGTGACAAGTATCAACTTATGCCCCTAAATGGTTATACAAAAATGTTTGAAAAAATGTTGGCAAATCCCAACATTAAAGTTATGCTAAATACTAGCTTTCAAGACGTAGAAAAATGGCTGAAGTTTGACCATCTAATTTATACTGGACCCATCGATCAATTTTTTGATTATAAATTTGGTAAACTTCCCTATCGCTCATTACGTTTTGAATTTGAAACTCATGATGTTGAATATTTCCAACCAGTTGCTGTTGTCAACTATCCCAACGATTATGATTTTACACGGATAGTCGAATCTAAACATATTACTGGACAAAAACATCCGAAAACTACCATCTACTACGAATATCCACAAGCGGAAGGAGACCCATATTATCCTGTTCCGCGTCCCGAAAATCGTGAGTTATTTCAACAGTATAAAACTGAAGCAGATAAGCTGGAAACAGTAACATTTGTAGGGAGATTAGCACAATACCAATATTACAACATGGATCAGGTTGTTGCTGCTGCTCTCACGGTGTTTGAAAACAGAATTAGTCAAATTTATTAGGTTTTACCAACAATTATTGGAGGAAGAATACTTTGTCATATACATCCTTTACACAAAATTTTCCCAAGTTTCTTCTTGTTTTTTTTCGTGATCAAAATACAACATTTAAAAAGCTAATAAATTATTACAAGCATCTCAAGCTAGAGTATGAAAATGTGAAAAACAGTTATAGAAAATTCGATTTAGAAGCTTTGAAAGATACAACAGAACATATTCCAAATGTGATTAAAACAAAAGCGCTAGAACATGATTTACACAAAGGTAGAGTTGTCATTGAATCAATTTTATCTTCTACAACAGAACAATTAGCAAATAGAAATTTTTTGTTAGAAAAAATAAAAGCTTATGGTTGTGCATATCAAGGATGGGATCTTTATTCTCCTTATCAACAGTATCTCAATGCTTCTGATTATGGACCGCTACAAATTCCTACAGAATTAGTAGATTTTTTAATTTATTGCATTCATAAAAAACCCGCATCATTTCTAGAAATTGGTGTGATGTACGGAGGGTTTTCTGTATTGTGCTGTGCGGTTTTATCTAAATTCAACACCAATTTTAAATATACCTGTGTTGATATAGAAGACAACTTTAGAGATTGGGAATACTTTTCATCTATTTTACCCCTTGAAAAAGCTATTCCTGCGACATCTGCTGATTTTATAGGTTCAGAGTTCGATGTTGTTTATATTGATGCTGATCATTCATATCATGGCATGAAAAATGATTTTTTCAATGTAGGTCGTTATGCAAAATTTTGTGCTTTTCATGATATTAATGCAGCCGAATATGACCACTTAGATGGTGGAACTAGAAGATGTTGGAATGAACTCAAATTATCATACTGTCAGTCAGCGTCAATTTTGGAAATTAGTCATATCGCTGAAGAGTGGATGGGTATTGGTATTATAGATTTTAATAAATGATTTATGAAGATTGCCAAAGTCGCAGCTATCATTGTCACTTGGAACAAAATTAAAGATGTTTGTTCGCTAATTGAAGACACTAATAAACTTGATTTAAATGGGATATGTCTAGATATTTTCGTTGTTGATAATGCTTCCAATGATGGTACACAAGCTTATCTAGAAGAAAATTATCCTGACATTAAAGTTTTACAGACAGGTGAAAATATCGGTGGTTCAGGTGGTTTTTCTCATGGAATGAAGTTTGTAAGTAACCTGAATTATGATTACATTTGGTTACTAGATAATGATGTGAGATTAGATTATCAAGCTTTGCTTCCTTTAGTAGAAACTTTGCAAAACTATTCTGAAGTAGGTTTAGTAGGTTCTCAAATCAGAAAGTTAGAACAACCAGAGATAATTCAAGAAATAGGTAGTTGTATAAATGTTAACAAGGCTCATTTCAAAACTAATTTTGCCAATTCTTCTATTTTATCTACAGCAGAATTATTAGCAGGTAAAAGTTATTTAACCGTAGATGTATGTGCAGCAGCTTCATTATTATTTCGACGAGAAATAATTACTCAAATAGGAGTATTTGAAAATTACTTTTTACACTTTGATGATGCGGAATGGTGTTTAAGAGCAAAGCAATTTGGGTGGGTGGTTGCTGCTCATCCTGCTTCTATTGTTTGGCATTCTTCACCTGATTTTAAATATCGTCCTTGGATTAGTTATTATGATGAACGTAATCTATGTTATTGCTGGCAAAAACATCACCCAAATTTGTTATTAAAACGTCTTAAATTACTCTTTATAAAGTTAATTTACTATTCATTTACTGGGCGGTTTTTTCTTGTAGATTTTTATTTACAAGGTTTGGGAGATTTTATTAATGGAGTTCAAGGTAAATCTTTAGTTCAACTTTCCTATCAAGAATATTCTCTCCCAGAAATTATTGCTTCTGATAGTAAAATTTTGCTGCAAAAGTCAATATCTGAAAATGTTTGTAAATCTCATTCAGAAATTATTCCTTGGTGTTTACCAAAAAACATTTTTCATAAGTTTTATATCTGGTTAATTGCTTGGTTTTATAAACCTGTAGATGTAGCAATAGTTAGCTGCTATAAACCTAATTTTTTGTACTTCCATTTAGCAAAGAAAGTCTATTTTTTCAATGCTCCAGGTTATCTAGTATTAAATTGGAAGGTTAAAAATGTATTATTGAAAATTCTGCAAGTATTTTATCGGTTGTTGAAAATATATTTGCATACGAGCATTTTCGTTAATAAATCCGCAGTTGCAAAATAACATCTCTCTTCACAATATTGGAAATAATTGCAACCATGTCAAACACAAGTGTCTTGATATCTATAGTTATTTGTACAGCAGATCGTTCTGCTTCTCTGCAAAAAACTATTGCATCTTTAAATCATATAAATTATAACCATTTTGAAGTTATTGTTGTAGATTCTTCATCGGATGACAGTACATTAAAAATGCTGGATTTCATTAAAAAAGATGTGAATTTTAGCATAAAAATATTTACATCTCAGATCAAAAATATTAGTATTTCTAGAAATATAGGAATCCAAAAATCATCTGGAAAGATTATTGCTTTTATAGATGATGATGCAATTCCGCCCACTGACTGGTTAGATAAATTAATAGCAACCTATACTTTATATGGTGATAAATGTGCTGGGGTTGGTGGTACAGTCAGAGATATGACAAAAGCTGGTTATCCCTTGCAATATCATCAAGGAATTACGAATATTATTAGTAATACAATTCCCATTCGTTCTGCTAATGTGATTAACTATAACGAACCGCAGGGTTTTTGGTTTAATGGTTTGATGGGAACAAATTCATCTTACCGTAAAGAATTACTGGAAAAGATTAATGGTTATGATGAATTTTTTGAATATTTTTTAGATGAAACGGATGTATGTTTGCGATTGATTCAAGCAGGTTATGAAATTCACTACTGTGATACTGTTGTAGATCACTATCCTCAACCTAGTCATAATCGTTATGATCAAAAACATCTAACTTGTTGGTATTCTCTAGCTAAAAACACGACTTATTTTGCCTTAAAACACGCTTATCAAAAAATCCCTTTGCCCCTTTTGTTAATACGTCTAGCTTCACTGTTAATTTATCGGTGCTTATTAAGAATTATTCGGCTTAAATTTACCCATCGTCTCAGCAATCAGATTTTATGGCAATATATCCAAGAAGCTTTTAAAGGTGTGCGTGTGGGTTGGAGTGCTGGTATTGCTTGGCATTACGGAAATAATGAGAAAATTCTTAACACCAAACGTATTAGGTTATAATGGATAAAAGATTGTAACTTATCCAAGTAAAATCTATGGCTTTAACCGCACAAGAAATAGAAGCATTAATGCCAGATTGTAGTGAACTACTCAGCGACGAACCAGAAATGGAAAGCTCTTTACATTATACACAACTATTAATATTAGTAACTTGTTTAGAATGGTTGTGGCGTGATAGAGAAGATTTCTTTATCGGAGCAAATCTTAGCATCTACTATAGCCGTCAACAGTTAAAAAATCGAGACTTTAGAGGACCAGACTTTTTTCTAGTCAAAGACACAGAAAAACGCCCTCGTGCTTCTTGGGTAATATGGGAAGAAGACGGTAGATATCCCAATGTGATTATTGAATTACTTTCTGATTCTACTGCTAAAGTGGATAGGGGATTAAAAAAAGAATTGTACCAAAACCGATTTAGAACTCCTGAATATTTTTGGTTTTCACCTAATACCTTAGAATTGGTAGGGTGGCGATTAGTTGGAAATGAATATGAAAGTATTATTCCTTCAGAAAATGACTGGTATTGGAGTCAGGAATTAGGATTGTATTTAGGAGTATTTGAAAGTAGATTGAGATATTTTAGCGTTGAGGGGCGGTTAATACCTACACCTGAAGAAGCTAATTTAGAAGAAATCAGAAAGGCTGAAATTGAACGTATAAAAGCCGAATCTGAAAAACAACGGGCTGAATCTGAAAAACAAAAAGCTGAAGCCGAAAAACAACGGGCTGAATCTGAAAAACAAAAAGCTGAAGCCGAAAAACAACGGGCTGAAGAGGCAGAAGCTAAAGCCGCTATTTTAGCTCAGAGGTTAAGAGATTTAGGTATTGATCCTGAGAGTTTGTAAATAATTTGTCATTCAGTAGATCCCGACTTTTTCTTTTGAGAGAAGTTAGGGATCTATTTGACGTTCAACAGGATTGTTATAGTTTAGGTTAAATTAATACTGAAAATAGTATAGAATGCCGTGGTAACTTGGTTATGCCCTGCGGTGCTTGTGGAGAATGACCCTATCTATCAAAGAAAATTTAATCAAAGACAATTTAACTCGGTTGCAGGTGCAGCGTTATTGGGAACTGCTGCACGTTTTGGTAGTGCGGACTCTCAAAGTGCGTTATCGGGGTTCTTTTCTGGGTGTTTATTGGTCCCTATTGAACCCATTGATCATGACTGGTTTATACACCGCAATTTTTGGAGCTACCTTTTCATCCTATTATGGTAACTCAGTTCTCAACTACGTATTGGCGGCGTTTACAGGACTGGTAGTAATAAATTTTTTCTCAGCTTCCACATCTCAAGCTTTGGTGAGTGTGGTGTATAATGGGGCATTATTAAATAAGATTCGGCTGCCTGTCAGTGTTTTTCCTGTGTCTATGGTAGCAGCTAATGTATTTCAATTTTCCGTGGGGGCATTTCCATTACTGGCATTGATGACTTTATTTAATTCCCAAAGTCTAGTAAATGTACTAGCATTGGTATTTCCATTTCTGGCATTAATTTTTGTTTGCACTGGAGTCGGATTTTTGGTAAGTGCTTTGTATGTTTTTTTTAGAGATTTACCTTACTTTTATGAGTTGGTTAGCTTTGTGATTTGGATCAGTAGTCCGGTATTTTATCCAGCAGCGATCGTACCACCGCAAGTTAAACCATTTCTGAGTTTAAATCCTCTCTTACCAATTATTGAAAGTCTGCGTCAGATTACATTATCAGGTTCGCCTCCAGATTTAGGTTTAATTGGTGCTGCTTTACTGAGTGGCATAATTATTTTGTCGTTGGGATGGACTTGTTTTCATCTGTGGCGACATCAGTTTATGGATTTATTGTAAATGGAAGTTATTCGGCTGGATAAAGTTTCTTTGTGGCGACGTACACAAGAGGAGTTTTCTTACGATTTGAAGAGAACTTTACTTTCTATTGTAGAAGGTAAATATCGTCATCCTGCCAAAAAATTAGTATTAGATAATATTAATTTAGTAGTTGAAAAAGGTGAAAAAATAGGTATAATAGGTGCTAATGGATCTGGTAAATCCACACTGTTAAAAATAATTTCTGGTATTTTACAACCTACAACTGGAACAGTCAGAGTAGGTGGTCAGGTTGCCCCTTTAATTGAACTAGGAGCAGGTTTTGACCCTGACATTTCTGTGATGGACAATATACTGCTTTATGGTGTATTGCTGGGTTTTTCTAGAGCAGAAATGAAGGAAAGAGCGCGGTCTATTTTGGAGTTTGCAGAGTTGGAGGATTATGCTTTAGTTCCAGTTAAGGGTTTATCTTCGGGTATGGTGGCGCGTTTGGGGTTTTCTATTGCTACGGATGTGCAGCCGGATATTTTAATTTTGGATGAGGTTTTATCTGTGGGGGATGAGAGGTTTAAGCATAAGTGTCAGCAGAGGATTGATGATTTTTGGAATGGGGAAACAACTGTTTTGGTGGTTTCTCATGATTTACAGTTTATTAGTACATCCTGTAAAAAGGTGATTTATTTAAGTCAAGGAAATATTAAATTTGCAGGTGATTCACAGGAAGTTGTAGATTATTATTTGCAAAGTGTTAAAGAATCGGAAATAGTTGCTAGTTAGGAATAGGAGTCAGGAGTCAGTAGAAAGAATTAATTATGATAATCTTACCTTGTTTTTTGCTGTCTATTTCTCGTTTTCACTTCCATTTAAAAGACTTTTTGCATAACTAGCAACTTACGTTAATAGTTAACCCATACAATTAATAAGAGAGTTATACAGCAGATTGCAGATCAATGAGGTACAGAATCTAAATTGAAACCTGTACACCAAGATAGTTTTACTCCTGACTCCTGACTCCTGACTCCTGACTCCTGCTGTAAGCGTTGATACTGTTAATTTGTAGTAAATTATTCAGGAGTTATACATCAAATTACACATCAATTCTCAAATAGCGTGGTTTCCTGCTATTCTCATAGTTTATAATTAACTAAAGATAGTAATTTATCCACAAAAAATATATGGCCTTAACAGCAAAAGAAATAGAAGCATTAATGCCAGATTGCACCGAACTACTTAGCGACGAACCAGAAATGGAAAGCTCATTACATTATACACAACTATTAATATTAGTAACTTGTTTAGAATGGTTATGGCGTGATCGAGAAGATTTCTTTATAGGTGCAAATCTCAGTATCTACTATAGCCGACAACAGTTAAAAAATCGAGACTTTAGAGGACCAGACTTTTTTCTAGTCAAAGATACGGAAAAACGTCCGCGTTTGTCTTGGGTAACATGGGAAGAAGACGGTAAATATCCCAATGTAATCATTGAATTACTTTCTGATTCTACAGCCAAAGTAGACAAGGGATTAAAAAAACAGTTGTATCAAAATCAATTCCGCACTCCTGAGTATTTTTGGTTTTCGCCCAATACGTTAGAATTGGTGGGATGGCGATTAACAGACAGTGAATATAAACCTATTCCCGCATCAGAAAATGATTGGTATTGGAGTCAGGAGTTAGGTTTATATCTGGGAGTGTTGGAAGGTAGGTTAAGATATTTTACGGTTGAAGGAAGATTAGTACCTACACCAGAAGAAGCGAATTTACAAGAAATTAAAAAAGCTGAAATTGCTAATCAAAAAGCTGAAATTGCTAATCAAAAAGCTGAGGCTGAACAGAAAAGAGCTAATCAAGCAAAAGCTAAACTAGAACAAGCAGAAACTAAAATGTCGATATTAGCACAAAAATTAAGAGAGTTAAATATTGATCCTGATAGTTTGTAGTAAATTATTCAGGGAAAATAACCTGTCTAGAAAGACAAATCTGATAGTTTTAGGGTGTGTCAGAGAAGATAAATCTTGTAAATAATCTGATTTGTAATATCTGACGCACCATATCAATTAGTTGTGTACTTCCTTTAAGATCAACTGCCTGAATATTTTAACAGTAGCCTGTGGTGGTGCTAAAGAATGAACCGTGAAAAACTCATAGATAATAACAAGTTATAATATACAGTAACTAAATAAAGGAGAAAAATATGACTCTAAACACTCCTATGTTAACGGAAAAAACCTATTATACTCCAGAAGAATATTTGGAATTAGAAAATCAATCGGAAATCAAACATGAATACCTGAATGGAGAAATTATTGCGATGACTGGAGGAACAACAAATCATAATAAATTAGCTTTGAAAATAGCAGCTAAACTTTTAGCAATTTTAGAAGAACAAGGTTATGAAATATATATAGGAGATGTGAATTTGTGGATTGAAACATCTAATCGCTATACTTATCCTGATGTGATGGTAGTAAAAGATAGAGCTATTTATCAAGGTAAAAATCAAACTATTATTACTAATCCGCTTGTTATCATTGAAGTCTTATCAAAATCTACAGCTAACTATGATCAAGGGGATAAATTTGATGCTTATAGAACAATTCCCAGTTTTCAAGAATATGTTTTAGTTTCCCAAACTGAATATTATATTAAACAGTTTGTGAAAAATGAACAAGGTAAATGGGTATTAACTGATTATCGAGGAGAGTCAGAAATTTTAAAGTTGGAATCTGTGGATTTTGAGATAAGTTTAAAACAACTTTATCAGTACATTGATTTTACTCAAAGTGAAGATTAGGTACAATGTTTTATCCAACGATTTTATACTAAAAGTTGAGAAAGCTATCAAGCTAAAAGATGATCCTAATTATTTGCATATTTTAGACAATAGTGCTAGTCAAATACATGGTTACAAAGAGCTAAGAAAATAGATGAACTAATAAATAATTACCTTGTTAATTTGTCAGAACCATGAATAGGAGTAGTATGAAGAGCATCATTTTGACATTTAATATTTATGACGGTTACGCAAAAGTTACGTCTCACCATTTTGCAGAATATCTAATTAATAAAAATTTTAGAGTTTTATATGTATCAGATGCGGTTTCTCCATTTCACTTGTTGAAACTTGATGGAATTAAAACTAACTTCACTAAAATTATTCGTTCTTTTTCCAAAATTAACAACCATCAAAATTTTGCGAGTCTTATACCTTTCACTTTCCTACCAGTTGTTAATACTTTCCCATTTAATTTAAAAGTGTGTAGTGACCTTCATGTACAATCATTAAGTTACCTATTCCATAAAAATATCAATAGCTTTTTAGGAAATAATAAAGATGTTGACTTAATTTGGATTAATAATCCAAAGTTTTATGGAATGATAGAAAAGCTGAAATATAAAAAGCTAGTTTATAGCATAGAAGATGATTTGTTTGAATTTTCACGCATACCTAAAAGTTTAAAATATAATCACGAAAAACTTATCCAAAAAGCTGATGTTGTTACTGTAACTTCTACTCCACTTTTAAAACAAATTAAATCTAAATTTTCAATTAATGAAAAATTATTTTTATTAAGAAATGGAGTTAGTTTTGATCAGTTTAATCAAATTACAGATCAGAGTTTAGACTTGACTCCAGAATTTCAATCTATTCCCCAACCTAGAATTACTTATATAGGAGTTATCTCTGAGTGGTTTGATTTAGATTTGTTATATGAGGCAGCTAAATCTCTGCCAAATTTTTCTTTTGTAATTATAGGACCTGTAGAAATTTCTATAGATAAATTGAAAGACTTGTCCAACATTTATTTTCTGGGTTATAAACCTCATTCAATACTACAAATGTATCTTCAAAAATCTCAAATTGGAATAATTCCTTTCTTAAGAACAAAATTAATAGAATCAGTTAATCCTATTAAATTATATGAATACATGGCTACTGGCTTACCTGTTGTATCAACTACTTGGAGTGAGTTAGAGGATCTAGATTCTCCTGCTTTTTTAGCAAAAGACAATCATGAATTTATTGAATATATAAAACAGATAGTTGCCGAACCAGATGTTATTAATAGAGAATTACTGGTAAAATTTGCTCAAGCTAATACTTGGGAAAATAGATTTACTGAGCTAATGAAAGTTTTAGATTTCATCTAATAAACCAAAAATGGCATATTGTGAGTATAATTTATTTTTTTCATCATCCATCCTTAAATGAATAAATTTTATCATCCTTTAGAAAATCAATTAATCATCAACCTATCCATTATTTTCTCCCAACCAACCGGCATTAGCAACTACGCTTTAAACCTCATTCCCTACCTGAAAACCCTCCAACCTACCCTATTAGCAGCACAAAATTACCCAGATTTCAACTGCTACCCCATCCCTACTAATCTTACACCTGCACACGGAATTAAAGGACATTTAAACCGTCTAATTTGGACACAATCTCAACTACCCAAAATCTATCAAAACCTCAAATCTCAACTTCTATTCTCCCCCATACCAGAAGCACCTCTTTATACTAACTGTCGCTTTATCGTCACAGTTCTTGACTTGATACCTTTACGATTCCCCAAACTCTCACCCCTAACACTGTATCACCGTTATTATATTCCCGAAGTGCTGAATCAAGCACAACATATTATCTCTATTTCCCAAGCAACAGCTAACGATATCACCGAATTTTACCAAATCCCAAGTAATAAAATCACATCTATTCCTTTAGCGTGCGATCGCTCACATTTTCAATTTCTTAACCTTCCTACTAAAAACTATTTCCTATATATCGGCCGTCAACATCCCTACAAAAACCTGCAACGTCTTATCACTGCATTTTCCGCACTACCTAATAGAAATGACTATGAACTGTGGTTAGTTGGACCCACGGATAAACGTTACACCCCATTATTAGAAACGCAAGTTGAAACATTAGGAATAAATCATTTAGTCAAATTTCTCAACTATGTACCTTATGAAGAATTACCAATAATCATAAACCAAGCACTTGCGTTAGTTTTCCCCAGTTTATGGGAAGGTTTTGGTTTACCAGTCTTAGAAGCAATGGCTTGTGGTACACCAGTAATTACTTCTAATCTTTCTTCACTTCCAGAAGTTACGGGAGATGCTGCTATTTTAATTAATCCCTATAATTCAGAAGAAATTACATCAGCAATGCAAAATCTTATTAATGATGAAGAAACCAGAAAACAACTTTCTCAACAAGGTATAAATAGAGCAAATCAATTTAGTTGGGACAAAACCGGAATGGCTACAGTTGAAGTTTTAAAAAACTATCTTTAAGAGAATTTAAGATCCTAAACAGAAGAAAATTCGACAATGGATAAAAAAGAAATTTACTTCAAAACTCAAATATGTAATACTAAAAGTAAGAAAATTCTTACCTAACAATAAAAATATGAAAATTACATCCAAAGGACAAGTAACTATTCCCGTAGAAATACGAGAACGATTAGGACTAACATCTAACACAGAAGTAGAATTTGAAGTAATCGGAGACGCAGTTTACTTAAAGAAAACCAAAGTGAAACCCACCCCTGGTAAAACTCTAATAGAAATGATGCGGGGTAAAGCTACAGTCAAAATGACAACTAATGAAATCATGGCACTAACCCGACAAGGCCAAGTTTAAATCTTTACCTTTATGCAATGGAAAATGTTAAAATTGATTTATAGTGACTATTAAAGGAGAAACCTATGAATACCTCCATAGAACTTCCAAGCGGTAAAATTATCAACATTGCCCGATTTATTGCCCTAATTCCCAATAATAATATTCATAGTAATTATCAACTAATTTTAGAAGGATATCCTCATCCCATCGACTTAGAATCATCAGATGCTCAAAATCTGAAAATAATTTTGCAATCAAAACTAGATCAAGATACCCCATTAGCCACCCATCAATCAACATGGAATCAACAAGAACAACTACAAAAAAATCAAAAAGCAATGGCAATTTTGGCACAACTTATGGAACAAGATAACAATATGTCCGATGAAGAATCTAGGGAAAGACAAGAAATATTTGAAAGTTTCAAAAAAAGAATGGATGCTGAAAGACCACAAGGACAAAAATTGTATTCAGAAGTATGATAGTGTTTATTGACTCCAGTGTACTAGGAATTATTGCCAATCCTAATAAAATTGGTGAACCAAGTAAATGTAGAGAATGGCTTTACAAATTGCTTTCAAAAGGTGTGTATATCTGCTCCTCTCAGATTTGTGATTTTGAGGTTAGAAGAAATCTAATACTAGAATATCAGAGAAAACCTCACTTAAATAGTATTGAGAATTTAGATAAACTTCCAGAAATAATCTCATTTTTACCTATAGACTGGGAATTACTCAAAGAAGCATCTACACTTTGGGCTTCTGCTCGCAGTCAAGGAATACCAACAGCAGATAACAAAAGTTTAGATATTGATATTATTATCCGTAGTCATTGGCAAAAACTTAAAGAAGATTTTGCCGGTCGCTATATTGTCATAGCAACCACCAATGTCAAACATTTAAGTCGCTTTGCTGAAGCAAAAAACTGGATGGATATTCAATTTTAAAAACTTATTAGGCATCTCCGAGAATTAAATGTGCGTGACTTGAAACCCTTGTAGAGACCTTCCATGGAAAGTCTCTACAGTCTTTTTCACCAGATGTCTATTAAAGAAGTTGAGTATCTATCAAATTCCTAATCTTCCCTAACATCCATTGATTGATTATTCTCCGATATCCTCGATCTAATTAATTCTATATCTAAATTCAATTCAGATGCGATCGCCTCCACACTTAAACCCAAACGTAACAACAAAGGTATCATCTCTAACTTACCTTCCGCTTTACCTTGCGCTTTACCCTCTTCCTTCACATCTTGAAAATATCGTGTTTGCTTCAATTCATCTAGTCCAAACATTGCTTCTAACTCCTGACTACTTAAATAAGGAAACTTGTACACCAGTATCTTATCTACCAATTCTAAAACTTTTTCTTGGACTAGCTATGTTTTATCTATTTCACCCAAATTGCTAGTAATTCTATTAAGTATTATCTAAATTCTGTAAATCCTCAAATCCTAGACATCCTGATTTAGACAGTTTATTTAATTATTAAAATGAATCTGACGATAAAAACAGAATCCTCAACTTAGCATTCGATCTATCGTCAGATTTAACAATGGAACTTCCAAAACAAAATAAATTAAAAACTAAAAACTAAAAACCACCATCATTCTTAATTCTTAATTCTTAATTCTCAATTCTTTAAGGTGTTCCCACCGCACCAGAGTAAACCAAACCCCGCTGCATATCCAAAGTCAAAATTGCCCCATCTTTAATTACCTGTGTCGCTTCCTTCACACCCACAATAACAGGTACACCAAGACGTAACCCAATCACCGCTGCGTGACTTGTGAGACTTTCATCTTCAGTAATAATACCGCCAGCTTTGCGAATTGCTTCAACAAAATCAACGCCTGTACTGGATGCCACCAAAATATCACCATGATTAAAATTACTTGCATCCATAGCAGTACGCACTACCCTAGCACGACCACTGACCGAACCTTGTCCTAAACCAATTCCTTGACCTAGTACCGCTGTCACCACTTCCACTTTAATCAAATCTGTTGACCCCGAAACACCCTGAAGTGTACCAGCAGTCATCACCACCAAATCACCCTCTGTCAAGAGGTTTTTTTCCTGAGCTACATTGATAGCGGCTTGGAATGTCTGACCCGTAGAAGGTAATTCTAGCACCAACAGCGGTTTTACTCCCCAGACCATCTGCAACTGTCGCGCCACATTAACGTGAGGTGTAATCGCTAAAATTGGCGTTTTAGGACGGAATTTAGAAACATTGCGAGCAGTAGCTCCCGTTTGTGTCAAAGTCATAATTGCTGCTGCGCCTAAATTCTCAGCAATTTGACCAACCGCTTGACTAATAGCATTAGGAATAGAACGTCTGTTATCTCTGGACAGCCGGGAGTTGGGGTTTTGTGCTTCTTCCTGTTCAATGCGTTCAGCAATTCTCGCCATTGTTGCTACTGCTTCCACCGGGAAACTACCAACCGCAGTTTCATTGGAAAGCATCACCGCATCCGTCCCGTCTAAAATCGCGTTAGCCACATCGGAGACTTCTGCACGGGTAGGACGGGGGTTGCTGACCATGCTATCTAACATTTGGGTGGCGGTGATGATGGGAATACCCATACGGTTTGCTGTAGCAATTAAACGTTTTTGCAGTACAGGTACATCTTCCGCTGGTAATTCTACCCCTAAATCACCTCTAGCAACCATTACACCGTCACACAAAGATAGAACCGCTTCCATTTGTTCTATAGCTTCATGTTTTTCAATTTTGGCAACTACAGGAACGTTTTTACCTGTGCTGGAAATTAGCTCTTTGATTTCGATAATATCCTGGGGGTTGCGAACAAAGGAAAGTGCTACCCAGTCTACACCTTGGTCTAGACCAAACATCAAATCCTCGCGGTCTTTGTCGGTCATGGCTTTGATGGATAAGTAAACTCCCGGAAAGTTAACACCTTTGTTGTTAGAAAGTTTACCAGGTACTGTGACGCGACAATGTAAATCACCTTTATCGCGGTTAATCTCCTCTACTACCATTTCTACACGTCCGTCATCGAGGAGAATTTTTGAACCGACGGGGACTTCTTCTGCTAAATAATCGTAGGTAACGCAGCTAATTTCCTGGGTTCCTACCACTGGGCGATTTGTCAAAGTGAAGCGATCGCCCTTAGCCAAAATTATAAACCCATTTTCAAACCTACCCAAGCGAATTTTTGGACCTTGCAAATCTTGAAGAATAGCAACTGGTCTATTAAGTTCAAAAGCAGTTTGTCGAATTAAACGAATACTACGCTGATGGTCAGCATGAGTTCCGTGGGAAAAATTTAAGCGCAGGGTTGTTGCACCCGCTTCAATAATTGCTTTCAGCATTTCTGGACTGCTGGTAGCAGGTCCAATAGTAGCAACAATTTTGGTGCGGCGCAGAGAATCTCTTAATTGCGTCATGGGCGGATTTCAGGATTTTTTGGATCTATCTGGGAAATAATGGTAAATTAAGCAGCCTCTACTTTTCAGCCACTGCTATATCAATGTCACTAGCAGTTAAAGAGGTAGCTGCGGTATAGATTTGATATCGTACAGTTCAGTTAGTAACTTTATAGACACATATCCTCAAGTTACTTTTTTCGGTGTTAACCGGAATGGTAAACTGTAATACCTGATTCTGGGAGAGCTTTTTTATCAAAGCACTCGTCTAGTTTGAAATCATAACCGTTAATCAACCTATTCATCCCCTAGTCAGCAACACTGCGGTTAAATCTTACTATACAAAAATTTACATAACTTTACTTTTTACTAAGATTTATCATATATTCGTAATGTGTCACAAATAAGGAGTTAATTGAATAATGCTCACGTCGGAGGCAAAAAAGCCACTGACAATCCCACCCAAAGAACTTTTAGCACCTCCTGGTGATTTTAATCCCACAATGTTGCTGTTTTTTGCAGTAGTGACAATGTTGGTATTATCTAACTTTGGTTATTGGGTTTGGGAATGGCCGCATTGGCTATGTTTTAGCATTAATACTCTGTCCTTGCACTGTTCTGGGACAATTATTCATGATGCTTGTCATCAGTCCGCCCATCGTAACCGGGTGATTAATGCTATGTTAGGGCATGGTAGCGCCCTGATTTTAGCTTTTGCTTTTCCAGTATTTACACGGGTACATCTCCAACATCATGGTAATGTTAATGACCCTAAAGACGACCCAGATCATTACGTCTCTACAGGTGGTCCATTGTGGTTGATAGCGGTGCGGTTTTTGTACCATGAAGTATTTTTCTTTCAACGGAAATTGTGGCGTAAATATGAGCTACTAGAATGGTTTATTAGCCGTTTGATTGTAGTTTCTATTTTTTACATTTCCATCCAATATAACTTTTTGGGCTATATTCTCAATTTTTGGTTTATTCCAGCGTTTATAGTGGGAATCGCATTAGGGTTATTTTTTGATTATTTACCCCATCGTCCTTTTGTAGAACGTAATCGCTGGAAAAATGCCCGCGTATATCCTGGTAAAGTTCTCAATATCCTGATTTTGGGACAGAATTACCACCTAATTCATCATTTGTGGCCTTCTATTCCTTGGTATAATTACCAACCTGCTTACTATCTCATGAAGCCGCTGTTAGATGAAAAGGGTAGTCCTCAAACTTCCGGGTTATTGCAGAAAAAGGACTTCTTTGAGTTTGTCTATGATATTTTCATAGGTATTCGATTTCATCAGCACAAAGAATAGGTAAATTTTTCCGGTGGGTTAACGACTGTTTAACCTACCAATAAAAATAACTTACAAGTTAATTTTTCTGAACAATTTGGTATTATTAACAATAGATATATTAAGTCAAGATTCGAGCGCACCGGAAGTTAGGCAAAGTAAAATATTAGAAACAAATAAAAAGCATTGGTTTCCAGCTAAATTGAATAGAAGATTTCGATTTTTACTTTGTAAATATTTAGCACTGAGAGAAAGTTTATGGATACTGAATTAGAACAAAAAATCTACCGTATACTTGTCGAAAATTTGCCTAATGATCATAATTTTGCAAATGTTGTTAATAATTTACTTACACTGGTAGAGCGGGGATGTACTGAAAAAGCTGCATATCATCATGAAAGTGTAGAACATGAAGAGTTTAATTATTGGAGTAATTTTAAACATGAAATATATCAGTTAAGGATTCTCAAGCAACAAGAAAAAATTAAAGCCTATCGAGGAAAACTTAAATGGGAAGACAATCTTGAAGAAATGAGAACAAACTCATGATTATTGTAGATTCAAGTGTATGGATAGACTATTTTAATGGTATAGAAACGCCAGAAGCTAATAAGCTAGATGAACTTTTGGGAGTAGAACCAATTGCTATTGGTGATCTCATTTTGACTGAAGTTTTACAAGGTTTTCGCTCAGATACAGGATATGAAACAGCAAAAGAATTACTGACTTCTCTAACGATTTTTGAGATGTTAGGTTTAGATATTGCTCTCAAAAGTGTTGATAACTATAGATTTCTCCGCAAACGTGGTATTACTATCCGCAAAACGGCAGATGTAATTATTGCAACTTTTTGTATCTCAAATAAACACTCACTTTTATTTACTGATAAAGATTTTCTGCCATTTGTTAATCATCTTGGTTTAATTAGCGTTTTAACAACTATATGACAATTTCCAGGACTTACTAAAAATTTTATTTAGGGCTTGCTGAATAAACATGAAAAGATTACGGGTAAAGGGTTTAAGCCGTTTTCAAGTAAAAAAAAGTGCAAGCTTTTACGAGGTGGAAACTTAAAAACCTTGCATTTAATTGCTACTCAAAGGAAAAATCGCTCCCATCCAACTCTTGAAACTGTTCCCTGTTCCCTGTTCCCTGTTCCCTGCCCTCACGGAAAGACTTTCTCAGCAAACCCTATTTATTGCTTCGTTTATTGAATTATAAAAATAAAAATCTTCTAGTCGGCTTCAGCCGACTTTAACTATTAGACTGGGAATTAATTCCCAGGCTGAATTTAAAACCGTTATTTATATTTTACGCAGTTTGTTCAGATTCATTTTCTACCTTCTGCCCAATTTTTGGTTCCGTACCTGCAAGCAACCTTTCAATATTACTGCGATGACGAATAATTACATATAAACCCCCAGCAATAGTAAATAGAATATATATTAAAGGTTGCTGGAAAACCACCATCAAAATAGAAACAGCAATAGCACCAGAAATTGAACTTAAAGAAACAATTCTCGATATAGCGAAAACCAAAGCAAAAACACCAAAAGTAGCCAAACCAACCTGCCAACACATGGCGAACAAAATACCCAAACTGGTAGCCACAGACTTACCACCAGTAAAACCCAAAAAGATTGATTTACTATGTCCCAAAATTGCCGCTAAACCAACTAAAGTTACTAACAAAGATTGCCATAGTTGCACATCTAAATTTGGCGGTATGAAATTGTAATTGGGAGCAAGATTGAATAAAACATAAACTAGATTTATTGCTAAAACTCCCTTCAAACAATCAACCAATAAAACAAAAGCACCTGGTCCCTTACCCAAAGTTCTCAGGACATTTGTTGCACCAGTTGAACCAGAACCAACTTCTCGAATATCAATACCTTTTAATAACTTACCGACAATATACCCAGTGGGAAAAGAACCCAATAGGTAAGCTAATAAAACCACTACCCCACACAAAGTTAACCACATAGCCATAATTTTATTAGAAGTTCAGAAGTTCAGGAGTTCAGGAGTTCAGGAGTTCAGGAGTCAGGAGT
>NZ_JAYGHA010000018.1:0-13004 GCF_034931405.1 Anabaena sp. UHCC 0451 | reverse complement strand
CAGGAGTTCAGGAGTTCAGGAGTTCAGGAGTTCAGGAGTCAGGAGTTTGTTAATTTTGAATTGTCAATTATTCCCTATTCCCTATTCCCTATTCCCCATAATTAATTAAAACTCATCATCAAAATCGCGATCGCGCATCATTTTTGGATCTGGTGCAAAAGCTAACCACAAAGGAAATTGTAATAAGCCTAAACTAATTTGCTCCTCAGAATCATCAATGATAATTAACGGCATTTGATTAGATTTAACTAATCTATCTGCTTTTTGTGCCAAAGCCGTAGGTGCTTCAAATAGTACCACACCTCTATCGGGTCCAAAATCAGGACGACCAATACCTAAACAATCTTGTAAACCCCGTCGCCATTCGCCCAAACGTTCTGGACTATTAGCTAAAATCAGAGTACGTAGGCGATCGCCATATAATTTATGTAAAATCGAAATCCCCGACGAAGCAATCAAAATATTTTGCAACCTGCTACCCATCGTCCGTAACGCACCCCGTCCCCCCAAGGTAAAAAACCAATTAGAGACTCTTTCGGCGTGAACAGGTTCAAAAGTGCGCCTTAGCTGCCATGCCGGTCCATAATAATCAGGTTGGTTACGATATTGATCAATTAAACGGCGAATTTGTTTTGTTGTATCTTGAAACTGTTGTTGTGACAGTTGCAGAGTCGTAGGCTGTTCTTCAACAGGTTTGGTTTCCTTTACCGCTGGTTTTTCTCTTTCTCGTTCCTTCACAGCCGACACAAGTTGCAATTGCTCTGCTGCGGCTGCCAAATCCTGTAAACTACCTGTGAGATAATCTTTAAAACCCTGTACCCGAATTGCCAAATCTTGAGATGTACCTGCAAAAGTCGTTCGCATTTCATTTCTAATGCGTTCTTGTCGTCGTTCCAGTTGTTCTACAGAAATTTGCAGAGCTTGTTTACGTTGTTCTAAAAGTGCAAGTGATTCCTGCACCATTTTTGAGAGTGTTGTTTGAGTTTCGCTAATTTGTCCCTGAAGGGTTTTGTAAGTAATTTGCAGTTGGGATATTTCTGCTTTCAGTGCTGCTTCAGTTTCCTGTAAATCAGCTACTCGTTGCGCTGCTTGTGAATATAGTGAATTAAGTTCTAATTCTGACTCCAAAGCCACAGTTTCTGTTTTTTGTTCTGTTAGTTCTATTTGAGGTTCTTCGGCTTTTGTGTTGACGATAGGTGACTCAAAATCAACATCATCTGCTTGTGGTTTATCCGATGACGTTGGCGTTTCTGTCTCTAAAACTGAATCACGAGATAAATTTGCCGATGTTTCACCTATAGGACTTTGTGCTGGGGTTTCTTCCCACCATTCATCAATCGGTTTTGAAGTTTGAGATTCCTCTGGGTTCATAAACAATAATGTAATTCTATAACGCGACTAAATCAAAAGCACTCAGCACTAAATCCGTGGACAACGCTGTTCTAAACAAGATTTTAAGGTGTTGGGGTCAAATAAAATCGGTAAAAAGTGAATACTGTTGATTTCTTTAAAGTAAAACAGGATGGGAACTTTATTCCAGAAAATCCGCCAGTTTTGCCATTCTTGGTAAGGAAAACGCCGGATTAACTTTTCACCCCGGTAAAGATCAAAATCGGTGGCAGTAAATTGAAACCGCAGTGTGACAGCTTGCAACATCAAAAATAATCCCAGCAATGTCAACACTCCTCCTAGCCAAAATTTCATCAGCAGTAGGGGAATGGAAGCAAGCACCAACACAATAGGGATATTGTAACTTGGCTTGAGTTCTACCGTGGATAAGACGTTAGGCACAGATGAAGTAGTCACAATTTTTGCTCCTTTTGTCTATTGTCATTAAGTCGTTGGTCAGAAAAAATCCTACCCAGTCCCCAGTCCCCAGTCCCCAATCCCCAATCACAGTCCTGGAGACAGTCCACCACCTGTTCCCTGAAACATTAACCATGATAGAAAGAAATTGCTAATAAAGATAATTAGCAAGGCGGTAACAACAGCAGTTGTGGTTGATTGTCCCACACCTTTGGCTCCTCCTGTGGTGGTTAAACCCCAGCTGCAACCAATGATGGCGATTAAAACCCCAAAGCAACTGGCTTTAATCATGGCGCTAAATATATCCCAGATGTCGATAAAGTTACGGGCTGAGTCTAAAAATACTGAGTCTGAGAGGCTGTAAATGTGGGTGGCAATGATCATTCCTCCAAACATCCCGGTAATTAAGGATAGTAGGGTGAGGATGGGCAGCATTAATAAACAAGCTAGGATACGGGGAATAACTAAATAATCAATCGGGTCAGTTTTTAACATCAACAGGGCATCAATTTGTTCTGTGACTCGCATTGTGCCAATTTCAGCGGCAAATGCAGAACCAACCCTTCCCGCCAAAATCACTGCTGTTAGCACAGGTGTGAGTTCTCTTGTTAAGGCTACTGCTAACACTCCCCCAACTAAGTTTCCTGCACCAAAGTTGATAAACTCCCGCGCTACCTGAATTGTAAATACTGCACCCACGAAAACAGCCGTCAATAAGGCGATAAACAGGGAATCTGGACCGACGGCGGCTAATTGTTCTAATGTGTTGCGGCGATGGATTTTGCCTTTCATTAGGTGAACTATTACCTGTCCACCTAAAAAAATTGCTGCCAGCAATCGCTGACTCCATAAGCTTAAATCGGATTTGGATATAGTCTGGCTCAATGTTTTTTATCTAACTCGGTAACTGCTTTCAGAATAGCAAAAGTCCTCTACCCAATTTTAAAGTGAAACATTAGCTGACAACTTTCTGGTCAAACATTAACTTAGTTTAAAGACTCTCTCATAATATTAAGCAAAGTTTTCAACGTAACAAAACTCATTTAAATGAGTCTAAAATAGAAAAACATTTAAATATCAAGGGTTTGGCGGTTTGAAAGCCGTAAAGATAGCCCCATCACTTAATGGTTATACTACTATTGCTTTTTAATGAAAACTTAAGATTTTTGACAAATTGACCTTTCGGGAGCGATCGCACTTATTGTAGAAGTTGACATGGATTTGTTTTGCCGTTTCCTACATTCCTCCTCGAGAGTGTCTGATTATGAGTATATTTACTAATTTTCTCCGATCTTTACTACTCACTACCGTTTTCAGTTTTATTGCTCCGATGTTCTTAGTCGGTGGTGTATTGATCTTCTTGTGTCTTTCTGGCTTTGTTCCTGGTTTACAAGGGCTGACTGAGAATATCCCCTCTCAGATTCTGCATTTCCTGGCCACCTTTGGAACTGGTAGCCCCATGAATGGGTTGTTTGTCATCAGCCTGACTTGTGGTTTTGTCGGTGGGCTGTTTGATATCTATGCTTATTATCGCTATCAAATTCTTCGCCTTGATTCCTAAGTAATTCTTTAAATCTAAATATTGACTACGCGTTACTGTCAATTAATGACAAATTAAAGCTAAGTTAATTTTTTGGCTGTAAAACTACCGCTATCCCTAACTCAAATTGCAGTTGGTATGGCTATAATTGTTGTGAATAAATGTGAATAAACGTTGTTTTAGGCTTTAGTTATTTGTAACTAAATGACTATGACTTGTGCTGTAAATTGTTTATAGTTATTTGAACGAACTAAGTCTGGATTGTGTTTTGGGAATGATGGTTTTTTGCAATTATTACCAAAGCTATTGAAGATTTAGAAATTTAAATACATACTCCTTCATGAAGAAATATAGCAAATAAAAC
The DNA here is from genome assembly GCF_034931405.1 of Anabaena sp. UHCC 0451. NCBI lineage: Bacteria > Bacillati > Cyanobacteriota > Cyanophyceae > Nostocales > Nostocaceae > Anabaena > Anabaena sp. UHCC 0451. The sequence continues at coordinate 9,294 of NZ_JAYGHA010000018.1, read as the reverse complement.
TATATACTAAATCTAAAAATTTCCTTAAGATTATGAATAGCATCATATTTGCTTGCTTATTATCTGGAATTGAGGAGCTTGTCTGACCAAGATTCGAGAATTTAAGATTGCCCTAATTACCCTGGGGACTGATATATATTAAATTTATTAATAAGTGATTAGATTGCTCATGATTTGGCCGTTTAGACCCAAGTTTCGTAAACAAATTGCGCGGATTGAAATCACTGGTGCGATCGCCGGTGCTACCCGCAAACACGTATTAGAAGCCCTCAAAACCGTAGAAGAGAAAAAATTTCCGGCTTTACTGCTACGTATTGATAGTCCTGGCGGTACAGTGGGAGATTCCCAAGAAATCTACAGCGCCCTGAAGCGATTAGGTAAAAAAACCAAAATCGTGGCGAGTTTTGGCAATATATCGGCTTCTGGTGGCGTTTATATTGGTATGGGAGCCGAACACATTATGGCTAACCCAGGCACAATCACAGGTAGCATCGGCGTAATTTTGCGGGGTAATAACCTAGAACGCCTCCTAGAAAAAGTTGGTGTTTCCTTTAAAGTGATTAAGTCTGGTCCTTACAAAGATATTTTGTCTTTTGATCGGGAACTGACAGAACCAGAAGAAAACATCCTGCAAGAGTTGATTGATGTCAGCTATCAGCAATTTGTACAAACAGTAGCTGAGGCTCGTGCTTTGGAGGTAGACACGGTAAAAACCTTTGCTGATGGGCGGATTTTCACCGGAGAACAAGCCTTAACATTAGGGGTTGTGGACCGTCTGGGAACAGAAGAAGATGCACGCCGCTGGACAGCAGAATTAGTGGGTCTTGATCCAGAAAAAACTCCCTGCTATACGCTAGAAGAACGTAAACCATTCTTGAGTCGGGTTCTACCAGGAAGTCGCCAAACAAAATCAGGAATTAGGTCTGGAATTGATTGGCTGGAATTTGAAATGTCTACAAGTGGTTTACCTTTGTGGTTATATAGACCGTAGATTAATGGTCAATAGTCACTAGTTAGCAGTTTTGATACTGATGACTAATGACTAGTGGCTAATGACTAATGACTAATTAAGGAGGACTTTGACAGTGGAATGGCAAATGAGGGCAATTCGTGGTGCAACAACCGTTGCAGAAAATAGCGTGGAAGCAATTAGAGAAGCAGTGACAGAATTAATTAATGAACTAGAAGAACGAAATCAGCTACAACCAACAGATATTTTAAGTGTTACTTTTTCTGTCACCCGTGATTTAGATGCTATTTTCCCAGCAGCGATCGCCCGCAATCGTCCTTTATGGGATAGTGTGGCTATGTTGGATGTCCAACAGATGTATGTCGAGGGCAGTTTACAGCGTTGCATCCGTTTTTTGATTCACGCCTATTTGCCAACTTCCGCCCCCGTTCACCACATTTATTTGCGTCAAGCGGCTAAATTGCGTCCAGACTGGGGTTTACAGCAAACGTTACAAACCTCACAGCAGGTAGTAGAAACAAAAGTTTAAAATTAGCAGGTTAATAATATTAAGTAAAAATAGCGCCCAATGACTTATTACAGTGGTGACGCGACTGCTCAACCTGCTGCTATTTCTGGAAAAATTTTCACTCATCGGGGAACAGGTGTTTGTGTAAAATTAGATGATTTTTTGGCGATTCTTTCTAAGAGTGAAGAACCGCTTGTCATTGTCACCAGTGAAGGGTTTTTTACAAAAATATACAAGTATGTAACGGCATATAAGGGTTTTGTTTTTTTTACAGAATCCTTAGATAAATTGGAATTTGCTAACAATATTGAGATCATTTACGCACAGAGTATAGGAACTGATATTTGAAGTTTTCAGCAAAGTAAAAATTTAGGATTAGAGACGTTCCACCGGAACGTCTCTACTGTGCAATTGCCAAAACTGATCGAAAAATTTTAGATTTTAGATTTTAGATTTTAGATTAAAATGAAAATCTGAAATCTAAAATAAAGGGTGGGAAGCCTCTCCATTCATGGAGAAAAAAAGACAAAAATTCGTTGTTCAAGTCTCTTCTTTAAAGAAGAGGTTAATCTAAAATACTCACGCAAATCCAAAATCTAAAATCAAGTGACCCCTAATTTTTACCTTCTATATTCATCCCCACAATCACCAATTATTTTATATAAATCCCGTGAGTGTTGAGAAACTAAATCTATTTTTCCTATATCATCAGCGTCTAAATTAAAACTAAACACCCTAGCATTATCTTGTAAATGTTCCGCAATTCCCAACCTGACACCTACAATTACACCTCCCACTGCTGGCTGATTTAAAATGTAATTTACAGCCACATTAGCAATACTCACCTGATGCTTATCAGCTATTTGTTTGAGTGTAGAAAGTAACTTTTGAAATAATTCCCAACCTCCCCAATTTTCAATCATTTGTTTATATTTTCTCAAGCTAGTAGTGTTAATTTCTAAGCTTTTAGGTTCTGGTTTATCTAGATATTTTTCTGATAATAAACCACCGCAAACACTACCATAAGTAAACAATTTAATATCGTGGTCTTGACAGAATTTAAGCATACTTACTTGCGGTCTTCTGTCAACTAATGAAAACTGCACCTGATTAGAAACAATCTTAATTCCTGCCTCGGTAATAATTTGCAAATGTTCCGTATCAAAATTAGTCAATGCTAAATGTTTGATTTTCCCCTCAGTTTGCAATTCCCCCATATATTTGAGAGCATCTAAATAATTAGAATCTCCATATTCCCACCAATGGAACTGCATTAAATCTAAGGATTTAACATTCATTCTTTTCAAAGATATATCAATATTTTCCTCAACCAGTTTTTTCGTCATCTTTCCAGGACGAGGAACCCATTTTGTAAAAGCTTGAATTTTATTAACGGCTTCTTCTCCACGAGTTGCAATTAATTGACGACGAAATTCACCAATAAAATCCTCTGCTGGTCCATAATGGTCTGCTAAATCCCAAGTAGTAAAACCAGCATCTACATATTGAAACATAGATGTAATAGCCGTTTTGGGGTTAATGCGTCCATGTCCCCCGGAAACCTGCCACATTCCATTTAAAATGCGGCAAATTTTTAAATCAGGGGTAAATTGTAAATAACTTTCTTCAGGTAACATCATATTTTTAATTGTGATTACTTCCAGTTTTTTTCAGCTTGTTCCAAAACATAAGCTGCCACATTTTGAATTTCTTCAGTTGTCAACCTTTCTTTATAGGCTGACATATTATTTTTACCATTAGTGACGATATTTGTAATCGCCTCTAAGGAATCCATACCATATTTTTTGAGTGAATTCTTTTTTAAATTCTTACCCCTTCTAATAATGTTACCACCATTGATATGACATCCAGCACAATGGACGCTAAAAACTTCTGCTCCATTTTGGGTATCTAAAGCCATAGCAGGTAAGGTAAAATTAATGATCCACAAACAAAAGGTGAATAATATCAAAACTATTATTTTTTTCATGTTTATAAGGATTCAAAATCAGATGTAAAGCCGGGGAAGTTAGCACATTTTTCTTGAAACTCCTCTGCATCGCTGACATCCTCGATTTTGTAAGACATGATGCGAGTTCCATCTGGAAGTTTTTTAGAACCAATCAATTCACCTTGATAATTTTCCGCCATCTTCTTAAACTCAGCACCATTGAGTTTCCACGCTTCCCCATCACAAGTGATATTTACACGCCACATAGTTAATTGCCAATAATTACCGATAGTATTCATCATCTCACAAATAGGCATTTAGGACAAATCACCTATTTGATTCTCTTTTTTCTATCTAAAGGAGGTGTTTAAAGAAGAAACGACTAATCCATAATGAAGATGTAACATTATGTCCAAATTAGCTAAATTCTGAAGGGGTAAAAATGCCTAACAACATTAAAGAAAAAATCCAAACAGATTTACAGGAAGCCAAAGCCACTGGACAGTTAAGAACAGAGAACATCCGTGAAATTGTTAAATCCGCAGTTTCTCAAGTTGCGGGTGAATTAAAAGAAGGTTCTAGCGAGTTACGCACCTTAGTTAAAGATGCTGTTTCCACAGTAATTGAAAATCTCCAAGAAAAAGGTAGCGAAATCAAAGAAGAAGTAACTGCATCTATTGAAGGTGCATTAGAAGGGGTGAATAGCAAAAGACATGAAGCTATTGTCAAAACCCAAACCGAACTAAAGGAAATCCAGGCGAAACTGGATAATGAAGAAGAACAACTTCAGCAAGAAGTTGAGGGAATGTTAGCAGAAATTGAACACACAAGTCAAGATAAATCAGCTAATATAAAAGATGCGATCGCATCAGCTATTAATGCTATGCAAGATAGTGAAGAAGTTACATTATTAAAGAAACGCTATGCACAATTGCAAGCACAGTTAGCTATTATTCGTGCCAATTTGGCCGCACGTTATGGCGGACGTTCTGGGGAAGTTAAAGACTATTTGGACGAAGCAAAAACCTGGTACAATCAAGCTCGTCCTCAAGCTGAAACCGTCGCTACACAGGTAGAAGAACAACACTCTCAGTTAGATAATAAACTGGGTGAAGCAGGTGCAGCAATAGCTAGAAAAGAACGTCAATTAAAGCAAAGTTTGAGAGAATTGCTATTAACAACTGCTGACTTATTCAAGGATAAAGAACCTAATAAGCAAGAGACTAATATTAAATAAATTCCATCTTGTCTCTTCTCAGAAAAATAGAAGTGAGGTGGGCAATGCCCACCTTTATTGGGAAATTTAAAAAGGTGATAAAACTTGAATTAATTGATAATCCTTGACAGTACCAATAACGCGATAATTTTTCGCTAAATTATCAGATTTAGGTATGTAAATCCAAGCATAACTCAAATTTGATAATTGAGATATTGAATCTACTGTCTGACCATGAATAGGAGTATAAAAATTAATTAATACAGAATTTTTGTCATCTGATTTGACAAAAGCTACCGGATTATTTTTGATAATTGATATAATAGATTCCTGTTGGAAAAATTTTCTAAATTCAGGATTAAAATCCCCTAACAAGCCTAAACTACCAGCCGTAGCTATAGATAGCCAACTGGCAATTAACCAACCACTTATCCAGTAACGAGCGGTGAGAAATGTTTGATGATAATGATAACGTATAATCCAAATTAAAGGCATAATTAAACAACATAATCCAGCAATTAAAGCGAGAATTGCGTATTTTTGAATATCAATAAAATCAGTCACAAAAACTATTAAACTTACTAAAATCAAAATCAGACCTAAAATACCAAAAGCATAACTAATATTCCGGGGAATATATGCTTTCTTTTGAGTCGTTTTTCCTTGCTGATAAATGTTGCCTAGCCAGTGTAAACCCACAGCCGCAAACATAGCAATAAAGGGATAAAGAAAAAGACTATAGTGAGAAAATCGAGTTGAGAATAAACTAATTTCTGTAAATAGGATGACTGGAAAACCTACTAATAGTAATTGGTAGCGAGGAGTTGGTTTAATAAGTACCAAAACTAACCCGAAAATGCTAAAAATAGACCAAGGAAAAGATTTTAAAGGAATATTCCAAAAATAGAAAAGTATGCCATTGCCATGTTGTTCATGACTACCAAGTTGCACCACAAACCCTAACAACTGGCCAAAACTATCATCCCCATAACGTAGCCAGTTAAACCACAACCAAAGTACAGTAGGAATTAAACCGACTAAGAACCCCAAATATAACATTGGGTTTGTGAGATGATGATGACGGCGATGTTCTCCAACTAAATAAGGTAATAAAGCTGCCAGTGGTAAAAAAATCATAAAGCTTCTCATTAAGAAGCCTAAACCAAAACTGACACCGACAATAAAACCATAAATTAGGCGATATCTAGGATATAATTCTGAGTTTAATAAACATAAAATAGCTAAATATACTAATAAAATTGTTGGTATATCAGGTGTCGATAAGCGACAATATTGCAGCCAGAGAAATTCCACACTCAAAATAGCAGTTGATAGATATGCTATTTTTTGATTTAACAATATTTTAGCGATTTGATAGATAACTAATATACTCAAAATTCCAGCAATCATGCTAGGTATTCGCGCCGTAGTATCACTGACACCAAATAACTTATAAAAAATTGCAATTAACCAATAAAAACCAGGAGTTTTATGATGAGCATTGTCCCAAGGTGCTATCCAGTCACCAGAATCAAACATCAAACGCGCTCTGCTGGCATAAAGAGCTTCATCATGTGCCATTAAGCTATTTTCCCCAGAAGTAAATAGCAATAAAGGTAGTAGCCAAATTAACAAAGTAGTAGAGTCAGACTTCGATAATAAATGAATTTGCTGCCTAATATAGACAAATAAAGGTGATTTATCAAACATTAAATTAATAGGAATAAAAGCTGATATGTAGATTTTGTGTTGGTTTTACTCTAAAATTATTTTGGTTAGTATACACAATCTCAAATCAAAATACTAACTAAATTCTGCCCAATCAGGCGAAAAATTATCTCAAACAAATTTTTATGCTGTTACAACCAAATCAACGTCTCAAGTTAGATGACACTGATGATAAATTATTTTATGACTACCCACGTTTTGTCACTCATGTTGATGAAGGCTTTATTCAACAGTTAACAGATTTATATCGTCAGCGACTCAAACCCAACACACGCATTTTTGATCTGATGAGTAGTTGGGTGTCTCATCTACCAACAGAACTAGAGTTTAATCATGTTGAGGGACATGGACTTAATGCTGAGGAACTGGCACGTAATCCCAGATTGAACCATTATTTTGTCCAAAATATCAACGAACAGCCCCAAATACCCTTACCAGATCAAGATTTTGACGCGGTTATCAACTGTGTTTCCGTCCAATACATCCAATATCCAGAAGCCGTATTTTCCGAAATTCACCGCATTCTTAAACCTGGTGGTGTAGCTATTATTAGCTTTTCTAACCGAATGTTTCATCAAAAAGCAATTCAAGTCTGGCGGGATGCTTCAGAACGTTCTAGAGTCCAATTATTGAAGCATTACTTTGCCTCAGTATCAGGATTTGGTACTCCAGAAGTAATTGTCAATCAATCAACAGCCCCGAATTTCTTACAGTGGCTGGGTTTATCTGGGGGTGATCCATTCTATGCAGTGATAGCTTATCGTCATAATCACGGTTAACCTTAAATTTTTGCTTTTTGACTAAATCAGGACGGGGATTTGTGCCTTTAGGATCATTTTGGAGGTTAAAAAGTAAATTACCAACCCACATGAGTGGGTTTAGCTGTTATTAACTCTGCGCTATACCTTCTTCTCTTGCGGCTTGTTTTACAGCAGCAGCAACAGCGGGAGAAACACGCTCATCAAAGACAGAAGGAATAATGTGTTCCTTGTTTAAATCTGAAGGTTTTACTAAAGAAGCGATCGCACTTGCAGCTTCTAAACACATGGTAGTAGTAATCGTACTAGCTCGACAATCTAAAGCGCCACGAAATACACCTGGAAAAGCGAGAACGTTATTAATTTGATTTGGGTAGTCACTGCGGCCTGTAGCCATAACTGTGACATTTTTAGGTACTAATTCTGGTTGAATTTCTGGGATCGGATTGGCCATTGCAAACACAATCGCATCTTTTGTCATTGCTTGTACCATTTCTGGTGTCAAAACTCCCGGTGCGCTGACACCGATAAACACATCCGTACCTTGCATAGCACCGGCTAAAGTTCCCTGGGCTTTCACGGCAAATTCGCGTTTTTCCTCGGTTAAATCAGTGCGATTGCTAGATATAATTCCTTTAGAGTCACACATCCAGATTTGTTCTGCACCGGCTTTGCGAAGTAACCGCGCGATCGCAACTCCCGCCGCACCTGCACCATTAATCACAATACGGATATCTGCAATGGATTTATTTACTAATTTCAAAGCATTAAATAACGCAGCCAAGGTAACAATAGCTGTACCATGTTGGTCATCGTGAAATACTGGTATATCTAATTCTGCTCGTAATCTTTTTTCAATTTCAAAACAGCGGGGTGCAGCAATATCTTCTAAATTCACACCACCAAATACAGGAGCGATATTTTTCACGGCTTTGACAATTTCATCTGTATCTTGGGTATCCAGACAGATCGGAAAAGCATCTAAACCCGCAAATTCTTTAAATAACATGGCTTTACCTTCCATAACTGGTAAAGCAGCAGCCGGACCCAGATTACCCAAACCTAAAACTGCGCTACCATCGGTGACAATAGCGATGGTGTTTTGTTTGATGGTAAGATGATAAACCTCCTCTGGGTTTTGAGCGATCGCTTTACAAATTCTTCCTACCCCTGGTGTGTAAGCCATTGCTAAATCAGAAACAGTCTTTAAAGGAATTCTACTAACAATACTAATTTTCCCGCCCCGATGTAAATTAAAAGTGCGATCGTAAACCTCTATGACTTTAATATCAGCTAATTCTTTTACTGCTTGAACAATAGTTTCTGCCTGTTCTGTACTAGCTGCATCTACAGTAATATCACGGATGGATTCTTGACGTGTTTGTTCAATTAAATCAATTTGTCCTAAATTACCACCATTGGTAGCGATCGCTTGAGTTACAGAAGCTAACATCCCCACCCGGTTGGGAATTTGCAAGCGTAGTGTCACACTGAAACTAGAATTAGGAGTTAAGTTTGTCATTGTGCTTTGCGCGATTTTAAATTTTAGATTTTATAGTGAATTGCTGGTAAAAGTTCTATTTTGATAAAAAAATATGACATTTAATGCTGGTAGTTAGGCGGTTACTGAAAAATTACTCGCGTTCTTGTATCAAGAAATACAATGCTAGATTCAGGCTTTACCTACGTCGTACCCCACTTCTTGGCTAACCATCTCGGCAGTTTTGACAATCAATTATCGCTGCTGATGGACTTGGGGCTTTTTTTTAAAAGGATTTACGCAAGTGTCACACCAAAAATCTGTTGTAGGGTGCGTCAGATATCAATAATCTGTTTATTTGCAAGATTTATGCAGTCTGACGCACCCTACCAATGTGCCAGTCCTGGATATATCAAAAATTCCCTGATTCGGCATAAATATAATTTATCCTTATCAAAAGTATTTTTTAAATAAGTTTTTTTCAAAAAAAAATTTTATTTTTAGGGTTCATGGGGTAGCGGCTGTGGTAAGATAGTCTTATTAATATAATGGAGTGTGAGCTATATTTTATCGAGGCACATATTCCCATTATAAGAATATCAGATCCAGAGGAAAAAGTCAATCGGTTGACACCCCAAAAAACGAAATTTTTTTTTGAATTTTTGATTTTTTTTAACTTTTAT
>NZ_JAYGHA010000017.1:114005-129987 GCF_034931405.1 Anabaena sp. UHCC 0451 | reverse complement strand
GATTTTTTCAAAATTCAAATATGAGTCCTATATTCCATATTTATAAAATACCACTGTGTTTAAAAATAAAAAAGGCTTGGTTTTTGCCAAACCTTATGTACAGAAGTGAAAGACTCTTTTGAATTTAATCATTGATGATGTTGATAATTTATCTATCTTCAGAGTTAATTTATTCTGAACGCAGATGTAGCTTGCTTCCCGAAGAATACACAGATAAACGCATCATAAACAGGACAAAATTAAATGTTACAATATCTTGATTCATTCCTAATTATCTGCGTCTATCTGCGTCTATCTGCGTTTACTTATTCCTTCATCTTATCCACCCAATTCAAAGACAATTGGCAGAAATGTTCACCCCTAACTTCAAAGTTAGGATATTGATCAAAACTCGCGCAAGCTGGAGATAATAACACCACTGACGCTTGATATTGTTTCGCTAATTCTGCGGACTTGGGTACAGCTTTTTCCATTGTTTGGACAATTTCATAATTACTATATCCCACTTCTTCCAGACGTTGAGCAAAGGCATTTGCAGCATTACCAATGAGTAAAACAGCCGCAGCTTTGGCTTGAATTTTACTTAACCAACCTGTATCATCTCCAGCTTTTGCTTCACCACCAGCAATTAAAATAGCCGGACTTTTTACCGATGCTAAACCAACTTCTGCTGCATCATAATTTGTGGCTTTACTATCATTAATAAAATCAATTCCTGACCATGTACAAATATGTTCTAAGCGATGGGGAACGCCAGGAAATTCACTGACTGCGCGGGAAATTGCCTCAATATTAATTCCCGCTAATCTCGCTGCACCTACTGACATTAATAGATTTTGTTGGTTATGTTCTCCCACCATTCGCAAAGCAGAAACTTCGACAATTTGCTGAGGTTGAGAATTTGCTGATAATTTTTCTATTACCCAGCCATTTTCTATATAAAAGCCTTTTTCACCTATTAAAAAATCTGCTCCTTTGACACTTGTCCAATAAGCATTAGGCCAATGATTTAAACCTACTTTGTTTAAATAAACATCATCACCATTCAATATTTGTAACTGGGAATTTTTTAACAGTTTGGCTTTAATATTGTAGTAGTTTTCTAATGTTTTATGACGGGCTAAATGGTCTGGTGTGAAAGTTGTCCAAATACCGATGCGGGGAGAAAGCGTAACGGAAGATTCTATTTGATAACTGCTCAGTTCTCCTATTACCCAATCAATCCGATTTTGGATTTTAGATTTTGGATTTTGGATTGTTTCTTGTGCATCTTCTTCAATTTGCTTTTGGTTTAAAGCTACTTCACAAGCAGCCAAACCGATGTTACCACAGGCTGGGGCGTTAAATCCGGCGGCTTGAAAAATGGCAGCAGTTAACGCGGTGGTGGTAGTTTTACCGTTTGTACCGGTAATGGACACCCAAGGAATATTTTGCAAATGTCTCCATGCGAGTTCCATTTCCCCAATAGTTTCTATTCCTAACTCTCGCGCTTTTAACAAGATTGGAATGTCCCAAGGTACACCGGGACTAACAACTATTAATTTTGGTAAATGAGTATTATCAAGGTCTGGAACATGACCTAATTTCACGGGAATTTGTTCTTTAGCAAGTTGTTGTTGTTGTTCCAGGAGGGTTGGGGAGGTGCTACTATCGCTTAATTCTACCTCCCAGCCTTCCTGTTTCAACAATCTTGCCGCAGCAACACCGGACTTTCCCAATCCAATCACAATAGCTTCTGGCATAGACTGTGTAGCATTATCCCTGGTTAAGCTATTTCATCCTAGCGTTAATTGGCAAAAATTACACCAATTTTTGTTGCCTTTTGCTACAGATTTTTTACAATTGCGCCAAAGTCAGCTAAAACACGGGCATGATTTCGCAATAATCCCAGTAAATTTAAACGATTTCGCTTAATATTTGGATCTGGGTCCATGACTAAAACGCTATCTTCTCCATCAAAGAATTTACTCACGGTGGGAGCAATTTTTTCTAGTGCGGCTATTAACAGTTGATAATTGCGTGTTTGTTGCGCGGTTTGGGTTTGGGGAACTAATTCTACTAAGGCGTTGTAGAATGCAGATTCAGATGATTTTTGGAATAATTCGGGGTTAATTAATGTTTTTGGTTCTAATTGTTGGAAGTCTAAATCACCTTGTGCAGCTAGACGGGTAGAACGGTTGACGGTTTCATAGATTTTATCTAATGTACCATCGTTGCGGATTTGTTGTAAATAAATTGCGCGATCGCGTACATCTAATAAATCCTGTAATGCTCGTTCTGTGTACTCTGGATCATTTTCTCCCAATACCGCATTTACCAAGTCATAATCTATCTGTTTTTCTTCTTGTAATAAGGTGCGGATACGTTGTAAGAAAAATTCCCGTAATGTGATAATCAAAGATTTTGCATCTTTATTAAATGTGGTTGCAAAATTTGTCGCTATTTGTGCTAATCGCTGTTCTAAATTGATCTGCAAATTCGCAGACCAAGTAATATTAATTATCGCATTTGCAGCCCTTCTTAAAGCAAAGGGATCGGAAGAACCAGAGGGAATTAAACCCAAACCAAAAATACTAATTAAAGTATCTAATCTATCTGCTAAACCAACAATTTGACCTGTTAATGTTTGGGGTAAAATGTCATCAGCATTTTTGGGTAAATAATGTTCAACAATTGCTGTTGCGACTTCTGTATCTTCACCACTTGCTAAGGCGTATTTTTCACCCATTATTCCTTGTAATTCAGGAAATTCATACACCATTTGGGTGACTAAATCGGCTTTACATAATAAAGCTGCACGTTGAATTTTATTACTTTCACTTTCTCCTAGCTGCAATTGTTGAGAAATGAGATTAGCAATATTTACAACTCTGTCAACTTTACCACGAACTGAACCTAAATCTTCTTGAAATGTGACTTTTTCTAATTGGGGTAAAAAGCTTTCTAATGGTTTAGATAAATCTGCATCATAGAAAAATCTTCCATCAGCTAAACGCGCTCTAATTACTCTTTCATTACCAACAGCAATAATATCTGATTTTGTCGGATCTCCGTTAGAAATGGTGACGAAATTCGGTAATAATTCCTTATTTTCATCAGTTTTGAAAACTGGGAAATAACGCTGGTGCGTTACCATGACTGTGGTTGAAACTTCTGTAGGTAATTTGAGAAATTCATCTTCAAATTTACCGACTACTGCGGTAGGGTATTCTACTAAATTTGTGGTTTCTGCTAATAAGTCTGGGTAAATTTCTGTGAAACCATCTAATTTTTGAACTGCGGCTTTTATTTGTTCAACAATGATTTTTTCCCGTTCTTCTGGGGAAACTATCACAAAACCAGAACGCAAAGTATTTACATATTCTGTTGCGTGGAAAATTGTTACAGGTTCGGGATGTAAAACGCGATGTGCTTGAGAAATGCGATCGCTTTTAACTATCTTTTCCCCATTCTTTAATTCTAATGGTAAAACATCCCCATCTAACAAAGCAACTAACCAGCGAATAGGACGAGAAAACCTACCGTCTCCACTTCCCCACCGCATCAACCGCTTTCCTTCCAAACCCCAAACCCACTGAGGTACAAGTTCCGTCAAAATTTCCGCAACTGGTCGTCCTGGTGTCTTTTTCTGAATAAAGACAAAATCACCTTTTTCCGTCGGTCGAATTTCAAAAGCTGACAGTTCCACACCTTGTTTTTTAGCAAACCCAACTGCTGCGGGGGTGGGTTGACCATCTTTAAAAGCTGCTTGTGCGGGTGGTCCTTTAATTTCTTCTTCTTTGTCTGGTTGCTGGGATGGTAAACCTGTAATTAGCACTGCTAACCGTCGGGGAGTTCCATACACTTCCACTGTTTCCGCTTTGAGGTTGTTAGCTTCCAGAGTTTGCGGAATACGCGATCGCCATTGTACGATCGCATTACTCAGAAAGCTTGCGGGTAGTTCTTCTGTACCAACTTCTAATAAAAATGCAGTCATAAGGTCACTAATTTTGATCAGTCAATTCCACCAGTTTACCTTGTGATCAGGCTGTGGTGAACAAGATCGGTGACTTATTGGTGATATCAGCATTAATTGGCGTTGTATGATAGGGGTTGGTTAAGAGGTGATTTTTATGTTAAAGCGTATTTATATTGATAATTTTCGCGGTTTGGTGAATTTTGAACTTAATGTTGATTCAATTAATCTATTTCTTGGTCGTAATGGTTCAGGTAAGTCAACGGTTTTTGAGGTTTTAAGAAAATTACAAACTTTTATATTAGGTGATGCTAAATTAGAAACTATTTTTGATTATTTCGATTTTACTTGTTGGCAAACTTTACCGATTCAAAGATATGAATTAGAAATAGATGGTAATGGTGGTAAATATAAATATGAATTAGCAATAGAAGCCCAGCAAAATAAAATATCTATCATATACGAAAATTTATGGTTTAATGACTATCCTCTATTAAAATATGAAAATGGTGAAGTTATACTGTTAAGAGATGATTATTCTCAAAGTGCAAAATATCCATTTTTATCATATCAATCTATTTTATTTTCTTTAGTACCAAGAAATGATAATACAAGATTAACTTGGTTTTCAGAAAGAATAGAAAGAATCATCATTGTACAAATTGTTCCAATTTTAATCGGACAGGGTGGTGTAGAAAGTAAATACCTGAATTATAATTGTGAAAATTTTGTTGCTTGGTATAAGTACATTTCTCAGGATCAGGGAAAGGTAGCAGAATTAATCAATGTTTTGCAAGAAGTTTTGGATGGTTTTAGAAGTTTTAAATTTGAATCTATAGGGGAAAAATATGTGGGGTTGAAATTAAAATTTACGTCAGATACAGATATTAAAAATACTATTGATTATCGTTTAGGTGCATTATCAGATGGACAAAAAGTATTGATTATATTGTATACACTAATTTACTTTCTGAAATCAGAAGAACATACCATAGATTATACACTTTGTATTGATGAACCAGAAAACTTTTTAGCACTTCCAGAAATTCAACCTTGGTTAAGACAGCTATATGATTTTTGTGATGATGGAAAATTACAAGCTTTGTTAATTTCCCATCATCCTGAATGTATTAATTACCTGTTAGCTTCACCAATTGGTTATTGGTTTGAACGTCAAAGTAATGCACCTGTAAGAGTTAGAAAAATTAGTAATGAAGAAGCTGATGATGCAGGACTAAAGATATCAGAACTAATTGCACGAGGATGGTTATAATGAGCCAAAAAAGGGTGCAAATTGTGATTTTATGTGAAGACAAACAACAGGAAGTTTTTGCAATTCATTTTTTGCAAAAGCGTGGTTTTATTATAGACAGAAATATCCGCACTGAAATTTGTCCTAAAGGTGCAGGTGAGCAGTTTGTCAGGGAAAAATATGTTAAAGAAGTGGTAGAATATCGCAGACAAAAAAATAAGCGTGCGGGAATGCTTGTTGTTTTAATTGATGCTGATAAAAAAACTGTAGAAGAAAGACTCAAGCAGTTAAATGATGAACTCAAAGGAAATTCTCATCCACAGCGTCAAACTGATGAAGCTATAGCAGTTTTTGTCCCTAAAAGAAATATTGAAACTTGGATACATTATCTCCAGGATGAAAATGTTGAGGAGGAAATAGAATATACAAAATTTAAAAAGCAGTCAGAATGCAAACCATACATTGAAAAATTAGTCAATCAATGTTATCAAGGTAATTTAGATAATAATGCTCCTCCTTCTCTCAAATCTGCCTGTGAAGAATTCCAAAGAATTTTACCATTGTTAGATTAATTTAGAAATTAGATAACAAAGAAAACTCTGATTTCACATTCCACTTTTTCCCATCATTCAGCAATAAAGTAATATTATCAGCCACAAATTCAAAATATACCTGACGTTCTTTAAAATCATCCCAAGCTTTATAAAAATCGGACTTTTTTAAATCCTTCCTGGCTACAGTTAAATGAGGTGTGAAAGTATGATTGTTTGCCCCTTTATCTTTTATTCCTAAATTATTTTCTACATCATTAATTAAATCTGATTGTAATTTTAAAAGTGCTTGATTTTTGATGACATTCATATATACAACACGAGGTAAAAAAGCTGCAAAACCATCAATGGTAATGGGTAAAGAATTTTGATTCTGAGCGAAATTTACTAAGAATATTTCTAAAATTGATACTTGCTCTTGTTCTAGCAAAAAAGGGGGTTTTAGAGTAATATGTGGGGGAGAATTTTGAGCGCCACGACTTGCATAATTATCAAAAAAGTGTTGTTTGATTTTGTTGGCGTAGTCCTGGATATTCTGGGGTGGAAGAATAGCAATAAAAAAGCGATTCATAATTTCAGGGAACAGAAAAAATAACAAATTCTAATTCTAATTCTAATTCTAATTCTAATACCAATCCCCAATCCCCAATCCCCAATATGATATTTTATTCTCAATCCCAAATCAAAAATCTCAAATTGATATGCCTTGGTTTGTAAAGATTGAAACAGGTCAAGTGGATAAATCCATCTTTGATCAATATGTACCCGCCCATACAGACTATGTAAAGAACTTGATAGATAAAGGACACAAGGCCAAAACCGGCTATTGGGCGCAAAGGGGAGGGGGTATGATGCTGTTTGAGGCAGCGTCAATGGATGAAGCGCAGGCGATAGTTGCTGCTGATCCCTTGGTAGTCAACGGTTGTGTGAGTTATCAAATTTACGAATGGAGAATTGTTGTCGAATGACACACAATTATGGAATTTTCATGTTATGATGATTTCAGACCTGGATCTATGCGATTTCAACGCCCAAACTTTGTCAGGACCGGAAGGTAGCAGCAATACGGGATGCTTGTGATAGGCGTAGTCTCCGGGTCGCCCTATTTTTAGGAGTGCTTTGCAGCAATGCCTGGTTTTGGAGATATTGTTCAAAAAGCTTTTTACCTTGGTGTAGGCTTGGCTTCTTACGCTGGTGAGAAAGCAGGGGGGAAATTAGCCGAACTGCGATCGCAAGTCCAAAAACTAGCTGATGAAATGGTGGCTAAAGGTGAAATGAACACCGAAGAAGCTCGTCGTTTCGTAGAAGACATGATGAAGCAAGCCCAGCAGCATCCAGCATCTGGTGAAACTTCTGAAAAAACAGCCCCTTCTGAACCTCGTCGCATCGAAATTTTGGAGGTAGATGAAGAACCATCTGTAAAAGAAGCACCAAAAGAAAACGTAAATCACTTACGTCAGCAAGTTCAAGAATTACAAGAAAAATTACAGCAACTGAAGCAAGATCAGTAAAAACCAGTTTTTTACTGTTAATGATTGGCTAAGGTTGTGATTGTGGGAATGACGCTATATCTAAATACTGGTTGAATGTGCATTGCTCATCGTGCAGTTTAGCACTGACAACCAGTTAAGGTGAAGCGTTATGTTGTAGGCAGTAAGACAGTTAAGCTTATGGAACCGTGGCAAAAAGACTTGATTGACATTATCGAAACTGTTGCTGATGAAGTAGAAAGCTTCTTCCAAGGAATGAATGACATGGTAGATGCATTTTTTGAGCTAACAGAAGATATTACCGAGCAGGTACAAAATAATATTGCTGCTGACATTGACCAGTATTTACAAGAATTAGCGGAACCGCTTTTGGAAATATACTGGGAATTAGAAGACATAACAACGGATATCGATCCGGGTTTTCCGTATCAAGTTGAAGCAACCACTGAACAAAATCCTGCTTGTATAGGATGTAATAACTATCATGGTCATGTTTATGGTGGTAACTTGTTAGTTTGTGGTATGCACCCTAGCGGTTGGGATGATGTGAGTTGTCCAGATTGGGAAAAGAGCAGCAGTGAATTTTAAGTGTTAAATTAGTATTGATGAATCTCTGCATTTTTCAAGAAAATTTTATGAGTCATTCTTTACCTGAGACTGTAACAGCAACAAGTCAAGAAATGAAATACGGGGAAAGGGAAATACAAGAAGGAAAACTGATTACATTTCCTAATCCGCGTGTGGGTCGGCGTTATAATATTGATATTAGTTTGCCAGAATTTACCTGTAAATGTCCGTTTTCCGGTTATCCTGATTTTGCAACTATTTATATTTCCTACATACCTAATGAACGAGTTGTAGAGTTGAAGGCTTTGAAGCTTTATATTAATAGTTATCGCGAACGATATATCTCTCACGAAGAGTCAGCAAACCAAATTTTAGATGATTTTGTGGCTGCTTGTGATCCTTTAGAAGCTACGGTAAAAGCTGATTTTACTCCCCGTGGAAATGTGCATACTGTTGTGGAAGTAAAACATAAAAAAGAACAAGAAGAGATTTTTTAACGATAGAATTTTCAGTAGATGGGTTAAAGTATACTTTTAAAACCCTATAATCCGTAGGTTGGGTTGTGGAACTTTCACGTTCGCGAAGCAATAGAATGAAACCCAACATTTCCGAGATTTTACATGAACACAAAAGTAAATGATTCTGTAAAATTAGGTAAAGTAATATTTCTACCCATCTACCAAAGACCATAACCAACTCATGCAACTGCAACTTAGAGGATCAAAATCTACCGGTGCTTCCCTACTATTAATTGCCCCTTTTTTCCTCTGGGGTACAGCAATGGTAGCGATGAAAGGGGTAATACCTCATACCACACCTTTATTTATGGCAGGGGTGCGATTATTACCTGCGGGGGTGTTAATCCTTATTGCTGGGGCATTTATGGGTAAACCCCAACCGAAAGGATGGTTAGCATGGTTATGGATTACAATATTTGCCCTAGTTGATGGTACGCTGTTTCAAGGCTTTTTAGCAGAGGGGTTAGTAAGAACCAGTGCGGGGTTAGGTTCTGTGATGATTGACTCCCAACCTTTAGCAGTAGCTTTACTGTCCCTGTGGTTATTTCAAGAACATATTGGTATCTGGGGATGGTTGGGGTTAGGATTGGGGGTAGCAGGTATTAGTTTAATTGGCTTACCGGAAGAGTGGATTTTTCATCTTCTCGACTCAGGTGTAAAAATTACCACCGATAATTGGCAACAATTATTTGCCAGTGGAGAATGGTTGATGTTACTAGCAGCTTTATCAATGGCTGTGGGAACTGTGATGATTCGGTTTGTTTGTCGGTATGCTGATCCGGTAACAGCTACAGGATGGCATATAATTTTAGGCAGTTTGCCGTTGTGGGGACTTTCTGCATTTGTAGAAGGGGAACAGTGGCAAAATTTGGTAGTATCTGACTGGTTAGCTTTAAGTTATGCAACTATATTTGGTAGTGCGATCGCTTATGGTTTATTCTTCTATTTTGCTGCTAGTGGTAATCTGACCAGTTTAAGCTCTCTCACCTTTCTCACACCTGTTTTTGCGTTGATATTTGGTCATATTTTTCTCTCAGAAGTTCTCACTCCCATGCAATGGGTAGGAGTTCTCCTGACTTTAATTAGTATTTATTTAATCAACCAACGGGAAAACTTAGCAGGGCAAAATCAAAAAGTTACTATTAGTGAAAAAACTACTCAGCCAAAACCAGTTTTAGAAGCATCTATAACTAAGAGACTGTAAAAATATCTAAACCAGAAATTTTACCCTAACTTAATCAGTTGGAGATCAGGAACATGAGGGATCACAAGCAATTTTCAATTATTAAATACCAATTATCAATTACCAATTACTTCTTGATATTATCCTCTTTTTTGTGCCTTGGTTTATATCCAAATCGCGCTCTAACTGCCACAGTTAAGGAAACTGCTATCCAGCCAACAGTAATTGATTCAAGTGTTCAAGGTAGAGAAGTAGAAGTAGTGCAAGTCCAATTGAAAGCTTTAGGTTATTACAATGGTTCAATAGATGGAGTATATAGCCCTAGTTTCCAAAATACTGTGACTCGATTTCAGCAAGAACAAGGTTTACAAAGAGCAGATGGTGTTGCAGATTGGGCTACTAGAAAGCATCTTCAAGAAGTGTTGTCTGGAAAAATTAAATGTAATACTAATGCTACTTTGACAGAGGAAAAAGACAAAAGCACACAATCACAGTCGGGAAATGATGTTTGGTGGAAATTAATTAGTTTTAGTGTTATTGGTAGTTTGAGTGCATTTTTCTATGCTGCACAAAGTATAGTTAATAAGAAACCAGCGTTAGAAGCTGGAACTTCTGAGCAGAATCTGTTAAGTCCATCTGCTCAAAAAAGTCCGCAATTTTTTCTCAACCCGGCATCTCAAATACCATCACCAGTTTCTACTGAAATATTACCTGTTGAAAAAACATTGGTTGTCCCTCCACTCAATGCGTTTGAGGTATTTATGGCAGACTTGCGTAGTGCGGATTTGACACAGCAAAGAAAAGCAATTTGGAATATAGCTCAACAAGGGGATTCACGAGCAGTTCAACCTTTAGTAGACTTGATGATTGATGCAGATTCGCAACAGCAAAGCTTAATTTTATCAGCCTTGGCAGAAATTGGGACTCGCACTCTCAAACCCGTGAACCGCGCTTTAGCAATATCTATGCAAGATGAAAATCCTCAAGTCAGACAAAATGCAATCCGTGATTTATTGCGTATTTATGACACAATGGCGCAGATGAGTAAGATTGTGCTTCATGCAATGGAAGATCCAGATCCAGCGGTACAGGAAACGGCTAAGTATGCTTTAAATCAAATGAACCGTATCCGTACTATTCCAGAACAACAGATTTAACGGCTACAAATACAGAAGCTCGATCAGCTGACTGCTGTTTTGACAATTCAACTACGGTAAAAACCTATCTAAAGCGGCTTTGAGTTGTTGAATTTCTGCGTCAATATTGCCATTCTCTGAAGCTCTAGCAATACATTCTGTTAAATGTTCATCCAAAACTATCCGTGCTACTTTGTCTAATGCACCTCTGACAGCCGCAATTTGCAATAATACATCAGGACAAGGGGTATTTTGCTGTACCATTGTCTTAACTCCCCGAATATGTCCCTCTATGCGAGATAATCGGTTAACAATTCGCCTTAATGATTCTTCGCTATGAACATGAGGATGAACTGATTCGACTGCTGCTGGATTATGATCTGTATGTTCGTGATCTGAATGGTGATGGTGTGTATGTTCTGCTTGCTCAGATGAAGCCAAGGATTCTTCAACTAATCGGTTTGATCCATTCATGGGTCATTTAGGGTTTGGTATAATTAAATCCTAGCCTAGAAGGATTTGAGATTGTAGATTTCAGATTTTAGGATTTCTAAAAAATAAACAAACCACAGAGTCACAGAAAATACAGAGAAAGAAGAAAGACCGAGGATTTTACTTCATTTTCTCGTCATTTTTGGGATATTTTTGATTTTTCGGTTTTTGATTATTTTGGTGGAAAAACCGAACTAGTTAAGGCTTCTAAATTTAGGTTATGATTATGCGAATTTCCCAAATACCCCAGTCTATCCGCCAACTGAGTACCCATGTTTTAGCGATTGTCATGGGAGTGTTGCTAACAGCTTCTTGTTTGCAGGTTTTACCTTCTCAAGCTGAACCTGCACCGAATAACGTAGTTGCTCAAAAACCATCTCCTGCTGTTGGTGCTATTGGTAGCAGTAGCTTTGTGACAGCAGCGGTGAACCGTGTCGGATCTGCTGTGGTCAGAATTGATACAGAAAAAACCATTACTCGTCCTGTTGATCCAATTATGGAAGATCCGTTTTTGCGGCGGTTTTTTGGTGATGCTTTCCCCCAACAGTCACCAACTGAACAATTACGCGGTTTAGGTTCTGGTTTTATTCTGGATAAAAGTGGGATTATTCTGACTAATGCTCATGTTGTTGATCAAGCTGATAAGGTGACTGTACGGTTGAAAGATGGTCGCACTTTTAAAGGTAAAGTCAAAGGTATTGATGAAGTTACGGATTTGGCAGTAGTCAAAATAAATGCTGGTGATGATTTACCTGTTGCACCTTTGGGTTCTTCTAATCATGTGCAGGTGGGAGATTGGGCGATCGCTGTTGGTAATCCGTTAGGATTTGATAATACTGTCACTTTGGGTATTGTCAGCACTTTAAAACGTTCTAGCGCCCAGGTGGGAATTAGTGATAAGCGTTTAGATTTCATTCAAACTGACGCAGCTATTAACCCTGGTAACTCCGGTGGTCCATTGTTAAATGCTCAAGGTGAGGTGATTGGCATTAATACCGCTATTCGTGCAGATGCGATGGGAATTGGGTTTGCTATTCCTATTGATAAAGCAAAAGCGATCGCGGCACAACTGCAACGTGATGGTAAAGTTATTCACCCATATTTAGGGGTACAAATGGTAACTTTAACACCCCAATTAGCCAGACAAAATAATTCTGATCCTAATTCTGCAATTCAATTACCCGAAGTTAACGGTGTTTTAGTGATGCGAGTTGTACCCAATTCTCCTGCTGCAACTGCGGGTATCCGTCGCGGTGATGTCATTGTGCAGATTGATAATAAACCAATTACTGCTGCTGAACAATTGCAAGGAGTTGTAGAAGATAGTCGTTTGGGTGAAATATTGCAGGTGAAAGTCCAAAGAGGAAATCAAACTCAGGTGCTTTCAGTTCGTACTGCTGAATTGAAGGATATTTCTTAATATCCAAATCCCCGATTTTTGAAGAAGTCGGGGATACATTTTTGGAGGATTTGACTGGTTCTCAAGTACCAAGAGCAAAAAAAGAATTAAGTATTCATCAAACCCTGAATTAAGTTGAAAAGATAACTCCCAAGTTCTTTTGCAAGTTTCCTCTTTGATTAATTGGACTGTGACGAAGTGGAGCAGAAAGCACTCCATGAAAAACATATTTAGCTGACATACATATCTATCATTTCATTATATTGCTTATTCTATAATTACTGATTTGAGCCAATTTTTTCTGAATCTGTGCGTTGGCAATATGTTTACAATTCCATGTTAACAGATAGTCTATACCATGAATTGTAGCTAGTGCAATATGTATTGCATCTGTGGCAGCTTTAGAAGGATTGATGGATTTATTGTAAGTAGTCGGACAAAATTAAATTCACTCGTTGAGAGAGGGAACAGGGAACAGGGAACAGGGAACAGAAAAATCAAGTTCAAAACATTGAGGAAGAGGAAGGAGTTGTATATATTCATCGTGTTCGTCATGGTTCTCAGCAGAGATTAGAAAATATACAGGATTTATTAGGAGATGAGTTATAAAATTTGAGACTCAAAAGCGATACCTTCGGTGCGCTTCGCTATCGCACCCCCAAACACCCCCAACAGCGATTCCTACGGAGCGCTTCGCTATCGCATCCCAAGATCCCAACAACGATTCCTATGGAGCGCTTCGCTATCGCACTTCCCACACCTCCAAACAGCGATTCCTACGGAGCGCTTCGCTATCGCACTCTCACAACCCCAAACAGGGATTCCTACGGAGCGCTTCGCTATCGCACTCTCACAACCCCAAACAGCGATTCCTACGGAGCGCTTCGCTATCGCACCCCTCACATCCCAAACAGCGATTCCTACGGAGCGCTTCGCTATCGCCTAAATTCATCACCAGAATAAAAAATGATAAGATACTAATAAGATTTTATTCATATTAGTATCTTATGAATGTGAGTTTTCCGATACCAAAAGAACTTGAGTCTTATCTTGAGGTTCAGCTTCAATCTGGCAATTATGCTACTGTAGCGGACTATTTTTTGATGTTGTTGCAGCAAGATCAACAGCGTAAGGATGCTCAAGCAAAATTAGCTAGTTTGTTGCAAGAAGGTTTGGACTCAGAAGCAGAACCTGTAACTCCTGAATATTGGCAAGATTTGCGCCGATCAATCTTTGGTGCGGCGCAGTAGTAATCATGGCTTTTCAGGTAATTGTTCGCAATCGTGCTACTCAAGATATCAGACAACAAGCAAATTATATTTTGGTGAATGGTAATCGGGAATCGGGGGGGAAGTTTTTGGAGTTTGTTGAGTGTGCTTTTGCTCAATTGGCAATAACTCCCAATATGGGTAAGGTTGTGTCGTCTTTGTCGGATATGGGAACAATTCGTCAGTGGCGGATTAAGAATTTTAAGGACTATTTGATTTTTTATAAAGTTCAAGAGAAGTGGAGGTTCTACGGGTTTTGCATGGAGCGAGAGATTTAGAGGATCTCTTGCCATTCTTAGATGAGGAAGTTTAATTTTTTGATTCCTACGGAGCGCTTCGCTATCGCATTCCCACATCCCCAAAAAGCGATTCCTACGGAGTGCTTACGCTATCGCACTCCCAACATCTCCAACAGCGATCTCTTCCCTTGACAAAATATTTTCATACAATTAACATTAAATTATCAAATAATTTATTGAAATTATGATGTTTAGCTTAAGCGATATTCACCCCTTATCAGAATTTCAGCGCGGAGCAAAGATGTTTCTGGATAAGTTAAAAGAAACTCAATCTCCCATTGTGTTGACTGTGAATGGTAAAGCTGCTGCTGTGGTTCAAGATGCTGAAAGCTATCAAAAACTCATTGATAGACTGGAATTACTGGAATCTGTTGCTAAGATACGTCAAAGCATAAATGAGTTTAAACAAGGCGAGGGTATGCCCTTAAATCAAGCATTTGCAGAATTTAAGGAAAAATATGGCATACCGGATTGAGATTTCACCTAGTGCTATTGCTGATATTGAGAGTATTTTCCTGTGGATAAAAGAGGATTCACACAGAAAGAGCTTTTCGTTGGGTGCGGGGATGTTATGAAATTATGCTGACGTTGGAAAATTTTCCACAACGTTGTTCTTTAGCTATAGAAAGTAAGTATATGGGAATTGAAGTTCGACAACTTCTTTACCAAAAACAATTTTTGATTTTATTTACGGTTCAAAATCTTGGGGAAGAGGAAGGAGTTGTGTATATTCATCGTGTTCGTCATGGTTCTCAGCAGAGATTAGAAAATATACAGGATTTATTAGGAGATGAGTTATAAAATTTGAGACTCAAAAGCGATCGCATCCCCACATCCCCAACAAGTGATTCCTACGGAGCGCTTCGCTATCGCACTCCCAATATCCCCAAACAGCGATACCTACGTTAAACTACCGATAATACTGTCAAAGTATAAAATTATGGTATAATTATGGTGTCAACTTATTTAATCTCTTGTAATTTATAAATTTGCGTTATAATTTTGATTGGAATCCAGCAAAAGAAAAACAGAATATTCGTAAACATCAAATCAATTTTCGTTTAGCATCAACTGTTTTTCGTGATCAATATCAATTAAGTTTATATGATGAAGAACATAGTGATTATGAAGACAGATGGATTACTATAGGTTTAGATGAAACGGGTATTTTAAGGGTTGTTATTCATACTTTTGAACAAACAGATGAAGACTCGTGTTTGATTCGTATTATTTCAGCACGGAAAGCAACTTTTAATGAACAGCAGTATTATCAAGGAAGAAAGCTATGAAAGCAGAATATGATTTTTCACAAGCTGAACAAGGTAAATTTTATCATTCTGATGCAACTTTTCATTATCCTATTTACCTTGAACCAGATGTTGATAATTTTTTCAAAAAAATTGCTCAGGAAAAAAATATAGATGTGCAAATTTTAGTCAATGAATGGTTAAGAAATAATATTAAATTAATTGAAAGTATTCAGTAAAAGCAAAAAAGCGATTTCTACGGAGCGCTAGTTCCCTCCGGGACGCTTTGCGAACGCTATCGCACCCCCACACCCCAAAAGCGATCGCATCCCAACATCCCCAAACAGCGATCGCATCCCACACCCCAAACAGCGATCGCACTTCCACATCCCAAAAGCGATCGCACCCCCATATCCCAAAAAGCGATCGCACCCCCAAAACCCCAAAAGCGATCGCACCCCCAAAACCCCAAAAGCGTCGCATCCCCACATCCCAAAAGCGATCGCACCCCCAAAACCCCAAAAGCGATCGCACTCCTACACCCCAAAAAGCGATCGCACTCCCACATCCTAAAAGCGATCGCACCCCACATTCCCAAAAGCGATCGCACTCCCAACATTCCAAA
>NZ_JAYGHA010000017.1:78503-113894 GCF_034931405.1 Anabaena sp. UHCC 0451 | reverse complement strand
GCTTACGCTATCGCATCCCCACATCCCCAACAGCGAACTGCTTGCAGCAGCACTAGTTCCCTCCGGGACGCTTTGCGAACGCTATCGCACCCCCAAACACCCCCAAAACAGCGAACTGCTTGCAGCAGCGCTTACGCTATCGCATTTCCCCACACCCCTAAACAGCGAACTGCTTGCAGCAGCGCTTACGCTATCGCACCGCCTTACATTCCTACAATAATGATACTTTGTATAAAATATTATCAAAACTTTGTTTACTGAGGTTGGATAAAAATTTATTTTCAACATAAGATTGGCTAAAGAGGGGAAAATTAGGATAAGATAGATATAATCACTTAGATATTTCCATCTAATATGAGTAACAATTTATTAACTAAAAGTATTACAGATCAAATGCAGGAAGAAGCAGAAATGCAAATCCGCGAAAAGAAAAAATCTGTCGATTATAACACCATTGAATACCCTATTGAAGTTATAGTTGACAAATATCTAAATGGTATTAATGATGATTCAAACGAAATATTTATTCCCGACTACCAGAGAGAGATGGCTTGGGATAAAGTAAGACAATCTAAGTTTATTGAGTCTATTCTCTTGGGTTTACCTATTCCTTACATTTATGTGGCGGATATTTCTGGTGAAGAAGAAGAAAATTATTCAGAAACTAAAGATGGTCGTTTAGAAATTATAGATGGAACACAAAGACTTCGTACTTTAGTCAATTTCCTTAATAATGAATTACAATTAGAAAACCTGGAAAAGTTAAAAAAGCTAGAAGGGTTTCGATTTTCTGATCTAAATATTGCCCGACAAAGAAGATTTAAAAGAACAACTCTCAGAGTAATTCAACTATCAGAAGAAGCAGATGAAGAAGCTCGTAGAGATTTATTTGAAAGAATAAATACGGGTAGTGTTGAATTAAATGAAATGGAAAAACGCCGAGGTATTATAAGAGGTGCTTTTCTTAATGTAATAGATGAATTAGCAAAATCAGAAAGATTTATTAGTCTTTGTGCTTTTACAGAACCGTCAATTAGGAGAGTAGAACCCCAAGAATTTGTTTTACGGTTTTTTGCTTTTCTAAATAATTATCAGGAATTTAATAAATATAAAAATATTACAGAGTTTCTTGATAAGTATTTAGAAACTATGAACCGAACAGATCAAAATACTTTAGAAAGCATGAAAAATGAATTTTATTCAATGCTTGATTTTGTGGAAAGATATTTTCCCACAGGTTTTAGACAAGGTAAGAACAAAGATAGAACTACAACTAGAATTAAATTTGAATCTCTTGCGGTTGGGATAGCATTAGCTTTAAGACAGCAAGATAACCTTAAACCTACATCACTAGATTTTATAAATTCCAAGGAGTTTAGAGAATATACAAGCAGCAATGCGAGTAGTTCTAGAAATAAAGTGATTCGTCGTATTGAATATGTTCGTGATCAGATTTTAGGTTAAGTATAGTGAACAGAGTATTAGATTTAGAGGATTTTGATGAACGTGCTAACGATGTTAGTAATTATCTTTGTTTTCTGAGAGATTTAGAACAGGAGAAAATTCTACTAAGTCAAGATGGTGTTATTTCTAAAATAGATACTGAATTAGATAAAAGTTTAAAAGCTACCGGATTTTTATTGCTTTACAATCTTGTAGAATCTACTATGAGAAATGCTATTCAGAGTATTTTTGATGAAATGAGTGATAAAGGGGTAGCATTCAATCAACTTAGAATAGAAATTAAAAAAATAATTTTGCAAAACGTCAAAAAAAATGTACAAGAATGTGGTGTTAATAATGTTGTAGAAAAAATAGGAAATATTTTCAATGATATTATTGAATCTGGCTTTAATCAAGATGAGTTATTTTCTGGTAATGTTGATGCAAAAGAAATTAAGAAAATAGCAAAACAATATGGATTTTCCGCTACAACTGATATTGATACAAGAGATGGATTTGATTTACTTTCCATTAAGGAGCATAGAAATGATTTAGCTCATGGTGTTATGTCCTTTAAAGAAGTTGGTAAAACTACATCCGCAAAAAATCTTGTTGAAATAAGTGAAAGAGTTATCAAATACCTTAGACAAATTTTAGAAAATATTGATGAATATTTAGTTAACCAAGAATATTTAGATTCTGAATAAATTAGATTTATAATTTTCTCCTATTTATAAAAAAGGCAGGTATAAAACCTGCCCATCTAATCCTATTCTATACCCTCAATCCGGTTTTCCACCTCCTGATACAACTCACGCAAACGATCTAAATTCTCCTCACTAGTCTCCCAATAACCGCGTCCATTCATTTCCAACAAAGTAGAAACAATCTTGCGGAAAGAATGAGGATTGAGATTCATCAAACGTTTTTGCATTTCCTCATCTTTGATGAAAGTCTCATTCGTGTCCTCATAAATCCAATTATCCACAGCACCAGCAGTCGCACTCCAACCAGTGGTATTTACCAACCGCTTAGAAAGTTCGCGCACACCTTCGTAACCGTGAGACAACATTCCCTCATACCATTTGGGATTTAACAACTTCGTCCGCGCATCTAAACGCACAGTTTCTGATAAAGTTCTCACCTGTGCATTCGCTGTAGTTGTATCTGCAATGTAAGAAGATGGTTTTTTCCCATCTGCACGCAGACTTGCAACTAACTTAGTCGGATCAGAGTCAAAATAATGGGAAACATCTGTTAAACTGATTTCCGAAGAATCGAGATTCTGGAAAGTTGCATCAGCAGTTTTCAAAGTAGTTTCAAAAATCTCTCTTGACTCATCCATAACCCCAGGATTATCAGAATTGAAAGAGAAAGATTTGCGCTTCAAATACATTTCTTGCAACTCAGCTTCACTATCCCAAGTGCTATTCTCGACCGCAAGGTTAATATTAGAAGAATAAGAACCAGAAGCATTAGAGAAAACGCGAGTTGCAGCTTGACGCAGATTTATGCCCATGTCCTCAGATTGCTTCAAAGCGTGCTTGCGGACAAAATTCATTTCCAAAGGTTCATCAGCTTCAGCAGCCATTTTCACACCTTGGTCAAGCAAATTCATTTGGTTAATGAACAAGTCGCGGAATACACCAGAACAGTTAATGACAACATCAATTCTAGGACGACCCAACTCTTCTAAAGGTATCAATTCCAACTTGTTCACCCGTCCCAAAGCATCGGGTACTGGACGCACACCAATCATCCACATAATTTGGGCGAGGGATTCACCGTAGGTTTTGATGTTATCTGTACCCCAGAGGACACAGGCGATGGTTTCTGGCCAGTTTCCTTCATTTTCCGACTTGTTGCGTTCCAACAACCTATCCACGACGATTTTCGCAGATTGAACTGCGGCAGAAGTGGGGATAGATTGGGGATCTAAAGCGTGAATATTTTTACCAGTGGGTAATACGTCAGGATTACGGATAGGATCTCCACCGGGACCAGGGAGAATATATTCACCGGCTAAACCTTGGAGAAGTCCACCCAGTTCGTTATCTGCACAAACTTGTTTTAAGCAGAATTCCAAATATTCAAACAGGGGTTTCAACGCAGAGGTATCAACTTTGGTGTAACCTGATTGATGCAGTGATTCTAACCAAGGTTCTTTTCTACCCATGTACAAGAAATTCAACTTGGAAACCGCGATAACTCGACCTTCTGCGTCAATTTGTTCTTGAACTAATGCCGTTACAGCCGCACGGGTAGCGAGGGTGATATCTTGTAATAGTTGCACATCTGCTAAAATGCCGGCATCGTTGTTTCTGTAGATATCTTCAATGGTGCGTCCCAGACTTCTAGCAATAATTCCGGGTAAACCTTGAATTTCTTCCTCTTGTCGATCTAAACTGGCAATATTGACTAAAGTTGCGATCGCTTCTTCGGCAGTTGGAGGTTTACCAATTACGTGCAGTCCACAAGGTAATAAGCGCGATTCAATTTCCATCAACCGGCGATAAACGCTACCAACAATATTATCCCGTTCTTCTGAGGTCATATCCTTAGAGTCGGTTTCGGGTAACTCAATATCCTTGTCTAAGTTGACAATGCGGCATTTATCCATGATGGAATTGACAATGGAAACACCGCGTCCTGTGTCTTTCAAAGTTTGGTAAGAAGCAATTAACTCGCTGAGTTCCTTCAAACCTTTGTATAAACCAGCATTTTCCGCAGGTGGTGTCAGGTAAGAAATTGTTTCTGCGTAACTGCGACGTTTAGCAATTGTGGCTTCACTGGGGTTATTGGCTGCGTAATAATACAGATTAGGAATTGAGCCAATTAGTTGATCTGGATAACAGTCACCAGACATTCCCATTTGCTTACCAGGCATGAATTCCAATGAGCCATGTGTACCAAAGTGTAACACAGCATCAGCGCCCCAAATTTTTTCTAGGTAGGTGTAGTAAGCTGCGAAACCGTGGTGAGGACTAGCGGAACGGGAGAATAACAACCGCATGGGGTCGCCTTCATAACCAAATGTTGGTTGTACACCGATGAAAACGTTACCAAACTGCTTTCCGTAGATTAACAGATTTTGTCCATCACTGTTTAAGTTTCCTGGAGGTGGTCCCCAGTTTTCTTCTAAGCGTTGGGAGTATGGTGTCAGTGCTTCATATTCTGGCACGGACATTTTGTAAGCAATGTTGAGTTCGGGGCTGTTGTATTGTGCTTGTGCGTCGTGGATGACTTGTTCTAGCAACTCTTGGGGAGTTTCGGGAATGTCCTGCACGTCGTAACCGTTGTTTCTCAGTCCTTTCATGACTTCATGGATAGAACCGAATACGTCTAAGTATGCGGCTGTTCCCACGTTACCTTTATCGGGTGGGAAGCTGAAAACGGTGATGGCGACTTTTTTAATTAATTTGGGTTTGCTGCGGAGTTTTGCCCATTTTAACGCTCTTTGGGCGACTATTTCGACTCTATCTTGTAAAGCGATCGCTTTCCCAGTTGCCCCATCTTTACCGGATAGGATAATAGGCTCAATTGCTCCGTCTAGTTCAGGTATAGCAATCTGTAAAGCCACTTGAATGGGATGTAACCCCAAATCACTATCTAGCCATTCTTCGGTGGTTTGGAAGACCAAAGGCAACGCCACCATGTAGGGACGATTTAACCGTTTTAATGCTTCAATAGCTTTAGGATGGTCTTGTCTAGCGGGTCCACCCACTAAAGCGAAACCAGTTAAGGATACTACCGCATCTACTAACTGCAATTTAGTTGTTGGTTCATAGAAGTAACTTTCTATGGGTTTAGAGAAATCCAAACCACCAGCAAACACAGGGAGAACTTTTGCGCCTAATGATTCTAATTCCTGGACAATTGCCACATAATGTGCATCATCACCGGTAACTAGGTGAGTCCGTTGTAAAACCAAGCCTACACATGGTGCAAGGGGGTCTTTGAGATTTCGAGAAATATCTCTGCGGGTAGCATACCAGTTCAGATATTCTCGCACATCCTCAAACATATTTGGCGCTAAAGGATGCCAAATACCCATGTCGGGATAAACAACTGGTGCTTGATAGTCAGCAGCAGCTAATTTTTGTCTGTCTTCGCCTTTTAAGACGTATTTATCAGCCAGCATCAGCAAGAAGTTTTCCAAGTTTTCTGCTGAACCACCTAGCCAATACTGAAAACTGAGCATGAAGTTTCTCGCGTCTTGTGCTTTTTCCATTGGTAGGAATTTCAGCACTTGGGGAAGTGTCCGCAACAACTTCAACATTCCATCTTGGAAACCAGCGCCAGATTTTTCTTTGCGCTTTTTCATGAAGTTGGCGATAACGCTCTTGGATTGTCCTAATTGCGCCAAGGAGAAGCTACCCATTTTGTTAAGGCGCATCACTTCGGGCATGGAGGGGAAAACAACCGACACATCTAGGTTATCACGATGGGGTTCAACTGCCGCAACTACTTTCTGTGCTAAGTCTTCAATAAAAATCAGAGAAGCAATGAATATATTAGCATCTGCTATATCACGTTTCAACTCCTCATAGTTTTCAGAGTTGCGTAGTTCTTCAATCAAGTATCCACTGATTTCAATCGCTAGGCTGGGATGATGGGCGTTAATTTCCCGTACCGCTTGAGATAAAGAACTCTGGTATTGGGACTCAAGTACAACATAAACGACTTTAATCAGATTGCGTCCGCGTAAATCGTCAGGTGCTATATGTCTAATTGTGGACTTGACCTGGGTGAACATTCAGATAAGCTCCTTTGAGGCGTGTTCTCTACTGGAAGTTCATCACGGCTAATGCCGGTTCTCTCTTCCATTTTCTTCGGCAATTAAGAGTTTTTTACCAGAAAACTCTGACTCAGTGGGGGTTTTATCCCCGAACTGAAACAAAATGATATAAAAAACGTAATCATTTTTGATAAATCTTAACAAATAACTAAGATTCTCTCAGGTTTTTGTAAATTCTGTTTACATTGATATTCTGTTATTTAACTATATGGTTGTTTAATTGGTGTGGGTAAGGGTAGGGGTTTGTATGAAAATTAACCACGTTCGCGTAGCGTCCCGTAGGGATAGACACGAAGAACACGAAGGAAGAAGAGAGGAAGGAAGAGGAACTAACCGCAGAGACGCAGAGGACGCAGAGGTAAGAGGGTTTGAGAGAGTTTTTATGTAGGGTTTAATTTTCTCTGTTAAATACTCTATACAAAAATATGAAAAATCGGATTAATCATATAAAATAGCTTATGAGATAGTTAAATTTTCTACCTAAATATTCAATGAGGATATGACCATGAATGCTTTAACTGTCAATTTAGAATCAGTAATAGAAATGACTGATGAGCAGTTTTTCAAACTATGTCAAAACAACCAGGAATTGAGATTTGAAAGAAATGCCAATGGGGAATTAATAATTATGCCACCAACGGGAGGAGAAACGGGAAATCGTAATGCGGGTATTACTGCTCAACTTTGGATTTGGAATGAGCAAAATCAGGAGGGTGTAGTTTTTGATTCTTCTACTTGTTTTAAGTTACCAAATGGTGCAGATCGGTCTCCTGATGCTTCTTGGATAAAGTTAGAAAGATGGGATGCTTTAACTGATGAGGAAAAACAAAAGTTTCCTCCCTTATGTCCTGATTTTGTAATTGAGTTACTTTCTCCTAGTGATAGTTTGAAAACTACACAGGAAAAGATGAAGGAATATATAGATAATGGTGTGCGTTTAGGTATATTAATTAATCGGAAATCTCGTCAAGTGGAGATTTATAGACAAGGGAAGGAGGTTGAAGTTTTGGAATCTCCTGCTACGGTTTCGGGGGAAGATGTTTTAAAGGGTTTTGTTTTGAATTTGGGGATGATTTGGTAGTTTACAGAATATGCAGTTAGTTAGGAATGAGTAATTAAATAAATTAAACATAGATAAAGATAGTTTCAAGAGAATAAGAGAGAGGAAGAATGATATGGAAAGTTTTGACTTTAAAGGATTTTGGTGGTTGCCGAATAATTCTAGTGAGAGATTAGCTGGAATTTGTAGATTCACATCCTTTGAAGGTGGCGAATTAGAGATAATAGGAAATTCTGATTATCTGATTGAATTTAATATTGTCAATCAGCCTTTTATTATATTGGGAACTACTGTAAAAAATGGAGACATAACTTTGTACGATTGCTTTCTCAGGAAGAAGGAAAAGGGAAATGGAGTTTTCTTATATTATGTATACGTAAACTTAATTTTTTTAGGTCATCATTTTTATAATGATTCCAATGTAAAATTCAACAAAATTTCTATACATTACTCATTTATAAATGAATGGGTTAACAATCAAACATTTGATTTTGTACAATCAGAAAATGCTGAAGAACACATAGTAAATAAAAGAGGGGAACAACTTGCTCAGGCATCTATTGACAATAATTATAGTTTATCAATCCATATAAATTATGGGAAAAGTGTTAGTTTGTTTGAAAAAATAACAATTGATAGAAAAGTATTTATAACTATAGATTCTTCTCAAGAAAGACACTATAAAGATTACATAAAAATAATGAGTTATACACGAAACTTTTTAACTCTAGCAATCACAAAACCAGTTTTTCCTTTAATCATGAATGGTTTTATATCAAAAGATGGTGTAATCTCAGTTGTTCGTATACTAGGCAAGTTATCAAGTCCTGCAAATGATATCCTTGCGTCTAAATTATCTTGGCATGAAATGTTTTTTACTTTTCATGATATCTCAGACAAATTTGAGCTTTTTATTAAGAATTGGTTTGAGAAAGCAAAAGATATGGGAACGGTTTACGAACTTTATTTTGGTGTTTTAGATAACCCTAATTCATATTACCCTCAACAGGATATCCTTAGTTTAATTCAATCTTTGGAGTCATATTGCCAAAAAGATATTAATTCTGAATTGAAGAAATTTGAACGAAGTGAGGATGAACATTCAAAAATATTAGAAGATATAATGAATCAAGTACCGGAATATCATCAAAAATGGTTAGAAAGGAAATTAATAAATAGTAATAATCTTAGCTTGAATGGAAAAATAATGAGCTTGTTAAAGAGTCAAAGCTTTCAAGAAATTATTAAGCATCTCAATAAACAAGAGAATGCGTTTAATATATTTTTAGATGGTAAATCCAAGAATGATTTTGTCAACGAGATTGTTAAAATTAGAAATACACTATCTCATGGGAGTGGATATGATGGAGATGTCTATGGTAAAAATTTTCGCTTGCAAATTCAGAGGCTAAAAGTCCTAGTTGAAATCTTGCTTTTAAAAGAATTAGGTTTTGATAAAGAAACTATTGGAACTATAATTTTGAGATCAGAGGCAAGGTTAAATATAAAAGATAACTGAAGTTTGCTTAGTAGAGAATATTTAGACTTAGCACACAAGCCTGATAAGACTTGTTTGATAAATTTCTCACCTAATAACTAACTGGTATTGTATTAAGTATTGGAGAAATAATTTCTTATTTAATGACTGTTACTAAGTCTAACTCAACTAGCAAATTATTTATTAAAGTCCATCTCTAATTAGAATTTCATTCGTTCCTTTCTTGCTTTTATAATCTACTATATAAAGCTCCTTATCTTCATATTTACGCAAAACAAATCTTATTTCTTCATTGAGTAAATCCCAATTATAACTAACAATGCCAACAGAACTTAAAAGAGTATTGACTTGTGGACTACCATATCTTTGAGATAAACCCTTAATAATTGCTGCTGCATCTACATTTGATGACGTTAAATAAACTCGATTAAGTTTATTGTCTAAAAAAAGATAGCAAGCAATAAATTTCATGCTTCCAACATTCCAATCAGAAGCATATCTAACGTTATAAGTTTTTCCTAAAGGATTTTTAGCTGGACAATTATCTCCGGTACTAATTTTTACTCTAAGTTTAACTGGTGATACTTGCTCTAATTCTTTTGGAGACATTCCCCATTTTGTAAATTGCCAGTTTGCTTTAGCTGATGTTGCTGTTATAGCAAGACAAAAAGCTGCTATAGGTAGATGTTTGAGAAGTCTAAACATTTTAGATACCTTATTAATCCTTGTATTGATTTATAACATTTTTTGCTTCAATACTATGATTTTTTGTAACTTCTATTTGAAAACGGGACAGTGATCGCTGTTTAGGATGATAGTTCGGAGTGCGATCGCCTAAAATTGGGTGGTTGTGAGCGATCGAGCGATCGTTTAAAATTAGGGTAGTTGTGAGCGATCGCCATTTAGGAATAAGTTGGAATAGCGATCATTTAAAATTAGGGTAGTTGTGAGCGATCATCATTTAGGAATAAGTTGGGAGAGCGATCGCCTAAAATTGAGGTAGTTATGAGCGATCGCCATTTAGGAATAAGTTGGGAGAGCGATCGTTTAAAATTAGGGGGTTGTGTGCGATCGCTGTTTGGGGATGTTGGGGTGCGATCGTTTAAAATTGGGGTGGTTGTGAGCGATCGCTGTTTGGGGATTTGGGGTGCGATCATCTAAAATTAGGGTGGTTGTGTGCGATCGCTGTTTGGGGATGTTGGGGTGCGATAGCGAAGCGCGACCTAGTAATCGGGAGACTGTGGTGCAATTCAATGATGTTATTCAGGCATAATAACAGGAATAACCTTATTTTTATATTGACGATAAACCCTAAAATCGCTATCTAAAGTGAAAACACTACTTCCTCTAATTAATTCACTCATTCTCACTAAACAAGCATCAGCTAAAGACATAGGAACGGATTGATATTGTTTCATTAATTGCTTAATTACTGTTACTTCTTCACTTAAATTAAAAGGTATTTTAATTACTTCTGCTTCCAATAAAGATAAAATAGCACTTTCTCCTCCATGAACATTTTGTAATAAAAAACCAGACTCCGCAACAACCGCTTCACAAGTAAATAAAGGAGGACGTAAATTTTTCCATTTTGCTACTGTCCATTCATGAAAATCATCACTTTTATCAATAAAAGCCACTAAAGGTGAAGTATCTATAATAATTTCTGATTTCATTATTTACCAAATCCTTGAAGATACCTTTTATTAGTAGATAAATCACCAATCCCACTTTCTACAGATCCAGCCCATTCCTTAGCTAAGTCATAAGCTGAAACCTCTTGATTGTCTTGTGATTTTGTTTTTTTACTGTGCATAAATTCCATAAAATCTAAGATAGTTTGTTGTTGTTCAATAGTTAGATTTCTAAATTTATCTAACAGTGTGTTTTCTTGAATTATAGGTTTATCAATTGCTTGAGACATAGTTTTTCTGCAAAAATTAAACAGTTTTCATTAACATCATATCAAATTTTTAAACCTTCTACAACTTATTTGTGCGATAGCGAAGCGATACGTAGGAATCGCTGTTTGGGGCTGTTGGAGTGCGATCGCTGTTTTAAACTGTCCAATCTTCGAGTAATAATCCGGTCGCCTTACCAAAATCTTGATGATTGCGAGTTAATAAAACCAATCCACGAAAAAGCGCAATTGAAGCAATTCGCGCATCCATCTTGGCCAGTTGAATGCGTTGTGATTGTAATTGATTAAATGCCTCTGCTGCTCCCGTATCAAATGAGACTAAAGGTAATACCTTGAAATCGTTAAGGAGTCGCGTCATCATTTCATACCCTTTGACTACATCATTAGCATTACGCGCACGATTAATATAAGCATGGCAACCCAACATCTGCTCGTGAAATGTCACTGTTGATACAGCAAAATCTGATAATGGATAGCAATTCATCCGCGTTGAAAGATTGCTGTAATCGTTTCCTGTTTGTCGTTGAAGAATGCTCAGATGATCAGTATCTAATAAATATTTCATGATTCTTCTGGCGTTTCCAGAATGGATTCATCACCTTGACGAATTACTCTTCCATAAGCAAGCACTTCTTCAAAAGCTGAGTCATTCTTAAAAGAACCTGTAATTTGTTCTAGCCAATTCATTGGTTGAGGAGCTACAATTTGCTTTTGTAACTGTGTAAGTGCAATTTCTACTGCTGAAAGCCGTTCTTCTATAGATGTATTGATTGTCATTTGAGTTTTCCGTTAATCATTCATTTCTATCTGAAGCATAATAATTTCAAGAGGATTTGACAACCATTGCTATTTAGGGATGTTGGGGTGCGATAGCGAAGCGCTCCGTAGGAATCGTTTAAAATTGGGGTAGTTGTGAGCGATAGCGAAGCGCTCCGTAGGAATCGCTGTTTTGGGGTGTTGGGGTGCGATAGCGAAGCGCTCCGTAGGAATCGTTTAGAATTAGGGTAGTTGTGTGCGATCGCGTTCGCGGTAGCGTTCCGAAGGAATAGAGATAGCACTCCGTCGGAATCGTACAGTTCCCCACAAGACTATTCTACAGCTATTTATGTATGTTTTTATTCATCTAAAACAAAAGAAACAAAAGCAGTTCCTTCTGGTAAATGTTGACTAATAAACTTTTTAGCTATAGACACACTTTCTTGAGGATTATCAATTTCACTTAAATCTAATGAACCTGGATCTTCAGCAATTTTATTATCAACATAACACCATAAATTTACACCTAATATTAAAATCTCCCTTTCTGCAATTTCTTTCATAAACTCAAGTGCATCAGCAGGAGATAATAGTAATTCCCCAGCTTTAATAATTCCTGTTTCCTGATATTGGTCAATTAATTTCATATTTTCTACTCCTTTTTTATTGATAATGATTTAGTATTGTTTTTCTATCCAGTTAGGATCATTAACATCACTAACTTGAACTACATCACCTGTAATATCATTACAAACGATATATGCACCATCACCACGGTAATAAACAGTAGCAGGATCATCTTTTCTTGTACCATCTATATTATATCGTCTATCTTTTGTTAGTTCAGTTTTGCTAGGATTAAAGTAAACTGATTCAAGCATTTCTTTTGTCCAACCCCTTTTACTCATTTGTTTTTTTATTTTTGCACCAATATTTAATTTTTGCATCTTTATTGAACTTGTTTTTTACATATTTAAAAATAACACAAGTATCTAATAAATAAGTTATAATGTAATGTCTCTAACTGTGTCTTTATCTCGTTTAAACAATGGTTCAGTTTCTTCTAGTTCAGGTAAAAAAAGTAATTCCGATAATTTAACTTGAGATTGATTTGATTGAGCAATTTTATGTGTTTCTAACTCATATAACCAACGTTGAAGAATATTATTTTGTTCTAGTTAAAATTTCTCCCTGAACATTCAATGAGGATATGACAATGAATGCTTTAACTGTCAATTTAGATTCAGTAATAAAAATGACTGATGATCAGTTTTTTAAACTATGTCAAGCAAACCGTGATTTAAGATTTGAACGTACTGCAAATGGAGAGTTAATAATTATGCCACCAACGGGAGGAGAAACGGGAAATCGTAATGGTAGATTAAATCAACAGTTATTTAACTGGACTGATGCTGATGGTACTGGCATTGCTTTTGATTCTTCTACTTGTTTTAAGTTACCAAATGGTGCAGATAGCTAATCGCTGCTGCAAGCAGAACGTTCTCCTGATGCTTCTTGGATTAAGTTAGAAAAATGGGATGCTTTAACTGATGAGGAAAAACGAAAGTTTCCTCCTATTTGTCCTGATTTTATAATTGAGTTACTTTCTCCTAGTGATAGTTTGAAGACTACACAGGAAAAGATGAAAGAATATATAGATAATGGTGTGCTTTTAGGTATATTAATTAATCGCAAATCTCGTCAAGTGGAGATTTATAGACCTGGTAAAGAGGTTGAGGTTTTGGAATCTCCTGCTACGGTTTCGGGGGAAGATGTTTTAAAGGGTTTTGTTTTGAATTTAGGGATGATTTGGTAATGTTTACAATTATTAAATCTATCTATCTCCAAAGAGTGATACACTTGATCTAATTAGTTATATATGAGCAAGTTTCTTATACATCTCATTATATAATTATTTATTTTAGCAATTGTTTGGGAGCAATAAGCATGATAGATGGTAAAGCTATTTCCATTTCATTATTTACAGGTGCTTTTGGTCTAGACTTGGGGATGGAAAAAGCAGGATTTCATACAGTAAGTGTAGTAGAAAAGGACCGTGATGCTGCAAAAACAATTGCTCTTAATCGTCCATTTCTTCAAGAAAGTGCGATTCCCAGAGAAATACAAAATATCACTTCTCAAGAATTACTAGAAGAGGGAGGAAGAGTTTTAAATTTAGGACGTGCTTTACAACCTGGTGAAGTAGATTTAGTTACAGGTGGTCCACCATGTCAACCATTTAGTACCGCAGGAAAAAGAGGTTCAGTTATGGACCCTCGCGGTAGTTTATTTATGGACTTTATTCGGATTGTGAAAGAAGTTCAACCCCGTTTTTTCTTAATGGAAAATGTCAAAGGTTTACTTTCTGCTCCACTTCGTCACAGACCAATTAATCAACGCGGAAAAGATTACCCACCTTTAGAACCTGATGAAATGGCTGGTGCTGCTTTGAAAGTAGTATTATCAGAAATGAAGGAAATAGGCTATAACGTAGTTTATAACCTTTTAGAAGCAGCAGATTATGGTGTTCCACAGAATAGAGATCGTGTAGTATTTATTGGTTCTAGAGATGGTGAAACTCCTACATTTCCTATTCCCAAATATTGTAAAGATGGCAAAATTTTACCTAAATGGCGGACTTTAGGAGATGCTATCACAGATTTGGTTGATGCAGAACGAGAATTTATGGCTTATCCAGAAAGTCGCTTAAAATATTTAAGATTATTAGAAGCTGGACAAAACTGGAAACATTTACCAGAAGAATTAAAAAAAGAAGCTATGGGAGGTGCTTATAATTCTGGAGGTGGAAAAGTAGGTTTTTATAGAAGATTATCTTGGAATAAACCTTCTCCAACAATTACAACAAGTCCCCATCAAAAAGCTACAGATATGTGTCATCCTATAGAATTACGTTCTTTAACTGTCCGTGAATCTGCGAAAATTCAAACTTTTCCTGATGATTGGATTTTTTATGGTTCTGTCAGTTCTAAATATAAACAAATTGGTAATGCAGTTCCTGTATTACTTGCAGAAGAACTTGGTATTTATCTCTTTAATTTAATTCACGGAAATAAATCTAAAGGTAAAGAGATAGCTGAACAACTTTCTCTTTTTTATTAATAGAATTGTAAGTGTCTACTTTCTAGCTAATTCAGAAAAAGCTTGATCAATTTTCTGTAACATATCTCGTATATTTTTTTCAAAAATATCGTAATCAATGTAAATCATATTCCAAAATTCTTTACCAGCAATACGGGGAATGTTATATTCGTTTGGGAATGGAAAAGTCCATTTACCTAAATTAAAAGCTGCGATAAACATTGGATGGGTTAGGATGCTCTTCAAGTATTATACTTTTCTTTTCAAAATCATTGTAATAGCGATCGCTGTTTGGGAATGTTGGGGTGCGATAGCGAAGCGCTCCGTAGGAATCGCTGTTTGGGAATGTTGGGGTGCGATAGCGAAGCGCTCCGTAGGAATCGCTTAAAATTAGGGTAGTTGTGAGCGATAGCAAAATACTGACGGAAGGTATCGCTTACTTGTATCTACAAACTACCAAACAATATTAACTAAACCTGAAGCAGTAATATTTTGATCACAGGTCAATAACTGCACAACTTCGCCTTTACTTGCTAAAACTAACGCAGTTGCCGCAATTTGTCTATCGTGCATTTCATTAATAGCAAATAAACTCATGGTCATTTCAATTACCTCTTGATCAAGTGGATAAATTACCACACGCGGATCAGATTCTACTGCTAAAATAACATCTTTAGTAGTAGGAATAGATGTTCTACCTCTTTCCACAATCCAAACAGCCTCAGCTAAAGTAGTTGCAGGAATAACTAACTGTGAATTACTATCACAAAGGATAGTTTTAGCATTTACACCTAACTTGAGATTACCTTCGAGAAACCATATCAGAGTATGAGTATCTAAGACATATTTCATAAGTATTTATGACCAGTCTAAGCTATCTTCACTATCTCCATGAAATTCAGCAATTTCAAAATCTGATTCTGTTGATGGGTGATTTCCAGAAAACATACCAAACTGCATTATTTGTTTTTTTTGTGGAAGTTTTTCAGACTTTAAAAAAGTAACTATAACAAGACTTTCTGAAATATCTTTTGGTAATTCTCTTAATTCTACTTTACCGTATTTGTAAATACCTTCAATTGCTTGCAACATAGTTTTTACCATTATCGAATTTTTCTTATGTTCTTACTTTAACTTAACTATACACCATAGATATTCAGAAATAACACAAGTGCGATAGTGAAGCGCGACCTAGTAATCGCTGTTTGGGGAATTTGGGAGAAGTGCATTAGCGTAAGCGTTGCGCTCCCCAGGAATCATTTAAAATTGGGGTAGTTGTGAGCGTAAGCGTTGCGCAACCTAGTAATCGCGTACCCTAATGGAAGCAAGCTACGCGGTAGCGTCTTGTAGAGATAGCACTCCGTCGGAATCGCACAGTTCCCCACAAGACAATTCTACTAGCTATTTATATATGTTCTTATTCATCTAAAACAAAAGAAACGAAAGCAGTTCCTTCTGGTAAATCTTGAGTAATAAATTTTTTAGCTATAGATACACTTTCTTGAGGATTATCAATTTCACTTAAATCTAATGAACCCGGATCTTCAGCAATTTTATTATCAACGGATCATCTTTTCTTGTACCATCTATATTATATCTTCTATCTCTTGTTGGTTCAATTTTGCAGTGATAGACTCTGATTCAAAACTTACAGAATAACTCATTTAACGTTCTATCTCATACCTCTTATTGAAGGGGTTAATTTAGAAAATTGGTTATGATTAGGAAACCATAAATATACGATAGAAATAGATAGCTAAAAAAAGTTTAATTTTTACTTTAAAAATCAAATGGAATTATCCATCTATCTACACGGACAATTCCATTAATCTGTCAAAATTTAATCACCTCAAACTCTTGTTATACCCTACAAAAGAGTATTATTTACTTAAACCATCATATCTATTTGGGTCTTTTTTATCTTTTTTATCCTTGGGATCTTTTTTAGGCTTTTTAGCTTCTTTATTACCTTTTTTTTCCTTAGACATTAGTGTTACCCAATTAAGTTTACTTGCCAAAGTTCCCATATTCTGCTATTAGTAAATCAGAGCGTAGCTTACCTGATATCCTTTAAAAACAGAAAAGGAAAATATTCTATCTTGACGCTACTAATTATCATGTTACATTGATATTTAATTTTCTTATGAATTTGATTAACTCTGATACAAAACTTAACTTAGTAAAAATATAACGATTCATGATATCTATAAAAATTATAAATTAAATATAGATAATCACAATCACTATGTTCTACTCGTGTTAACCCGAAAATTGTCAAGCAACACCTTCCAGATGCTCCAATATCTGATCTTGTATCTGCTTGTAATGCTGCTTTAACAACTTTTTACTAACTTGTGATTGAGATGAAGATGGTAGTTGCTGACTTTGTTTGACCCAAGTTTTCAACTTTTGTCTCTGTGCTGGAGCAATGTTACTGTTGAGGATGTGGACGCAATTATGGGGGGGTTCTAGAGTGAAAAGAAACAAAGGGTAGGAATTATTGGCCGCCAATGCTGATACTAGCTGAAGATTATGGGGATTTTGCATATCTAGATAGCATGGCAACCATTTGGGTCCAAGTTGGCGATTGTAAAGCACTGTTAACCACAGCAGCA
Source organism: Anabaena sp. UHCC 0451 (assembly GCF_034931405.1). Classification (NCBI taxonomy): domain Bacteria; kingdom Bacillati; phylum Cyanobacteriota; class Cyanophyceae; order Nostocales; family Nostocaceae; genus Anabaena; species Anabaena sp. UHCC 0451. The sequence continues at coordinate 96,704 of NZ_JAYGHA010000017.1, read as the reverse complement.
TTGGGTGAGGAGATGTAATAAAGATAAACTGATTGTATCGCTTAGTAACAGCACGATTTTTAATTTCTTCCTGTGGTAACATTAGCCACACAGAACAAAGAGATACTTCTTGCGTATCTATCAGCTGAGGAAACACAATTTCCTGAGTAGGTTTATCTTTAGGCCAAATAAGCTGACCGTAGCTATGAGTAATTTTTTCTGAATACTCAGAACCCAAAGAAAAATCAGCAGTAGATTTTTTATCTACATTTGTGACTTTCTGTTGTTGGCTGGACTTTTCTATATTTGCCAATATTTGCAAAATTTTGTCTATATTTTGAGGTCTATTTTCTGGTTTTTTTTCCAGACAAGCCATGATTAAATCATTTAACTGCTGAGGTATTTCAATATAAGGATTGACATCGGCAATAGCTCTGGGTTTTTCAAATTGATGCACCTTATACCAAGCGCCAAAATAGTTAGTTTCTGGTTGCCAGGGTTTTTTACCTGTCAACATTTCAAACATCATCACACCCAAGCTATAAATATCAGAACGGCTGTCTAATTCTCCTCCATCTAATTGTTCTGGGGAACAATAGGGCAAAGTTCCATGAAATCCCTTGGTTCTATTGGGTGTTGCCGAGTTTAAGAATTTTGCAATCCCGAAATCTAAAATTTTTACTAACTGCCCCAACATAGGATCAGGAATGACGATAATATTAGCTGGTTTAATATCTCTATGAATTAATGGATGAATTTGACCATCAACCGTAATACCTTTATGGGCGCACTGTAAGCCTAAACAAATCTGGCGTAAAAGATTGAGAAATATGGGTAGAGATATGGGAATTAACTCTTTTAAACTCTTGCCAGATAAATATTCCATGACGTAAAATGCCTTACCGCCTTTACTCACACCATAGTCATAAGCCTTGACAATATGTATACTTTTTTGACTCAATGCCGCACTGAGTAAAGCTTCACGATTAAAGTTAGCTTGAACTTTGGGGTTGACAACTGTCTCGGATAAAAATTTTATGGCAACTGGTGTACCTCCTAGTAAAACATCAGATGCTAAAAAAACTTCACCCATGCCACCTTTCCCGATTACCTTTTGCAGTTGATAACGGTTGACAAGCAACTCCTGATTTTCTGGAGACGCAAATGGGCTTGTGTTCACTTTAATAACCTCTAATCTGGAATGGAATTGATTTTGATCAATTGCTCTTAGTTACTAGTACACTGCGGCGTAAGTGAATGAACCGTTTTCAATCTCCGAAAAGTCTATTCTGTCTTAATTTTGACTTTTGACTTTTGACTTTCGCAAAGCGGTACTAGAGTTATGATTAAGATTTAAATAACTCAAATAATCTCATTAGCCACGAACGAAACAAAGGTTCAGGTTTTTTTGATGTTATATTTATCTTTTGAAGCAACTCTTTTTTAAATTTTTCATATTCTATCTTGAGCATAGATTTGGCTTGAATGGAAGAAGTAAGCTTGTTAATATCTTGACTTAAATTAATGGCATCGGAGAGATATTGGCGTTGTTTTGCTGTCAACAAAAAAGTTATAACATGACTACATTGATGAGGTGATTCATAGGCGAAAAGTAATAAGTGAAAGTAGCCAATTCCTGCTAAATTACGCAATATTTTTTCCTCTCTATTATCTTTAATATCTAAATAATAAGATAACCATCTGATTAAATCAGAATCATCATGTAACATTGTCACCCACAATACCATTGGATAATCTTCTATTTTACCAATAAACTCAGTGGTATGTGTTTTTTCTTTAAATTTCAGAATTTCTGCTTGAGGTAACATCGCCCAAAGAGTCGGAATATTGCCTTTAGATGTATGTAAAAGATGGGGAAAACAAATTAGTCCAACTGGTTTATTTTTAGGCCATTGTTTTTGCCAACAAGCTTGTTCTGAAATTGATGTTAAAGGTACTAGTTTGACATTATGCTCCGGCTGGATTTTATCATCATGATGAACAGCATTTTCTTCAAATTGTGTTTTAATTTTAGCTAAATCATCTAATATTTCTTTTACGCTCTGAGGTCTGTCATTTACATCCTTTGCTAAACAACGCATGACTAATTGTTGTAATTCCTGGGGAACTTGAATCTGGGGATTAACTTCTTCAAATGTCGGGGGAGCTTGAATACAATGAAGTTTACACCAAAGGCTAAAAGAGTGGCTTGTTGTATAAAATGGATGTCTTCCTGTGAGCATTTCAAACATCAACAAGCCCAAACTATAAATATCAGAGCGCACATCTAAAATTTTCTTCCCTTGCATTTGTTCTGGAGAGGAGTAAGGTAAACTACCTATAAACGATTCAGTCATGGTCATCCCACTACTCTCAGTCAAAAATTTGGCAATACCAAAATCAAGAATTTTGACTATTTCGGTTTTTTTACCCTCATTATGAATAAATATATTTTCTGGTTTAATATCTCTATGAATGATAGGATAAATTTTTCCATTCAGAGTTACTCCTTGATGAGCGCAATATAAACCTAAAGAAATTTGCTGGCAGATTGTTAAAAATCTACCTATGCTTAAACTTTCAATTTTGAGAATTTGTTTGATATTTCTGCCATTCAGATGTTCCATGACATAAAATGGCACTCTTTCGTTAGTGATGCCATAGGTCAGTACACGGGTAATATGTGGACTTTTTTTACCTAATTGAGCGCCAATAAAAATTTCTCTGCCAAAGCGTTCAGCTAACTGTTTATTGCCTATACTCAAAGAAAGCATTTTCACGGCGACTAATATACAATTTTTGGTGACATCTTCTGCTAGGTAAACTCTACCCATGCCTCCTGCACCCAGTAGATCTCTGATTAAATAACGATTATTTAATAATTTACCAATGTAAATGTCTGATGCCGTTTTGTATTCATTCATATCCTGGTTTTTATGCTGGACTACAAAATCAATATAGATATTTACTACAGGATATTTTAGCAAAATTATTACAACTATGATTTTTCTTGATATATACAAATCTTCATAATGCTATGGTAGACACATTTGATTTGTAAATATCTATCATGGATTAATCTCTACTCGTTAAGGCAAAAATAGCCATGACTTTTGACACCAATGACTAAGAATCTCTCTAGGTGAATCAAATCCTGTCAATTGACATCACATCACATCACCTTGATAGACTTTATGTTTAAGCCATCTCATCTTGTGTAACATATTTTAGTGATTATCGTGTAGCTGTAACAATACTTAAATTACATTGAATTACAACTAAAAGTTTCAGTAATTATACTAGGAATTACGCAAGTGTCACACCAAAAATCTGTTGTAGGGTGCGTCAGACTGCATAAATGCTGTAAATAAACAGATTGTTGATATCTGACGCACCCTACCAATGTGCCAGTTGCGTAAGTCCTGTATATGTCCGAGTATTTATTGAGGAAGGGGAACTCGTAGCAGACGTAGTAACCGGGTTAAGGGTGATTCGAGCTTGAGTTTAAAGGCTAGGATTTGGGTGGTTTGCAGTCTGTTGAAATTGTTGTCACTGACTAAAATTAACGAAGTTTCTCCATCAGGTAGTTTCGGACCAAGGGTTAAGCCTTCAATATTGTCTAATGCTACGTCTAGAGTTTGTAAATCTAAAAGTAGTTTTTTCTCTACTGGGTTGATTTTTCTCATGCCAATACTGGAAAGGCTATCAATGTTATGAATATCATCGGCATTTTCCAGGGAAATTTGAAACAGAGAAATAGCAAATCCTAGACCTGTAAAAGTCCTTTCCAAACTTAGTAAGTGTCCTTGATTATCTAAGGATAGTAAATCTGGTAATCCACTATCAAATCTGCCAATCAGATTAAATATGGGTGTGACTGGTTGTGTTGGATAAAGATATTCTTTTTCAGGCTGATAGTTAGCAAGATTATATTGTAAAATTCGGCATAGAGTACCAGAGCCAGGTTTTGCTGCTGCACCATCTTGAATTAGGGCGTTTTCAGTTGCTGTAAATAATAATTGGTGATTGGGTGTGATGGTGAGGCTTTCAAAAGCTAAATTATTACGGATACCCTGCTGATTTTTTGAATCTGGTAAAAATTTTTTGGCGATGGGTAAAGTGGTAATAGCCTGGCCAGAAGTAAGGGAGAATTCTTTAATAAAAGGATTAATTAATTTCTGTACATCTCCTTCAGAAGTAATAAATAGAGTTTCTTTGTTACTTAAAGCAATACCTTCTGTATCAGTGGTACTAGGAATAAATTTTTGATTATTTTGATTTAATAAGGTGGTGACTGCTACGGGAGTAACTCCGTCTTTTGTTAATTTACCTTGGCTGAGGTCAATTTTTAGTGTATAAAATCGCGCAGGTGAGTTTTGTCCTCTGTCGTCAGAAATGGCATAGTAAAGGTCTTTCTTGGCATCATAAGTAATTCCCGATAGTCCTCCCAGTTCGGTTTTTTGGAAAGATAATCCCGTGGGTAAAGTGGCTGCACCAATAAAATCTATACCAGTTACCGTCACTTTTGCCGAGGCAATATTACTGAAGAATAAACTGATAATGATTATGGTAATGGTAATGGTAAAGTAAATAATTAATGGTAGTTTCTTAATTTTTTTGAACAATTGCATAGTTAGCTTATACCACTTAAAAATTAAAAATTGGGTAAAAATTAAAAATTGGGAAAGTAGGATTTAGTTTGGGTGTGGTGGATTTTGGCGAATTTGTGTAAGCTATAAAAGCGTTTATGCAAATTTTTTAGCATCTTCGGTCTGAAAAAATTCAACTAGCCAGTCTTTAACTTTAAGGGTGGCGCGACAGTCGTCTTCGTTGTAACGTTGGATTAGTTCTAGTAAGGTGCGATCGCCTATTTCTAACCATTGATCATACCAATAAATACACTTTGCACCACTAGCTTCTTGATCACGCCATTCAAATCCTAACCAACGAGCGATCGCTTTGAGAGCATAACTTTCGATTGGTAAAGCAACACTTTGTGTTAATTGTTCATAAATATCTACAAACCGATTGAGTAGCGGACCGACTGAGGTATAAGGTGTGCGGTAAAGTCTGCCTAGTTTTTTCACTGTATCAACTTCATAAGCACAAAAATGATAAATTGGCGCTTGGGGATATTGCCAAACTAAATCTAAAAATTGCTGCCAAATTAGTGCTTCTTGTTCTGGTGTTTCTGCTAAAAATGAATGAAACTGTTCTGTATTGGCTTGTCTATCAACAACTAACACCCCTAACAAATAATTTAAGTTTAAATCTGGTTGTGCCTCAATATCAAAATATAGCTCAATGGGGGCTGTAAATGTCAGGTTTTCGCCTGGTAAGGCGTAGGGTAATACTAGCGGTTGTGCTGTTAATACTGATTGCGCTTGGACGATGAGTTTGGATGCTACTTCAGTATCAAAACCAATCAGGTTCTCTAAAATGCTGTGATTAGTTTGAGCTAGTGCGTCTAATGTCGTGATAGATAATTCTTGCAATTGGGTGTAGCGAATTGGTGTCACACCTGGTAAAAGTGAGAGATGTTGCTGAGATTTAGCGACCTCATAACAGTGATTATACCAATGACATAGATTACACTTTTGCCGAGCAATAAATACCTCTGGTGCTGCTGGTGTCTGAATAACAGCAGTATAATCAGTTAAAATATTTAACATTTGTGGTGTCCATTTATCCAAATCCACCACATAGGTTGAGTCCTGATTCCGCAATATCAGCCAAGCTTCTGCCAGTGTTACTTCCTGTAATACGCCCAAAATTTCGGCGTGAAAGGCAGCAATAACTTGATATTCTTGTTTGGGACGTTTACCTAGTTGAATATCCACAGGAACATAAAACCATTCGCCAAAGATGGATGTTCCTGGCTGTTTGACAAGTAAATCTGGACGACTCAGTAAAGTGTATTCATTGTAGTTAGCTAATACAACTCCACGATGAATGATATCAACCCCTTGCTGCATCAATTCTATCGTTGCTGCTGCACCTGCTTCCCAGTTTCCTGAAGGAAAATCTGGTTGATGATAAGCGAGGTTTGCTAACACACTTTGTCTATGAGTGACTTTATCTTGTTGTACTTTCATTAACAATTCATGGGTGACATTTCGCTGGATATTGTCACCATGAGTATCTAAAAAAGGCCGCCGCTTGCAGCGTTGGTATTGGAGTAGAAGTTCAGCATTAATTAACATTCCTTTAAGCTAACAATAATTAGGATATTTTGGGAATAAGGTAGAACGCAGGAGGAATAGAATTATTAATACGGTTTTTCAAGATCAATGACAGTTTTAATCTCCAAAATCTCACATCCAAAATCTCAAATTGATATGTTGCATCACCATCGCGCACAATTTCCAGCTTTAGCCAATAAGATTTATTTTAATTATGGGGGACAAGGACCAATGCCTCAAGGGGCAATGGAGGCTATCACCCAAACTCAAGCGCATATTCAGGAAATAGGACCTTTTGGTACTGAGGCTTATCGCTGGATATCACCTCAAATGCAAGCCACTAGAGAAGCGATCGCCTCTACATTAAATGTACCACCTGACACAATTACTCTGACAGGTAATGTCACCATTGGCTGTAATATCGGAATGTGGGGTATTGATTGGCAACAGGGTGATCATTTACTACTTTCCGATTGTGAACATCCCGGAGTAATTGCCACTGCTAAGGAAATTAGCCGCAGGTTTGGGATAGAAATCTCTACTTGTCCCCTGATGGCAACTTTAAATGAGGGTGATCCTGTCACTATTATTGCCGAAAATTTACGCCCCAATACCAGACTAGTAATTTTAAGTCATGTTTTGTGGAATACTGGTCAAGTTTTGCCTATTGACAAAATCACAGAATTATGCAGAAACAACAATTCTTTATTGTTGGTAGATGCGGCTCAATCAGTTGGAGTTCTACCTTTAAATTTAACAGAATTGGGGGTAGATTTCTATGCTTTTACTGGACATAAATGGTTATGTGGTCCAGCAGGTGTAGGTGGTTTGTATGTGCGACCACAAACACGAGAAATATTACAGCCAACCTTTATTGGCTTAGATGGAGTAATTACTAATAATCAAGCACAACCGATTAGTTGGCAACCAGATGGGCGAAGATATGAAGTTTCCACCTTAGCAACTCCATTATATGTGGGTTTAAGGGAAGCGATCGCGACTCATAACCAATGGGGAACAGCAGAGGAACGCTATCAACAAATTTGTCAAAATAGTAAATATCTTTGGCAAAAGTTAACAGAATTACCTGAGATCAAATGTTTAAAAAATTCTCCACCTCAAAGCGGTTTAGTTTCATTTCAGCTGGCTAATCATCAACCTAGCGCCAAATTAGTGCAATTTTTAGAATCACAAAAAATCCTAACTCGCACAATTGCCAATCCTAATTGTATTCGGGTTAGCGTTCATTACTTAACATTAGCATCAGAAATTGACCAATTAATAGAAGAAATAGCAAAATTCTCTCATCTGTAAATGCCAAAATCAATGTTTACCAATTACCCATTACCTCCTATATGAACCGTCCAATTTTATATGTAGCGATCACTAATCACGGTTTTGGGCATACTACCCGCACTGCATCAATAGCTGCAACAATTCAAAAATTATGTCCAGAAGTGCTGTTAATTCTTGTCACAACAGCACCTCGATGGCTGCTAGAATCCTATATCAAAGGTGATTTTATCCTGCGTCAACGTGCATTTGATTTAGGTGTGGTTCAAACTGATAGTTTAACAATGGATAAAGCAGCCACTCTAGAAAAGTTAAGAGAGATTAAAAAAAGTCAAAATTCGTTAATTGCTTCCGAAGTTAATTTTATTCGCCAAAATCGTGTTAATCTCATTTTGGCGGATATTCCCTTTCTTGCGGCTGGGTTTGCGAAAGCGGCAAATATTCCCTGTTGGATGACAAGTAACTTTAGTTGGGACTTTATTTATCGAGATTGGGGAGGAGAATTTATAGAAATTGCTGATTGGATTAGTGATTGGTATACTAAAAGCGATCGCTTGTTTCGTCTTCCTTTCCACACACCAATGTCAGCTTTCCCCAATATCATGGATGTGGGTTTAACGGGTGGTTCTCCCTACTTTTCCATTGATGAAATACGCACTACCTGGGGAATAACTGCACCACCAGAAAAAACAATTTTACTCACATTTGGAGGTTTGGGATTACAGGCAATTCCTTATGATAATATTAGGAAATTTCCTGACTGGCAATTTATCACCTTTGATGCTTCAGCACCAGAGTTACCTAACTTAATTAAAGTGCAAAATCGTCAATATCGTCCTGTTGACTTTATGCCAATTTGTGGAAGAGTTGTTTCTAAACCTGGGTACAGCACTTTTGCAGAAGCTACACGTTTAGAACTGCCTATCATTACCATACCTCGTGATGATTTTGCTGAAGCTGATTTATTATTAGCAGGGATTAAAAATTATCACCACCATCAAATTATTACAGCAACAGAATTTTTCACAGGAAATTGGGATTTTCTCCATGACTTACCCCAACCACCAAATCACCCGCAACCAATAGCTAAAGATGGTAATGAAACCATAGCTAAAGCCGTGATTAATTATTTTCAGTTACTGTAAATAAAATTGCGAAAATACTCCCAATTTAACATCCAAAATCTAAAATCTAAAATCTAAAATCTAAAAAACTTGGTATGACACACTACCAAAAATTACTGAGAATTTCCACCACTGGCAAATCCTTTCAAAACATTACCTCAAAAATTACTGCCATAGTCGCAGAATCAGGGATAAAAACAGGACTTTGCACTTTATTTTTGCGTCACACTTCAGCCAGTTTAGTCATTCAAGAAAACGCTGACCCTGATGTGTTAATAGACTTGGAAAATTTTATGGCTAAATTAGTACCAGAAGGCCGGGATTATATCCATGATGCCGAAGGTGCTGATGATATGCCAGGACACATCCGCACAGTTTTAACCCATACTTCCGAAAATATTCCCATTAATAATGGTCATTTAGTTTTGGGAACATGGCAAGGTATTTATATTTGGGAACATCGCCAACATAATCATACCAGAGAATTGATAGTTCATATTTCTGGTTGAAAATGTGATTTAATACTAATTAATTAAGTATCTTAACCTAACCGTGTATGTGGTATGACTTTTTTGATAGAACCTATACCCAACGAAAAGAAACATAATTACAAATGTAAAATAAGTATAAAATCAATTCATATATGTAATCGTTCACTTACCTCCTAAACGTAACCATGTCATCTAAAATTACTCTCACCATTACTCAAGGTACACTTTCTGGAAAGGAATATCATTTTGACTCTCGTAGCACTTGTATCATTGGCAGAAACCATGATTGTAACCTACAGTTAGCTAATGAAATTGATATGACTATTTCCCGTTATCACTGCTTATTAGATATTAATCCACCAGATATTCGGGTGCGCGATTTGGGAAGTTTAAATGGCACTTTTGTCAATGGTAAAAAAATTGGTCAAAGAAAACGTCATCAAACTCCACAAGAAGGGTTAAAGTTAAACTTCCCAGAATATGATTTACAAGATGGTGATGAAATTAAATTGGGAGATATTTTATTTAAAATAGGCATAGAAATCGAAGAATCACAGCTAATTAAAACCCCAAATCCAGTTGTAGAAAAAAAAGCAAAACCAAATTTTTTAAACCTGATTCAACACTTACTGGAATTAGGCTTACAAGGTGAAGAAAATCTACAAACAATTTCCTGCTACAAGTTAGTTAAATCTCTTGGGAAAGGTGGTTTAGGGGAAGTATTTTTAGCAGAAAATATCAAATTAAGAAAATTTGTGGCTATTAAGTTGATGTCCCCAGCAGTCGCTGGTAAAGAAGAAGGCATACATCAGTTTTTGGGGGAAGCAAAAAATACAAAGTCTTTACAACATCCTCATGTAGTACAGTTGCTAGATTATGGCTTTGCTGAGGAAACTTTCTTTTTTATCATGGAATATTGTGAAGGAGGAAATGTTTGGGACTTAATGCAAAGGTCAGGATGGCGTTTACCTGTTAACATTGCTGTAGAAATAATTATCCAAGTTCTCGAAGGTTTGATATATGCCCATCAAATCAAAATTACTGATGTTAAATTAGCTGATCAGAAGGTGGGAAAAGATAAAGTTTTTGTTCACCGAGATTTAAATCCGTATAATATTTTGATTACCTATGCCGATGATAAAATAGTGGCAAAAATAGGTGATTATGGTTTAGCTAAAGCCTTTGATTTAGCAGGTTTAAGTGGTCAAACTCTGACAGGAAATCAAATGGGAACACCTGCATTTATACCACGTCAACAGGTACTAGATTTTCAGAACTCACTACCAGAAGTTGATGTTTGGGCAACAGCAGCTTGTTTATATAATATGCTGACGGGCTATTTTCCCCGTGATTTTACTGGTGATCCTTGGTTGGCAGTTTTGCAAAATGACCCTGTACCTATTCTTCAGCGGAATAAAAGCATTCCTAAAAAATTAGCAGAAGTGATAGATTTAGCCTTGGTGGAAAAACCGCAAATCACTTTTCAGACTGCGGAAGAGTTTAAGCAAGCATTGATAAAAAGTATTTCCTAAGTATTTTTATATGTGTATCTACAAGAAACTTATAAAGTAATTGATACCTCATCATCTCGTATCTAGGTGACATCTACATTCGTACTTATAAGTAACATACCCAGATCCCAGACTTCTTGAAGAAGTTGGGGATCTAACTGAAATTTAGACTAAAATAACCTCATCTAAGTAAGTCGGCTTGAAAAAAACGAGGTATGTTACAAAATGTAAAATCCCTCAAAGTTTCTTTCCTCTTGCCTTTTGCCTCTTGCCTTTTGCCTTGCCTCAACGATAAATTTCAACGCCTACCTACTTACTCTAACTGTAGAATTACGTAAAATCTCAGCTAAAACACTTATGAAAATTGCTGATTTAATCACCTGGTTTGAAGAATGGGCAAATCCTGCTTGGTGTGAAAGCTGGGATAATTGCGGTTGGCAGATTCAGCCTGGTGTGTTAGAGGAAGAAACACGAGTATTAGTGTGTTTAACTCCAACTTTAGCCGTGATGGCAGAAGCGATCGCTCTCAATGCTAATCTGATTTTTGCCCATCATCCCCTAATTTTCAATCCCCCCAAATCTCTATGCAGTGGGGAAGCACTGGGAGAAATGGTGAGGTTAGCTTTTACTCACAATATCGGTATCTACAGCGCCCATACCAATTTTGATCAGGTAAACGATGGCACAGCGGATGTTTTAGCGCAAATGTTACACCTACAAGCAGTATCTCCCATAGTTCCCACCCAATCAGGTTTAGGATATGGACGGGTAGGAATGCTAGAACCGTCTCTAACATTGCAAGAATTACTCACCACAATTCAAACTCAACTTCAGCCCCCAAAATTGATTTTTTCCCCGACAGAGAATTTACAACAGCAAATTTCACGAGTTGCTGTTTTGGGTGGTTCGGGTGCTGGTTTTATTTCCGCAGTCTTGAAAACCAACGCTCAAGCCTATCTTACCGCTGATTGCAAATTCCATCAGTTCCAAGAAAGTAGAGATCAAGGACTGATTTTAATTGATGCTGGACATTATGCCACTGAACGCCCAGCGTGCGATCGCTTGGTACAAAAATTCCAATTACTCAACTTAAATTGGGTGCAATTGAGTCAACAGGATGAAGATTTCCGCCAGTTTTTGCCTTGAGAAAATATTATTTTTCTTTGTAGTTTTCAATACACAAGTTTGCTTAAGCAACGAAAATCATAGTATAATTAAATACTTAAAATGACTTTAAATCTATTCAATAGCTTGGTATTGTATATGACATACAATAGTTCAGCACTTAGAAGATATTCTATGATATTATAGGATTTGTTTTTTATGCTCGTGATTGAAGTCACAATATATTTGTAATGAGAATCACCAATAGTTACTGTCCTATATCAATGTATTTTGGGAGCAAGTGTTCCACACTAGGAATAATAAATCGTTCATTCTGCCTTGTTTATCATGATTCGCACACTCATTGCATCTGCCTTCCAAACGGGATATCTTAGTGTTGAATCAGAGGGTTTACTCCTTCAGGTACTGGCAACTAGGTGCTATGATTCAGATGATTTAAAAGCTCTTACTACCCTATACGAAGCGATCCGCATAGGTAAAATTAAACGAGAAGCTTGCTCAAGCAATTTGATGGAACTGCCCGTATTGAATAAATCCCACTAACAACTACTCAACAAACCTTGCCGATAAATCTTGTAAAGATTCTAAAAAAGATTAAACGCGTTAGATTTTATTTAAATAACAGTCAGGAAATTACAAATAAGAAAATTCCCCCCATCCACAAATTTCCCCATATTTTTGCCACTGACAGGTAAGATAGCTGTTTTAGACATCAGGTTACAGATCAAAACTCAAAACTCTTCGGTGATTGTTGTTTAAAACCATGAAGGTAAGTCTGAGAATGAGTTAAGATCAAATACATTAGGGTTAAAAGTACAGCCAAGTCCCCAGACTTCCTAGAAATGCCAATGATTACAAGTAGGCAACTCAAACAACCGCAATTTACGCTTGTTTTGCAGCACTATTTATTACATGATGGTAGTAAGGAATAACTACCACATACTAACCTAGTTAGGACAAATTCAGAAATGTTTAACTTTTATAAAGTAGACATTACCTAGCATTGACCCAAAAGAGATTAAATTCAACTGATGCAGTAACCATTAGTTTATGACCCAAGATTTCCTGATATTTGACTACTACCACCGAGTCGTTCTGAGATTGGGTAATAAACATACTAGTTATGAAGCGTGAAATTGGCCTCTTGAGGGTATTTCTGACCGGGGTTAAAACCCGGATTTTGACAGGTTTAACTACGTTGTTTAAAAAGGCAGAAGCAGTACATGCTACACCGCAAAATTTATCAACTGTGTTGCGATGGGCGGGAGGTATGTGTTTTTTTGCGGGATCAGCAACGCTGGATAGAGCGGGCCCGCATCATCGATATAGAGGGTGATTTAGTGACTCTACGCTATGAAACCGATGAAGAAGACGAAGTTTGTTCTTGGGAAGAGATGGTTCGCCTAGAAAGCATTGGCTCGGTAACACAGAAATTAGCCTCCGTATCACGGAGTAATGTGGAACCTCTGATGACTGAAGATTGTCCTGAGTCGGAACGTATCCGCAATCGTTTTACTGACTTGAATCCAGACTAACTATTTAGTGCTGGGTTGTGAGTTCTGAGTCGCAAATTCTGATTCAGGATTCATGATCAGCTAAACGTTCAAAAGCAGGACAATAACCTTCCAGGGTAACTTTGAAGTTATACAACGGGGCGGCGGAATTCCAACACCGTTGCCCTCTTTGGTATCTGCACGTACCGCAGCATTCTAGATCAGACCATGAGTGAAGATGCTTGCTGCGGGCTATATCTACACTATTTTGATTCAGCAGTTCTCTTTGAGACAAGCCCCTTAATACTAGTTCTTCTCCCTGCCAACGAGCTTCTATTAAACCAGTATCCGCAAATTGCTGCCAACGGGGATCATTTGTAATTGCATCTGGTAGGGTGATGGTAATGACTGTTTCTAGCTCTGTTAACTCGCCTTCATAATTAGTTTCTGGGGCAGAAGGTTGTAAAAATGTTTCGCCAATTGGTAATTCTACAACCATGCCAGCGGCTGGGGAATGAATATGATAACGATTTTGTAATTCGTCTAAGCTAGTTAGGTCAGCTAAGTAAGCTGGAGAACCGTGGACAAAAACGACGTGTTGGGGTCGTAAATTATGAATTAACTGAGTTGTTCCTGGTCCATCACTATGTTGAGCTAAAAGATAACTCTCAATGGTAGTCGGTGCTAAATATTCTTGATTAACTGTGATATCAATTTTTTCTGGGAGGAGAATTAGCCAAGGTCCTGTGTTGGGTTGGCAATATTTACCAAAATCTGCTGTAGAGTCAGTGAGGACAATACAGGGAGAACTGCCTAAATTAGCTAAATTTTCTACTTTTAATCGTCGCACGCGGGGACGTACCCGTTCATCCCAAAATAAAGGTTGATGACGGGCAAAATTCTGGACTGATGCGGGAAGGTGGGGTAAAAGTTCTAAATAGGCATCACAACCCGTAGCCACATTACCATCAACCCAAATATCTAAATCCCGGCCAGTAAAATGATGATGAGAACGTAACAACATCAGCAATTCTTGACCTAAGCCTAAAGCGGGTGTGGGTAAAATGACAGAACTATGATCTGCGATGGCGCGATTAATTCTTTCTGCGAGTTGATTTTCTTGGTTACGACGGTGGGGATGGCGGGATGTTCCATAACTGCCCTCAATCAAGAGTACATCTAAATGTAAGCCTCTTAATTCTTCTAAACGTAATCCGTCTACTAGCCGAGAGTTGGAGAGAAAAAAGTCTCCTGTATAAAGTAATTTATAATCACGGTTTTGGGTGTGGTAGGTGAGGAGAATAGCCACAGCCCCAGGCAGATGACCGGCGGGAAATAATTCTACAATTAGATTTTCTTGTATTTCTATAGGCGATCGCAACGGTAGCGCCTGACAAAATGAAGGAATTTCTTCAGGTGCTTGTTCTGGCCAATTTAATGGCAATAACTTGCTAGTCACCTCACTAGCATAAATTGGCAATAGCGGAAAGGCTTGATTTAACGTTAATAAACCCCTAGCATGATCTGGATGAGCATGAGTAATCAAGACTAAATCTGCTGGTAAGGGTAAACTACCAGGATTTGCTGATTTAGTTATTCCTCTTGTCACAGATGAAATATCCCCCACACCACAGTCTAACAAAATGCGGTGTGGACCCATTCTTATTAGTAGACAAACACCTTCATCTTCATGCTGAACACTATAGGGTAAGCATTCCAATTCACTAGCCGCTTCCCCGTCATTAGGAAGAGAGGATACTGACAGATCATCCCTCATGCTCTAGGAATTTACTCCTCTCTAACTGTGGTTAATGTGCAGAACCGTTACCATGATAATTGTCTGAATCATAAAATCCGTTTTTCGTACCGAAAAATAAGCACGAAATAGTAAATATAACAGTTAATCCCACTAAAATCAGCTTAACATCCATTTGCTTACCATCCTCGATTAAACACTTTTTTATGGTAATAGTCTAATTCTAGATTCGGGTAGAATCGCTAGGAAATCTTTACTATAGCAGGGAACAGGGAACAGGGAACACGGTTGAAAGTCTTTTAGGTTAATTGTGTATCTCATTCAAGTGCATACCGTTATATACTCATTAGTCATTAGTCATAATTCATAATTTATTATTATTTACTCCCCAATCCCCAATCCCCAATCCCCAATCCCCAATCCCCAATCCCCAATCCCCAGTCCCTGTTTAAAAAACGATTTCTTCACCTTTCTCAGTAAAGCGGACATCTTTAATTTTCCATTGGGCATTGCTGGTTAAGGTTTTGCGGAGACTCCCAAACAAAGCGAACTGTTCACAACTAGAAAGAGAAGCTATTTGTCGCTTAGAGTCAGGGGCAATTCTCATATCAATTGTAGCGACTCCATTGTTAACATTTATACGATAACCAGACAAGCTGAAATCAGATGTATCTCGTGTCTCTATGATTTGACCGACGGCTTCGTTCATGGATTCATCTGCTGATACTGAAGCTTGTTTAGAAATATAATCTTGACATTGATCATCACTTGTGTATAGGGTGACTTGGGTAGTTTTACCAGAGACAGCTTTAGAAGTTGCAGTGGGAGAGGGTTGGGTGGAAAATGGTTCAGATGTGACTGGAGAATTCTGGGGATTTGGGGTAACTGTGCTGTTTGGTGTTGGTGCTGAAGTTGTATTATCAAAAGTATCGCTAGAATTGCAACTGCTGATGCTGGCGCAAGCTGCTAATACCATTAGGGGTAAAATATATCTAATTTTGGTGTTCATAGTCGTGTTTTGGTATTTCTGTAAGTAACCTTATTCTACAGATTTAACAGGTATAGGACTAAAGCTGCGTGTCACACCAAAAATCTGTTGTAGGGTGCGTCAGACTGCATAAATCCTGCAAATAAACAGATTGTTGATATCTGATGCACCCTACCAATGTGCCAGTTGCGTAAGTCATGAGGTAAATAAAATAGGAAATATAGTTACAAAATCTAATAAGCTGTTTGTACTTAGAATTTCTGCAAGTTCTTAGATAGATACATTAACTCTAAAACCAAATCAGAGACTATTGGCAACTATTAGGGAAAATTTTCTTTTTAATTAATTCATGGAGAAATAAATATAAATGGTGCAACCTCGCAAACAATTTGCTCAACATTGGCTAAAAAGCGAAAAAGCCCTGAATTCTATTGTTAAAGCAGCAGACTGTCAAGAAGATGATCGGATTTTGGAAATTGGTCCGGGTACGGGAATTTTAACTCGGCGTTTATTACCTCTAGTTCAATCTTTAGTGGCTGTGGAAATTGACCGTGATTTATGTAAACTACTGGCAAAACAACTAGGTGAGAGAGAAAACTTTTTACTTCTGCAAGGGGATTTTCTTAGTCTTGATGTAGCATCCCAACTGACGGCTTTTCCTAAGTTCCAAAAACAAAATAAAGTTGTTGCGAATATTCCTTATAATATTACTGGTCCAATTATTGAAAAGTTACTGGGTACTATTGCTAACCCCAACCCAGAACCATTTAATTCTATTGTGTTACTGGTACAGAAAGAAGTGGCCGAAAGATTATATGCTAATCCAGGTTCAAGAACTTTTGGGGCGTTGTCGGTGCGGGTGCAGTATTTGGCAGATTGTGAGTTAATTTGTACAGTTCCTGCTGGTGCATTTTACCCACCACCAAAAGTTGATTCGGCTGTGGTGCGGTTGCTACCTCGACAGATAGAAATTCCGGTTTATGACCCCAAAAAGTTAGCAAGTCTGGTTAAATTAGGGTTTGGGGCAAAGCGGAAAATGTTAAGAAATAATTTGCAATCTGTGATTGATCGCGATCGCTTGACCCAATTACTGGAACAATTAAATATAAATCCCCAAGTTCGTGCCGAAGACCTTAGTGTTGCACAATGGGTAACACTGGTAAATCAGGTGACTGGGGACTAGGGACTGGGGACTGGGGACTGGGGACTGGGAAGAAATAACTAATAACCAATGACTAATAACAACTAATTATGCGTTCTTATAGTTTAATTGCACCTGCGAAAATTAACTTATATTTAGAAATCATTGGTAGTCGTCCTGATGGATATCATGAGTTAGCCATGATACTCCAAAGTATCGACCTTGCAGACCAAATTGATTTACACCCTGCTAGTACGGAAGCGATTCGTGTTTACTGCAATCACCCACAAGTACCTACAGATAATACTAATTTAGCGTACCGAGCCGCCGCACTAATGGCGCAGCAATTTCCCGACGCTTTTAGTAATTTCGGCGGTATGGATATTACTGTCAAGAAAAACATTCCTGTTGCTGCTGGTTTAGCTGGAGGTTCGACAAATGCAGCAGCGGTGTTAGTGGGAATAGATTTACTTTGGAACTTGGGATTAACTAAATTAGAATTAGAAGAATTGGGCGCAAAACTCGGTTCAGATGTGCCATTTTGTATTTCTGGGGGAACAGTAATTGCCACTGGTAGAGGTGAACAACTTTCGCCGTTACCAAGTTTAAATGACATATATATAGTATTAGCTAAATATCGGAGTTTAGAAATTTCTACTCCTTGGGCTTATAAAACGTATAGGCAAGTATTTGGTAGTACCTATCTTAAAAATACTGAAGATTTAGTGGCTCGTGCTAATGCAGTTCATTCAGGCGAAATTGTCAAAGCTATCTCAGATAAAGATGTAGCTAAAATTGCCAAAAAAATGCACAATGATTTAGAAAAAGTGGCATTGCCAGCTTATCCTCAAGTATTACAACTGCGCGAATTATTTGCTAGTCAAGAAGGGGTTTTAGGAACAATGATGTCTGGTTCTGGACCTTCAGTATTTGCGATTATGGAATCAAAAGTACAAGCGGAAATAGTCAAGCAGCGAATTAGAGCAGCAATTCCTGATCAGGATTTAGAATTGTTTGTAACTCGGACAATTGCCAATGGAATTCACATATTAAAGTGAATAGGTGACAGGTGACATTAAGAAGGCAAGAGGCAAAAGGCAAAAGGCAAAAGTTTATTC
>NZ_JAYGHA010000017.1:14878-78407 GCF_034931405.1 Anabaena sp. UHCC 0451 | reverse complement strand
CAAATTATGAATGAACCCAGTGTTAAGCCATTAAAAGATACAAACGAACAAGTACCACCAACACCATTAAGATGTATAATGGGGGCGGTAATGTCAGGAGGATTCGCATTTGCGATGTATTCTTTGATGATAGCGATCGCCACCACATTTGCTACCAAACCTATTCATTCCGATAACCCAATGGTAATCAATATAGGCTCTGCTGTTCGTACCCTAGTTGTAGGAGTGGTAGCTTTGGGAACAGGAATATTTGGATTTGTGGCTTTGGGTTTGTTAGCCTTAGCTGTACAATTAGTAATACAGCAGTTAACAACAGCCAAGAATAATTAACAAGGAATAGAGTTTATTAACGGAGAGCGAGATGTGATAAACTTCAGATTTGAAGATGTGGAAACATGAACTAATTGATGTTGTTTTCTCCAGATTGTGGGAGATAAACCGTGATGTTTGCTAAACTGGCGGGAAAAATAACAAGCAGTTTGATAACCCAGTTTTGCAGCAATTTCTTCAATTGTTTGATTAGTATTTTTCAGCAAGGAACACGCTTCTGTCATCCGGCGCTTGACAATCCAAGTGTTAACACTTTCTCCTGTTTGTTTAGATAATTGGGTAGTTAAATAAGCTGGAGAATAACCAACAGCTTGCGCGACATCAGATAAAGTAATCCCTTGATGATAATGAGCCTCGATATAGTCAAAAACTTTTTTAAAGTGGGGAATGTCGGGAAAAATTGACTCGGAATTTCCTGATGTAGAGCGAAGTTCTGAGACTTGATGAAAGTTGGTAGTATACCAGAATCTGAGAAGAGATTGCTTTTCTAGTCGAATAGTAATTGCTTTTAGCAACTCATCGACTGTAGCAGGTTTACTTAAATAATCATCTGCTCCCAACTCCATCCCTTTTCTAATTGATGCCTTACAGTTACTAGCTGTAAGAAAAATAAAAGGAATAATTGCTGTCAGAGGATTTTGACGTAGCTGAGTTAAAACGCTGTAACCATCTATATATGGCATGATCAGATCACAAATGATCAAATCAGGTAAATACTCTTGTGCTTTCTGAATACCAACTTGACCGTTTTCTGCTCCTATCGTCACAAAACCTTCAGCTTGAAGACCGTCTAAGAAGAGATGGCGGGTAGTAGCATCATCTTCAATTACAAGAATCATTTTCGACGATTCGCGTATCATTTTGAAACCAATAAAAGTTGTTACAGAGAATGATTAATAATATCTACATTGAGCTTTAAGTAATTCCAGAATCACAACAGAGAACTGATGGTAAAACCACAGTAAATGTAGTACCTACACCAATCTTACTAACTACTGTAATTTGACCTCCATATAAGTCAACTAGAGTTTTAACAATGGATAAGCCCAGTCCTGTTCCCGAAATATTATTGACATTGCTACCTCGATAAAATGGTTCAAAAAGTCTTTGTTGATCTATTTCGGGAATACCAATACCTTTATCCTTAACCCGAAATGTTATTTTCTCCTGGTCACAACAAACCATCAAATCCACCATACTGCTAGGGGGAGAATATTTAATTGCGTTATCGAGTAAGTTATTCAGAATAGGTTCCAGCATTTTTGGATCAATCCATACATTTAAACAATTTCCTTGATTATGAAAATCAATATATCTATCGTTATGAATAATCAATATTTTAGTAATCAAATTTTGGCATAACTCTAATAAATTAATTGTTGTAGGATCAAATATAGTTTTGACTAATTCTGTTTTAGATAAAAATAAGATATCATCCAATACCTGATTTATTTGTTTAACAGATGTGCGGATATGTTCCAAAAATATTAATATTTTTTCCCTTTCCCATTTATCTATATGTCGTTTCAGTAAGCTATTAGAAAATGAAATAATATTTAGTGGTGTACGAAATTGATGACAGAGTATAGGAATAAGATCCGCTCTCAGTTTGCTAAGTTGTTGCGCTTGCTCTAAAGTCTGATGCAATTCTAATTGTGAATTTTTGTAATCTGTGATATCAATAGCTGTCAGGATTTCCACTTCTTGACCATCAAAATCTATCCCTCCATCCAACCGAGTTACTACCACATCTAACCATCGCTCTGTACCGTCTTTAGTAAGGATATTTATCTCTTGATATTCACAGTTAGCTGCTTCAATAGGCTGGGATTTTCTACTCTTGATGAGTTGACTAAAATCAAAACCTGCTAATAGTTCTTGTTGAGAATAACCAGTCAATAATTCCACCGCAGGATTGACATAGCGAATTTGTGTACCTTGAATTAAGAAAATACTAGCATGAATAGCTTCTAGCAAGGTGCGAAATCTAGAATCTCTTAGTTTCAGTAAGGTTTCAATATTTCGAGGTTTAATTTCTGCAATTTGTTGGTGGTGTAAATGTTCTTTTGCTGTTCTACCTTCGTCAATCCATTTTTTAATAGTTAACTCTATCAACTCATCACCTTTTTCACGAATCAAAGCACAGCAAAATTCGTGATCTTGGTATTTTAGATAGATAAGATTTACCTCAGCTAAAAATATTTTTTCTCCCTTGGTGCGATAGCGCGATTTAAAGGAATATCGCTTGATATTTTGGAGATGTTGCCATTTTTCTGACCAGTTGTGTAATAAAAAATCTACATCTAAATCAACTAGCTTCATGGAAAGTAATTCTTCCTGGGAATATTCTGTGAGAGCGCAGGTGGCTTTATTAACATAAAGAAACTGTGCGTTTTCTCCTAAACAAAAAGCGGCAATCCCAATTTCATTGATGAGAAAATTACTACAATTTAGCTCCAACTCTGGCTGAAAACTAAATTTATACTTGAATTTTTCTACAATATAATCCCCAGAATTCATATTTCTACTTGCTCCTGAAAATTGGTTAATACATCATGTAGCCATTTTTGAGATAATCATTATTGGTATAAGTTAAAAATTAAATTGGCTCAAGCTTAATTTTAACAATAAAAAATCATAGCTTCAATTTTGTTGCATATCTAATTGGCATTAGATTCTAAACTAAGTATTTTTTGTCAACTAATTTGAGTGTAATTAAGTAAGCCTTATGTCAAACTGATGAAGTGGGAAACTTTCTTCATGAGATTGAAACTACTGATAGTTTCTTATTAAATTAATCAATTAAATGTGTCCTTCTATTTTTTTGGATAAATATTTAGAGTTTTGAATTTTCCCAAATTTACTATAAAAGGGATTTAACTATATATAAATACGTCAAGACATCTATCATAAGAGATAGATTTTAGTTTACCATATACCAATGGGCGTAGGACATCCTACCAAAGACATAGCAATTGTTAAGAATCAATGTGTTTACCTATACAAAAGTTTGAATCTTCATTCTACTTACTCCATTTGATAAAACTATGATTAATAAAAAAGGTCGTCAGAACTAATATTAAGAAAATACAGGATCGAAAAAATAGACAAGTTGATCAAAAAATAGTTCATTTATTCAGTGCTGAACTTTGAGTAGGCTTAAGAAACAAGCTGTTTATGCAAAACAGTTAATCTGTATCGGCAGGTTGAATTCTATATCTATTAGGGAAAAATGGTGATATAGCTGGTTAAATCTGCCCCTCATTTCACAAAAACCGATAAAAATATTAATTCGGTTGCAAAATTTGTCATCAGCAGGTGTTTGTCTCAGCATGATCTACTACTACTTCCATGGTGCTGAGAATTTTTAAAGGTCAGGAAAATTTTGGAAGTTATTGATTTGATTCACACATAGGAGTGCATACCATGAGTCAAAACGTTGCTGATTATAATAGACAAATTAATAAGAAAATCAATACCGAACAAATAGAACAAATAGTCAAGGCAATTATAGCTGGTAAGTATTCTTGGGCTTGTGTTTTACTCTTGCGTTTTTCTGGACATAATCCTATTGACTATATACCCTACCGTACTTATATCAGATTACTCAAAAATAATTGCCTCCTGGGTGGTTCTAAGCAAAATTCAACTGCGAAAAAAGAGGTAGAAATGTTTGATCTTAAATCAAGTTGGATTCATTACTAACAATGCCAAGATTTGAAAATCGGCCAATTTGAGCTAATTAGTTTGGTTGGCAATTTTGCAGTAGCCGTTGGGGTGGGTTTACCGACAATATTTTTAGGTAGAAGAGATAATTTGTCAATCCACCTGCACGGTTTTAAATAATTTTGTTAGAATTTTTGGTTAATAAATTTCTCATTACTTCTCATGAGAAATATCAAAGTAGCAATTTTTTAATGGTTAATTGTTAACTGTTAATTCTTAGTTTATTCTCATCATGATTTACCCTGTCACTATGTCTAATAATCGTCTGCAACCAATTCTCAGAGAGATTGTCTGGCAGAAAAAGCTAGAAGTTGCACAAATACAGCAAGAAATGTCTTTAGCGTCTCTGCAACGTCAATTAACGGCTGCTCCAACTGTACGAGATTTTTTTACTGCTTTGCAGCAGAGTCTTTACAAACCTAGCCTAATTGCAGAGGTAAAAAAAGCATTACCTAATCAAGATGTAATTAGACCAGATTTTGATCCTTTAGCGATCGCTAAATCTTATGAACGTGGTGGAGCAACTTGTCTATCTGTTCTGACTGACCAAAAGTTTTTTCAAGGTGGTTTTGATCATCTACGTATTATTCGACATCGGATAACATTACCGCTGTTGTGTAAAGATTTTATTCTTGATCCTTGTCAAATTTATTTAGCACGAGCAGCAGGTGCAGATGCAGTATTATTAATTGCAGCTATTTTGAAAGATGAGGAGATAAATAACTTTTTGCGGGTGATTCACTATTTGGGAATGAATGCTGTAGTCGAAGTTCATAACTTAAGTGAATTAGATCGGGTACTCAAGTTAGATGATGTCCGCATTATCGCAATTAATAACCGCAGTTTAGAAGACCTTACTGTTAATCTTAGCACTACTCAACAATTAATGGCAGCGCGGCGATCGCATTTACAAAATTTAGGGATTTTGGTTGTCAGTGAGTCGGGAATGGAGACACCTGCTGATTTATCCCTGATGGCTGATGCTGGTGTGAATGCAGTTTTGATGGGAGATTCTTTACTACAAGAAGGAGATTTAGAAGAGGCTGTAAAGAGTTTACTAAAGTCCAAAGTTCCCGTTTATAAAGACCTTGTGAAAAAGGCAGTTTAACAGGTGACAGGTGACAGGTGACAGAAAATAACTTCTTCATCTTCCTGACTCCTGTAAGGGTTTAGCAGTGCTAAACCCCTACTGCTGAATCCTGAATTTTTTATAGAATCTATATTTTTACTACTTTTAAAGTTTGCAAACTTGAATCAACACAACCACTAATAAATCCCCCTAATGACTGAATTTGTTGCAGATATTCTAAAGCTGGTTTTTTGATTATTTCTCCGGGCATTAATACGGGAATTCCTGGAGGATAGGGACAAACATTTTCTGCACAAATTCTATCGACAGTTTTCTCCGAAGGGATGGTTTCACTATTAGCAAAAAAAGCCTCACGGGGAGAAATGCACAGAATATTGTCAATCATAGCATCGTTTCTATATTTACATATTTTGTATTGACCTTTCAATTGTGGTATTTGAGGCAATTTTTTCAACCCTTGCACTAATACCTCAATATCTGATTTTTTATTACCTAAACTAATAATAAAAGTCAGATTTTGTAAGGATGAAAATTCTGGAGTTACACCCATTTCATTGAGCATATCTTCAGCCGCAAATCCTGTTAAACCTAATTCGGAAACATTAACAGTTAACCGTGTTTGATCCAAATCAAAAAATCCCCCCTTTTTAATGGTTGGGGGGATCTCCAAAACAGATAAACCAGGAATTTGACTAATTTTAACTGTTGCTATTTCAGCTAAGTGCAAAGTTTGAGACATCAACTTTTCGCCATTGATAGCCATTTGTTGACGTGCAGCATCAAGAGAAGCTAAAAGAATAAAACTGGGACTTGTAGATTGAACTAATTGTAAGGCTTTATTTAATCTATCAATATTAATTCTATTTCCTTGAATATGTAACATTGATGCTTGTGTCATTGCACCCAATGTTTTATGAATTGATTGTATTGTTAAATCTGCACCTGCGGTTAAAGCTGAGGTAGGTAAATTATTATGAAAAGCAAAATGTGCGCCATGTGCTTCATCTACGAGTAAGGGAATATTATATTGATGGGTGATTTGGGCAATACTTTTTAAATCTCCACAAACACCGTCATAAGTAGGGTAAACTGTTAACACTGCTTTAGCATCAGGATGTTTTGCTAAAGTGGTTTTTAAATCTTCCGGTGTAATACTATGAGCAATATCTAAATCTTCATCATATTCGGGATTAATAAAAATAGGAATTGCACCAGAAAGAATCAATCCAGAAATAACTGAAGAATGCACATTTCTAGGCAGAATAATTTTATCATTTGTTCCGCAAGTTGCGATAATTGCGGCTTCAATTCCACAGGTTGAACCATTAATTAAAAACCAAGTTTTCTCAGCACTAAAAGCCTCTGCTGCTAATTCTTGTGCTGTTAAAATTGCGCTTTCAGGAGTGAATAAATTATCTAATTCTGCCAGTTCTGTTAAATCAGCACGAAAGACATCTTTACCTAGTAAATCAGTTAAAATTGGGGAAATTCCCGCACCGCGTTTGTGTCCTGGGGTGTAAAATGGGGCATGGGGACGGGAGATGGAGGCTTTTAAGGCATCTATGAGGGGGGTTTGGTTTTGGTTGAGCATTTTGGGGGGAAATGAAGCGTTTAGATGTCAAGGTAGAAATTGATAAGTTATCGCATATAATTAATTAATAGACTATTTTGGTTTCTGATGAAATTCTATGCAGACTAAATTTACAACAGAAGAAGAAGTAATATTTTTTGAAGATGAAGACCAAGAAATTGAGTATGATTCTCAGAGTAACTTAAATCCTGAATTAGAGGAAATATCACAAATAGTTATTTCTGGTAGTGACTGGACAACCGCAACAATATTTGACCAAATTGTGCGTGGAAATATACAGCTAAATCCTAAATTTCAACGCAGAGACGCTTGGAGTATAAAGCGTAAAAGTAGATTTATAGAATCACTAATACTAGGGTTTCCTGTACCACAGATAGTATTAGCTGTTCTACCCAAACAAAAAAGTAAGTTTATTGTTCTTGATGGAAAACAAAGGTTATTAACCATTCTGCAATTTTATGGAAGAAGTGAAGAAACTCCCAATAATGCTTTTGCTCTGAGAGATTTAGAATTTAAACGTTATTTAATAGGTAAAAAATATGAAAACTTAAAACATGATATTGTTCTAAATTCAGAACTAAACTCACTAGATAACCAAACTATTCGTACTATATTAGTTCGCAATTGGAAAAATGAAAATTTACTGTATAAAATCTTCTTACGATTGAATGTAGAAAGCACTCCACTATCACCGCAAGAACTCAGACAAGCATTACATCCCGGTGATTTTATTGATTTTTTAGATGACAAATCAATTAAAAGCAACGCTTTAAGACAAATATTTAAATCACCAGATCCTGATTTTCGGATGCGTGATGTTGAATTACTACTGCGTTATATAGCTTTTCATTATTTTCTCAATGAATATCGTGGCAATTTAAAAAAATTTCTTGATATGACTTGTGAAAAGCTTAATGAAAGATTTCAGCAACAAGAAATTGAAAATTTAGTCAATGAATTTGAAGCAGCAGTACAAACAACTATTAATATATTTGGAGAAAAAAACTTCTCTCGTATGTGGTCAAGTAAACAACAAAAATATCAAATCCAATTCAATCGAGCAATTTTAGATGTGATGGTTTTTTACTTTAAAGATGAAAATATTAGGAACTCTGCGGAAAGAAATCAGAAAAACGTTGAAAATGCTTTTAAAGATTTATGTTCAACAGACAGAAGTTTTCAGGAAGCTATTGAACGGAGAACACAGAATATTACTGAAACGTATAATCGTCTAAGATTATGGGGTGAAAGTCTATTAACAGTTTTGGATGTAGATTTTAACCTACCTGAACTTGTTGATAATCGGATAATTTTTAACGGGTTGAGGTAGGGTATTTATATAATATGCCAAAATCTGCTAGATTTCGTACTTTAACCAAGGAGTTAAATAGGTTAAAAAAGCAATTTTTACCTAAAATTAGTCCTACAGGTTTATATTCTGATAGACAGTTAATGAGAACTCTTGCATATAGAGTTTTAGCTCATGCTGAAATCGAATCATATCTAGAAGATAGAGTTAGGGAAGTAGTTCTAGATGCAAAAAAAGCCTGGGATAACAAAGGAGAAACCCGCCGTACTCTAATATGTTTACTTGGTTTCTCTAGTTTAAATATGGATGAACCACCAGATACACTAACACCAAAAAAAGGCAGCAAAACAGTTAAAGAAGAGAAAATAAAAATCAATAAAAAAATAGATTTATCATTAGAACATTTTAATAGGGTGATTAATCAAAATCATGGAGTCAAAGAAGAAAATATTTTGGCTTTGCTATTACCAATTGGTATAGATAGTGATGATTTAGATCCAGCTTGGCTGGCTATTATGAATACATTTGGAGAAAATCGAGGTGAAGTAGCGCATAAATCATCTACATCTTACATTACTATACGACCCCCAGATCCAGCAACAGAAATAAATACCGTCAAACAAATTACTCAGGAAATTTTAATAATTGATGAATTAATTAATAATTTAATGAAGTAAAATGTACAATGTAATTACTAGAGAAAAACAGGCGAAATGATATTCAAAGACATCAAACCTATCAAACAAAAATTATTCACCATCATCAAATTCATCTCCATCCCCCTCATCACCAGCGCCATAGGATTAGAATTATGGAACATCCAAACAGTAACAACTAACAGCCAACTACCAACTATATTAACTCCCGCTTTAATACTTGCTCATATTGCACTCTCAGCGCATTTTGTCGAAGGAATAATTGCAGCTTTTTATGCACCTGCTCAAAATCACAACCCCATCAAATATGCAATTTATACATTTTTTGTAGGGACAGTTGCTTTATTAGAGTTGTGGGAAAATCGTAATAACTAAAATTTGAGTATAGCCATTTGGGAAGATGTCAACGGTTTAAGTTATCATCTAGCTTGGAAAAGTCGAATCAATTAGACTTACCATGCTTTATCCCACCGCTATCTCCATACCCGAACCGCAAATACCAACTCCTGGACCCAACCCCCTACCCAGTCCCGAACCTCGACCAGAACCAACTATTCCTCCACCGTTCCCAGAACCAGTACCGGAAACAGTACCAGCACCAATTCCCCAAACAGTACCTGGTCCAATTCCCCAAACCATTCCTCGACCTGTTTAAATTATCCTTATAATTGCAATCAACATCTAAAAATCTACAATGCTAAGAGCCGGAATAGTCGGACTTCCCAACGTCGGAAAATCAACCTTATTTAACGCTGTCGTAGCTAACGCTAAAGCCGAAGCTGCTAACTTCCCTTTTTGTACAATTGAACCGAATGTTGGCATTGTCTCAGTACCAGATGACCGGTTAAACGTTCTCGCCAAAATTGCCACTTCTAAACAAATTATACCTGCTCGTGTTGAGTTTGTCGATATCGCCGGTTTGGTGAAAGGTGCAAGTCAAGGTGAAGGACTGGGTAATCAATTTTTATCCCACATTCGTGAAGTTGACGCAATAGTTCATGTTGTGCGTTGTTTTGAAAATGATGATATCATTCACGTTGCCGGTTCTGTAGACCCAGCGCGAGATATTGAAATCATTAATTTAGAACTTGGTTTATCAGATTTATCGCAAATTGAAAAACGCATTGACAGAACTCGCAAACAAGCACGCACCAGCAAAGATGCACAATTTGAAATCACTGTGCTGGAAAAATTAGCTGCGGCTTTAAATGAAGGTAAATCTGTCCGTCAAGTGAGTTTAAATGAAGAAGAAGCTGCAATTATTAAAGGTTTAGGACTACTCACAAATAAACCAATTATTTACGCTGCTAATGTTTCTGAAAATGACTTAGCAACAGGTAATGATTTTGTTGAACAAGTGCGACAAGTTGCTTCTGGAGAAAATGCCCAAGTTGTGATTGTTTCTGCACAAGTTGAAGCGGAATTAGTCGAATTACCAGAAGAAGATAAAGCTGATTTTCTCGAATCTTTGGGTGTAAAAGAAGGCGGTTTAAAATCTTTAATTCGTGCAACTTACGCTCTTTTAGGTTTGCGGACATATTTCACTTGTGGTCCTCAAGAAACCCGTGCTTGGACAATTAACGCGGGAATGTCTGCACCTCAAGCTGCTGGTGTCATTCACTCTGATTTTGAACGGGGTTTTATTCGTGCAGAAACCGTTGCTTATAATGATTTAGTAACTCATGGTTCAATGAATGGTGCAAAGGAAAAAGGGTTAGTCAGAAGTGAAGGTAAGGAGTATATTGTGCAGGAAGGGGATGTGATGTTATTCCGATTTAATGTTTAGGTAAATGATGTTTTAAACGTGTTTTAAACGCAGATTAACATATCCAGATCCCCGACTTCTGACATCAATTCATAATTTATTTACAAGATAACAAAAGAAGTCGGGGATCTTATCGTTAGATAATTTATCTGTGTTCATCCGCGTCCATCTGCGGTTATTGAACATATTTTTACAATCCAAAATCCAAAATCCAAAATCCAAAATTTTATTAAGCGATACTTCCTCGTTTTCTGGCTTCTTTATAGGAAGTTCCGACATTTTTTATACCAGCTTTAATCATTTCTCTTTCCAAAAGCGCAAAGAAATGGTTTCTATCACCACCTCTGACTACAGCTTGATTATGCGCCTCCGCAATTGCCACAGGATAACCGTATCCTTTTTGTACCTGTGCTAACATTAACCCCAATGCTTGATCTAACATACTAGAATTTTCTGCTACCCACATAGGAATTTCTATCCGGGCAATTTCCGTACCTACGTGAACGTAGCAAAAATAAATAGTTTGGTCTTCATAAAGTTGTAAAATGCGGTTGTTACTACGCCATAGGGGTCCTCTCTGTCCTGGTTGCAGTTGGGTTGTAGATAAAGTTGTATCTCGTAAATTATCAAATTTTTTACACGGTACAGCTTCTAGTTGATCGGGGCAATAACTGATACAGTCAGGGACGGGATGAGGACAAGCTAACAACCGTAAAAAGTTTGTGGCTTCGATGTTACGGGCGGCGCTAAGATAACCCATAACGGGAATTTCCGCTTTACGTAATTGTTGCCAAGCTTCTAAAATGGGGGGTAAGATGCGATCGCGGGCATCCATTGGTAATTGATCTAAAAACCAGTATATTAAGGAACCATCAACCATCGCTAAAGCTGGTGCTTCGGTTTTTTCACTACAAGCTAGTTCTGCTAATACCGTAGTTTCATCAGCAGTACGGCGATGACTCATCCATTCTTCGGTTCTTAAACCCCACTGACGGGCGATATACAAATCTTCTGGGCGATAAAATACCTCCGGTAAACTATCGAGAAGTGGGTGGCGATTTTGACCATAATGTAAAACTACTCGTCCGATATTTAATAAGTAACAATACGCAATTTCATGATGGTTAGGCGCAATTTGAGAACCATCGGTAGCGATGACAGTATGAACTTTGGGGGGAGTGGGAATATCAATACAGGTTTCTAAAGGTTCGATGGGTGTAGCATTAGCAAAAAGTATGCGATCGCGCCATTTTTCTTGACGTTCTAGTAATTCTTTTTGACATTCACAAGCTTGTTTTAAATATTCCTTTGCTAATTCCAACCTGCGGTTACTTTCAGCAACTTCTGAGGAAAGATGCTCACTTAAACCTTGCATTTGTCCTGCTATTTTTGTTAAATCAAGCATAATAAATTAATTCGTAATTCATAATTTTGAAGATTCAGATCCCCGACTTCTCCAAGAAGTCGGGGATCTAGTTTTTTACCAGCTAGAGAAATCTTGAGAAAAATCAGAAAGTGAAATTACCCGAATGTGTGCATCATTTTGTCCGGCTTCCCTTTCTGGTTGCGTATTATAGCCCCAATCTGCTAAGAAAAGTTGCACATGATCTAAATCTGACTGTTGTTGCACTAATTGTAATGTTTTTAGTCTATCTTCAACAAACCACAACTTCACAGGTTTATGTTCAGCTTTCTCAATTAATTCTCGCAAAGTTTCATATTTTGGGCGTTTTACTTCTTTCCCAAAAATTGCTGTATCTGGTAAATCAACTCCTTCTTTTTGTAACAATCGTTTAACAAAACGCCCTTCTTTTGTTGTCACAATAAATAACTGTACTCCACTATCAAGAGTCATTTTGAGTTTTTCTATCACTCCTGGATAGAATTTATGCAAACTTAACCAAGCATCTAAATCTGTAGCTATCCATTCATCTCGCAAACTGTCAAGTTTCCTAGCAACTGCTTTCGCTTCCAGATTATCTGCTGCTAAAATATGGGGGGTAATATTTACCCATTCTTGCAGAATTTTCTCATCAGAAAAACCCTCAATCAAGGCTTTAATTAAAACAGGCATTTCCCAACCGGTTTCAATTACAGGACGCAAACGATAGAATCTTAAAGCTAAATCATCCGGTGGTGTGTCCTTAGCAGATGACCAAATTTGACAGTAGGTACGCCATGCTACCTCAAAATATTCAATTAGTCCATCGCAAATCACTCCATCAAAGTCTAAGGCTAAAATTGTGGGACTATTGGCTGTCATTGTTCTGAGGTAAAAAACTGCTTTTTTTAGCTTACCCGAACTGGAAATTATTTATTGTATCTGAAATTCCGCCCTTCTGTTTTCACAATATACTCAAAATGGCTTAATCGTTTGATTTTATAGGTAGGGGTTGAGCATCGGCATTACCATGTATAGGTGCAATGGCGATCGCTAAACTGAGTGCATCATTGTCGCTGTCTTGATATAAACCTGCGTTTGCAGGTTTTATGAGTCCGTTTTTGGGCTGCTTCAGAATCCCCGTGTCTTTAGACCGGGGAGTGTCAACTCTATATATTATCTGGAAACTTTCTAACCTGCCATTTCCTCTAATACTTGCCTAATAATATCTGTGGGTACTTCATCTGTCACCTTCACTTCACCTATTTGAGTGGGTAACACAAACCGCACTTTCCCAGATTTGACTTTTTTATCTAATTGCAAAGCATCAATAAGTTCTGCAATATCTAAATTTGCTGGTAATTTTGTCGGTAAACCTGCTTTTTTAATCAGTGCGTTTTGACGTTCTGTGTCGGCTTTTTGCCAAAGTCCTAATTTTACAGCAATATCACCCGCCGCTATCATGCCAATACCCACAGCTTCACCATGTTTAAACATCCGATAATTGGTTAAACTTTCCACAGCATGGCCGATAGTATGACCATAATTTAAAATTGCCCGCAGTCCAGATTCTTTTTCATCTTTACTCACAACATCTGCTTTCGCTTGACAAGAATGAGTTAATATGTAATTTATCAGGTCGGATTTTACATAGCGGAGTTGGTCAAGGTGCTTACTCGCTTCCAATTGAGTAAACAATTCAGCGTCCCAAATTACGCCATACTTGATCACTTCCGCCATTCCCGCCCGAAATTCGGCTGCCGGTAAGGTTTTCAAGACTTCAGGATCAATTAATACTAAGCTGGGTTGGTGGAAAGCACCAATTAAATTTTTACCATGAGGATGGTTTACCCCGGTTTTACCGCCAATAGCTGAATCTACCATTGCTAACAGACTTGTAGGAATTTGGACAACGTTAATTCCTCTTAACCAGGTAGCAGCGGCAAACCCAGTCATATCACCAACGACACCACCACCTAAAGCAACCATCGTCGAAGAACGTTCTAACCGATGTTCTAAGGCTACATCATAGATTTTTTGGATGGAGTTTAAAGTTTTGTAGCGTTCCCCTGGTGGGAGGTTATAGGTTATGACTTCAAAGCCGGCATTTTTTAGGGATGCGATCGCTCTTTCGCCATAATGTTTAAATATCATCGGGTTAGAAACCAGCAATACCTTCTTACCCAGTTGCAAACTCCCCATCTGTTCACCCAGTTGATCTAAACTTCCAGGTGCAACAGTGATTTCATAAGACTTTTCTGGTATATCGACTTTAATTACAGAACTCATTTAACAACCCTGATATGATCACACGTCCGCGTATTTTACCGCAGTTTGGGGACTGGGGACTGGGGACTGGGGACTGGGGACTGGGACGAATATTTGTGAATTACGAATTACGAATTACAAATTACGAATTATTAGTGATTCAATATAAATAAGTAACTAAAGAAAAGAGGAGAAACCGAAATGGCTGTAGTTGAATACATTGTCTTTTTAGGCGTGTTCATGGGTGTAGCTGTTGGCTTGTTATTTGGTCTACGCGGAGCCAAGATAATCTAAGCTTACAGTTAGACGCTAATTAAACCCACACAATGTGGGTTTTATCCCGTGGACAATGCCTACCCTACGTATTGTAAATATATTCCAATAATTAAATATTAGTCCTATATTTTGTATTGGCATTATCTAGCATTAGCAAATAATATTTTTGTCAATAGTATCTAGTATGCAAAATCAATAAAATTTATTTTGCACGATTACTTAGTATTTTAGGGGAATGATCACAGTAAATGTTGTTCCCTGATATACTTCACTATCTAGCGTAATTTCTCCTTTGTGTAAATCAACACATTTTTTGACTATTGCCAAACCCAAACCTGTACCAGAAATATTACCAACATTTGAAGCACGATGAAAAGAGTTAAATAAATTTACTTGATCTGCTTCAGGAATGCCAATACCAGAATCTTTAATTTTGAAAATTAGTTGTTCATTTTCTTTTGTCAAACTAAAATCAATTAAACTATTTTCAGGGGAGTATTTTATGGCATTAGTGAGGAGATTGGTAAGAATTTGCCGGATATTTTTGGGATCAAATTGGACAAACAAACTATTATCTAATATTGGATCTTGGGAATTAACAGTAAACTCGATTATATGTTTGTCAGTGGTAGATTGTATTTCTTGTTTTAGACTACTACAGAAGGCAATGATATCTAATATTTCTGGTTTAAATTCCATCTTCTCAGCTTCAGCCCGATTAATCATCAGGACATCATCGAGAAGTTGAACAGTATGCTTGATGCTTTTTTGGATAGTGTCTAGGTGTCCTTGTTTTCTATCTTCCGTCAAGCGATCGCTAAAATTTTGTAAAATGCCTGTAGATGAGGCAATAATGGCTAAAGGTGTGCGAAATTCATGGGATGCCATAGAAATGAAACGCGATCGCATTTCGCTAACTTCTTTTTCTTTAGATAGGGAGGTTTGTAGTTGGTAAAATAGATCCGCTTGTTGAATAGCGATCGCTAATTGATTGGCTATTTGTTGCAATAATTGGGCTTCAGCATCTTCCCAGATGCGTTTTGTCCTACAAGCATAAACAACTAAAACGCCCCATAGCTTATTATTAGAATTTACCCAGGGACTGGACTCATTTTCTCCTAAATCCTGTAATATGGGAGCGACAATTTTCGATTTAATCTGTCCTTTTAAGGAATATTCTCTTAAGCAATCTGCCCAGATATCGTTCATCACATCAGGCACAATCCGAGGTTTTCCCTGCCAATAGTAGTTTAAAATCTCTTCTGACCATGTTTCATCTTCCCAATGAAGATCCTTTAAAGCCTCATAACCGTTAGCAATAACTTCTTCCACAATTTTACTTTTACCATCAGGAAACAGACGGAAGACAATCACCCGCTCAACCTGCATTAATTCTTTAACTTTTTGAGTGATAGTGGCTAAAATATCGTTTAAATTCAGCGTAGAGCGAATTTCTTGGGTAATCTCCTGAGTGATTTTTAGCCGTTGTAGTTGTAGGGAAAGCTCATTTTCAGCTTGCTTTCTAATGCTCAGTTCTGACTGTACTTGCTGATATAAACTAGATTGTTGAATAGCGATCGCTAATTGATTAGCTAATTGTTGGATAAGTTCAATCTCAAACTCTTGCCAATGACGGATTTGATCACATTGATGAACACACAATAAACCCCACAAATGTTGTTCATGAATTAATGGAACTACTAAATTAGCCCGAATCTGAAATTGTGCTAAAACATCACGATGACAATCTAGTAATCCGGCATTATCAATATCACTTACTGCTTGAATTCTCCCTTGCTGATAGTAAGCAGCATATTCTTCACCAAAACAGTGATCATGAATTTTTATCTCTAGGACAGATTGAAAACCAGCAATTACAGATTCAGCGACAAATTCACCATCGTTAAAATTACTGTCAGGATCGAATTTG
The DNA here is from genome assembly GCF_034931405.1 of Anabaena sp. UHCC 0451. NCBI lineage: Bacteria > Bacillati > Cyanobacteriota > Cyanophyceae > Nostocales > Nostocaceae > Anabaena > Anabaena sp. UHCC 0451. Next base: position 62,085 of record NZ_JAYGHA010000017.1, on the reverse strand, counting down.
AAAATACCTACTCGATCTGCATTCATAACTTGCCGGATTTCTTGAGTAGCAGTATTAAAAATAGTTGCCAAATCAAGAGATTCACGAATGCGTTTGGTAATTTGATTTAACAAATATTCTTTTTCAGCTTGTTGCTTAATTTTTCGTGCTGCTTGTTTGCGTTCTGTAATATCAAGATTAACCCCAATCATCCGTTCTGCTTGCCCTTGGGAATTTCTCTGAACGATTCCGTAACCTTGAATGATCCGGACTGTACCATCTGGACAGACTATTCTAAATTCAGGATCAAAATCTTTTTCGCCCCTAATAGCTTGCTGTAAAATTGCCTTAGTATTTGTGGCATCATCTGGATGTAAGCTCCTTTCCCAAGCTTCAACCGCACCCAAAAATTCTGATGTTTTGAATCCATAGATTTTATACATCTGTTCATCCCAAACTAAGCAATCATTAACTATATCCCAATCCCAAATACCGATTTGAGCAGATTTAACTGCTAGTTGTAGACGATCAGAAAGGTTGCGATATTTTATCTCACTATTTTGCAACGCCTGAGTCCGTTCTTCAACTTTCTTTTCTAAGTTTTGATTTGTTTGGTGTAATAGATTCAGAGCCGTTTCTAGCTGGTTGTGAGTATTTGCCTGTTGAATAGCTATTGCCACTTGAGTTGACAGTTGCTGTACCAGTTCAATTTCATCAAGTTCCCAATAGTGGGGAGTATCACGGTAACTTGTTAACATCAATCCCCAAAGTTGCTCTTCCACAACGATGGGAATCATTAATTTGGCACGAATATCCAACCCTATCAGCATTTCCTGATGGCAAAGCGTCATGGATTCCAAATAAATATCATTAACTACGCGAATTTGCCCTTGACGGTAAGGTTCAATATATTCTGGAGTAATACAAGGATCATTGGGGTGTGTATGTAGAACAGAAAGCCCACCTGCAATAATAGATTCAGCGAGGACTATACCACTAAAGTCCGGGTAGAACTGGTAAATAATTACGCGATCGCATTGCAACAATCCGCGAATTTCTGTAACTGCTGTATCTAAAATATCTTGTAAATTTAGAGATGAGCGAATTTGAGAAGAAATTGTGGCAATTAACCGCTCTTGCTCCGCTTTTTTCCTGAGTGCAACGGTTCGCACATCTACTTGTTCTTCTAGTTCAACAGTGCGATGTTCTAGCAGTTCTATTTTCTCAGATTCTAACTGCAATACCTTTTGTTCTAATACTGTCGTTAATTTATATAATTCTAAGGGGCTGAGGGATTGTAAAATACTGCTTTGGGTAACGATACCTAGTAGTTCACCTTGTGTTCCTGTCACCGCTAAACGCTGAATCAATCGCTGTTCCATGATCTGCTGTACATTCCACAGAGATTCATGGGAATTGACACAGAAAATGGGGGTACTCATGACAGTCTGTGCTTGACAGGTTTCAAAATTCAGGTTTAAGGCTTGAAATTGGACAATATCGCGCTCAGTGAGAATACCAATGGGAATTGTTAAGGATTCCTTTGTTTCCACAATCATCACAGAACTAATGCGATTCTCTGCCATTAAGCGAGCAATCTCGAATATAGAAACATCCGCAGCCGCACAAATCACCTTTGTCGTCATCACTTCATCCACTAACCGCAACCGCAACAAATCTACAGGCCGGGTTTGTTTTTGCAAACTTTCATGAGTCAGTATTCCCAGCAGTTGATTTTGCTCATCAACCACTGCTAAATGGCGAATGTTGTGTTGTTTAAGGAGATTAACCGCAAAAAACAAGTCAGTAAAATCTGACTCGCGTAAGGTGACGACAGGATGGGACATGACATCACCAATGGCTAAATTCTCTAAATTTCGTTTTTGGACGCTTAATCTAATAACATCCCTTTCAGTGAAAATACCTATTAGTTCATTATTTTCGACAACTAAAACACAGCTTGAGCGTGCATCTATGACGAAATCTGCCTCTTGACTATGAGTAGTATGGGAAACTGCACAAACTGTTCTTACACCACTCATTTGGGCTATAACTTCCATCACAGTTGTATTCGCTGCCACTATGAGGGGTTGACGAATGATAGCTGACATTAATTTGGTTTGAGTAGGATCAGAGGTAGAAATAAGCATTCTTAAATTTGAATAAATAGATTTCTTATTGAGGGATAACAATCTGAATCATAATTTTTTTCCAGGTATTTGGTTTTGTTCCTCGTTCCCCGTTCCCTGTTCTCTGTTCCCTGCTGTATTTTATTTTTGATGTTCAGCTAGTAAAAAAATCTTCAAGTTTTCTATGGGTAACGGACGACTGAAAAAATAGCCTTGAATAACATCACAACCGTTTTGTTTTAGCCAATTTAGCTCTGTCTGAGTTTCTACTCCTTCAGCAATAATATTGATGTTCAGATGATGTGCCATCTGAATTATACCTTTTATAATTGACTGCTTATCCGTCAGCTTGTCAATGCTGGTAATAAAATATCTATCTATTTTCAGGTTATTAAAAGAAAACTCTCGCAAATATTTAAAAGATGAATAGCCTGTACCAAAATCATCAATAGATAGCTCAATACCTTGAGATTTCAGTTCTTTCATTTTTAATTTCACTGCTTCAATGTCTTGAATAAATACAGTTTCAGTCAGTTCTAATTCTAATTGCTTCATGTCGAAATTTGTTTCTTCAACAATTTCTACAACTCGGTGGATAAAATTCTCTTCTTGAAACTGATAAGCAGATATATTTACAGCTAATTTTAAATTGCCAAATTCTTCTAATTGTAAATTTTTTATTTGTAAACAAGCGGTTCTTAAAACCCATTCTCCCAAGGAAATAATAAAACCTGATTGTTCAGCAATAGGAATAAATTCTGCCGGAGAAATAAAACCATGTTCAGGATGATTCCAACGGATTAAAGCTTCAACACTCATAGTTTTACCAGTCTTGCTATTGACTTGAGGTTGATAGTAAAGTTCAAATTCTCCGTTTTCTATGGCCGACAAAAAATCACATTCTAAAATAACTTTTCTAAAGACAATATTGAGTATTTCTTGATGATAAAAATGATAGCGATTTGTTCTGTCTAATTTATAATGTTCTAGAGTAATTTCCGCATGAGTCAGTAATTCATTTAGTTGTAACCCATCATTTGGGTAACAGGAAATACCAATTCTAGTTTGAATCAAGATTTGCTGATTATTCAAACATAAAGGGTCCGATAGACTTTCTAAAATTTGTTGAGCAATTTCGGCAACAACTTTACTATCTTGACTGGGCTTTAATAATAATGCCAGTTGATTGGTTTCTAAATAAGCTATCAAATCAATAGCCTGATTATTGTGCTTTAGGTTGTTGAGTCGTTCCCCTATATCTTTGCATAAAAAGTGTCTCAAACTCGGTTCCAATAATAATTTTGATTGGTAGAGAATATTGATATCAAGTAGTAATAATGGTAAAAATTGATCATCCTGATTATAAACTTGAACACGGGTTTGATTAAAATACTCTTCTAAAAAGAGTTGATTGGGTAAATTACTTAAGGTATCATGACGTGCTAGATAATTAATTTGAGCTTCCATCTGCTCAATTTTACCTTTATATTGTTGATTAACTATTTGATGTTTTTCTAATTGAATTGAAATTACTTGGAGTAGTTCATCTACTTGAAAAGGCTTAGTTAAATAATCATCTGCACCAAGTTTCATTGCTTGACGCAAATCAGCGTGTTCAGCTTTAGCTGTGAGAAAAATGAAGGGAATATCGGACGTATTAACATCTTGACGTAATGTTTTCAGCAGTCCATAGCCGTCTAATAAAGGCATCATGATATCGCAGATAATCAAATTTGGCTGATGTTTTTGAGCCATTTGTAACCCTTCCCATCCATTTTCTGCGGTAATGGCAGCAAAATCTTGTAATTCAAGAATTTGCTGGATGTTTTCTCTGATTTGAAGCTCATCTTCAACAATAAGAATCTTATACATAGTGAATTTACCTGTTGTATTGTAATACAAAGATGAAAATTAAAATTTGGATCGCTTCTTAAGCTTATTGTATGATCATACACCACTTCTATTTCTTAACACTACGGTATAAGTGATGAATTATTTACATAATTTAATTTAAATAATTTAGTCAATCATACGTAGTTGCACACGTACAGTATTTTTATGTAAGTATTTATATGGTGCATTACGGTGACGCTAACGCACCATACGTACTACATACTATGTACTACTATTTCATTATTACCGGAGTTGGTGTTTTTTCCTGCTTTTGAAATGGTGGACGCATTTCCAAACCCAGCAAATTCAACATTTCCCGATCTGCATCATAATCAGGACAAGGAGTAGTTACCGTCAACATTTTGTTATCATCGCTGGAGAAGATGGAATTCGCACCAGCCATAAAACATAAAGCTTGTTCAACTTGGGAAAGTTTCGCCCTCCCCGCACTTAAACGCACATCAGAAGCGGGCATAATAATTCTAGCGGTAGCAATCATCCGCACCACTTCCCAAATAGGAACTTCCGGCTGATCTGCCAAAGGTGTACCGGGGACTTGTGAGAGAATATTAATGGGAACAGATTCTGGATGGGGTTGTAAATTAGACAGAGTGTATAACATTCCTGCCCGATCTGCGACGCTTTCACCCAAGCCGAGAATACCGCCAGAGCAGACAGTAACATTAGTTTGGCGCACATTGTCGATTGTTTGCAAGCGATCGCCATAAGTGCGAGTAGTAATTACAGTGCTGTAATATTCCTGGGAAGTATCCAAGTTATGATTGTAAGCATACAGTCCCGCATCTTCTAAGCGTTTAGCCTGATTTGCATTCAACATTCCCAAAGTGCAGCAAACTTCTAAACCCATTGAGGTAACATCCTTGACCATATCCAGGACTTGCTCAAACTGGGAATTATCCCGCACTTCCCGCCAAGCAGCACCCATACACACCCGACTTACACCAGTTTCTTTGGCTGTCTTAGCAATATTTAGCACCGTCTCTTTTTCTAACAGTGCTTCTGGCTTCACCTCCGTTTTGTAGCGGGAAGATTGAGCGCAATAACCACAATCTTCGGGGCAAGCACCTGTTTTAATAGATATCAGCTTACAAACTTGTATTTGTTTTGGGTTATGAAATTGGCGATGTACACTAGCCGCTTGATAAATAAGCTCTAGAAATGGTGTATTATAGATTGCCAAAATCTCATCTTGCTGCCAATCGTAGCGTATTCCCACCGTTACTATCCTTTTGTAGATTGTTACTAAAATACACAAAATTAATAATTCTAGTATATGAATTCAGAACTGCCACTAATTACAACCAATCGTCTGTTATTAAGAGTGGCTACTCCCGAAGATATACCCCAAATTCTTAAATATTTTACTATTAATAAAGCCTATCTTACTCCATTTTCACCAAGTTGGGTTGATGGTTTTTTTACAGTAAAATTTTGGGAATATCAGATAGAACAATATCATCGGGAATTCTTTCATGACTACTCTTTAAGACTATTTATATACCCCAAAATCAAGCCACAGCAAATTATTGGTCTTGTCAATTTTAGTAGTTTTGTACGCGGAGCAGCTAGTTTTTGTAATGTTGGATATAGTTTAGCAGAAGCAGCACAAAGTCATGGCTACATGACAGAAGCTTTAAAAGCTGGAACTGAATATGTATTTAAAGAATTAAATTTTCACCGTATCATGGCCAATTATATGCCACACAATCGACGTAGTGGTAATGTCCTCAAAAGACTGAATTTTGTCATTGAAGGATATGCTAGAGACTATTTATTAATTAATGGTCAATGGGAAGATCATATTCTCACCAGTCTCACTAATTATAGTTGGAAACCAAGTATTTATTAATATCCAATATCCAGATCCCCGACTTCTATCCAGATCCCCGACTTCTCTAAGAAGTCGGGGATCTAATGATATCAGATGTAAGATAAAAAGAAGAACAATTAAAATTTGCCGATAATGACACTAGCTGAAACTCCCAACCACACAAATTCAGGTAATCCTTTACTATCTCTCAACTACGAAAGCGCCTTAGAATCTCTAGGTAATGACTACTATGATGAAGTTGCAGCCGAGGAATTTCCTCAACTTATACTACGTTGGCGTAATGATGCAATATTACCGCATTTAGGACTTGATCCTCAAGTAGTTAAAGACGAAGATTTTATCACAGCTTTTGGTAAATTCCAAGGACGAAAACCCTTTTTAGCCCTGCGTTATCACGGTTATCAATTTGGTGAATATAACTCCCAGTTAGGTGATGGTAGAGGGTTTTTATATGGACAAGTCAGAGGAATTGATAACGAATTATACGACTTTGGGACAAAAGGATCAGGGAGAACACCTTACTCTCGTGGTGGTGACGGTATGCTTACACTCAAAGGTGGAGTACGGGAAGTCATTGCAGCAGAAGCACTAAACCGCTTAGGGGTAAGAACTTCCCGCTGTTTGAGTATGATTGAAACAGGCTTAGGTTTGTGGCGTGGAGATGAACCTTCTCCGACTCGTTCATCAGTAATGATACGGATGAGTAAATCTCATATCCGGTTTGGCACTTTTGAACGACTGCATTATTTAAAACGTCCTGATTTAACTAAAAATTTGTTAGATCATGTTATTAAGCAATATTATCAACATCTCAAAGATGAAAATGATAAATATGCTTTATTTTATGCTGAATTAGTACAGCGAGTTGCAGAATTAGTAGCACAGTGGATGGCCGCAGGTTTTTGTCATGCAGTCCTGAATACTGATAATATGTCCATTACAGGGGAGAGTTTTGATTATGGTCCTTATGCCTTTATTCCTACCTATGATTTATACTTTACCGCTGCCTATTTTGATTATTATCGACGCTATTGTTATGGTCAGCAACCAAGCATTTGCCGATTAAATTTAGAAATGTTGCAAGAACCTTTAAAGGCAATAATTGATATTAGTGATTTACAAAATGGTCTGGCTAAATTTGCCGAATACTATCATCTTGAATATCGAAGTTTGATGTTGAAAAAATTGGGCTTTGAAGATTGGCAATTTACAGAAGCTGATCATCTTTTAGAATTGACAATTGCTTTTTTGAAAGATAGTCAAGTTAGTTATCATCAATTTTTTGCGGATATGGCTCGCACTTTTTCAATTAAATGGCGTGATGAACCAGCTTTTGTGATGAATGAATCTGAGGTTGTTCCAGCCTTGGGAGCATCAGCACTTTTTGATAATTGGTGTGTACTTTATCATAAAGTTCTCAATAATTTCGATCCTCACCAAATGGAAATTATTTCTCAGACTCTAGCTAAATACAATCCTCAAGCTAATTTATTAAGACCTGTGATTGAATCAATTTGGGAACCAATTGTTGAAGCAGATAATTGGCAACCTTTTTATGATTTAGTCCAGCAATTTCAGTAAAACAACCTCTAATAAGTATGTAAAAAATATCCCCAGGTTCTTCCATGAATCGGGGATATATTTATGAAATTTTCTTAATTTATCCCTTGTAATTTTGCATTATCAATGGCTTTTTCGACCATATCAGTTAAATTGCTGGGAGTCATCTTTTTATTAGGAACAATCGTGGCCACTCCTATTGTTAAGATAAAAAGTTTATTTTCTGTGAATGGAATGTTATTAATTTTGAGCTTATCTACTCTTTCTTGGATTAATTTGGCCACAAAAACAGCGCCTTTAGAATCAGTATTAGATAAGATAATAGCAAATTTTTCTTGTTCATAACGAGATACTAAATCAGTTGATCTCTTCACGACTAATTTAATCTCTCGAGCTATTAGTGGTAAGCAATTATCTGCTGTTAAACTAGCATCAGCATGATTTTGATTTTGGGAAAAATCAAAATTGCATAATAAGAGAGAGAGAGGTAATTTTTTACTAGCAAGCTTTTGCCATTCCAGATTTAAATATTCATCAAACTTGACTCGATTAGCAGTGCTTGTCATTGCATTTAAAAGAACCCCAGAGTATAAATTATGATTATCCATAACTAAAGCTTTTGTAACCAACTTGTATTCCTCTCTTGCTTTTTCTGACTGCTGTTTGTAGGTAATTAATTCTCGATTTCGCTGGTTAACAATCAATTTATTTTGCATTTGTGATAATATATCTGATTCTTGAAAAGATTTTGTAATGTGGTCTCTTTTGGTAATCTTAAAGCCGTTAATTTTGTCTGTAATTTGCTCTAGTATTTCTATGAAAATTATGGGAATATTCACAGTTTCAACCTGAGATTGCAAATGCAGATAAACTTCATAAGCATTTATTTTCGGCATATTTATCGGCATATTTATATCCAGCAAAATCAAATCGGGACGTTGTTTCTTTGCTGTCTCAATCGCTGTTTTTGCGTAAGTATTGAGCTATAGCAATCGTTCATCCCCAGATCCCCGACTTCTAAGATCAATTTATCATTTATGGACACAATAAATAAAAGAAGTCGGGGATCTTATCACCTCACCTGAATTCTTACGTTTTTACATTGACAGGTTTATCTATCTGACTAGGGATAAATTTTCATTTATTCGTCTCATCAGTAATTTTACGGATAAAAAAATTTATTAAAAAAATTTATATCCGCTCCGTCAAATCTGCAACCAGATTTAACAAAATCCTGTTATGTCCTGTGATTAAGTATTATTACCGAAACCTGATTTCTGACAACGGTAGATATGGCCTGTTTGGTAGCGAGTAGTAAATAGTAGTACATAGCTTTGATCATCATACTTACAAATAATCGACTAGATGTTGATTACAGTTAAGTATCTTGAATGTAGCCATATCTATTTATATTTACTGATAATTCTGTAACTTAGAGATGCTTACTTTAATTAGTATAGATGCTATTGTTACAAAGAGCAACCTAGTATTACATATTCACCAAATATTTACAAAAAACCCCTATTTTTGAAAGTATTGTGAAGACTTCATTTCAGTGATTGTTAGAGAGTGTTTGAAAAGTCTAAATTCATACTCTCTGGGCGATTATAAATCGCGGCTACACAGACAAAACCCACCTTCGTGGGTTCAGAAGCCTTGATTTTTCATTAGTCCACGTATCCCTTACGGGACCGAAGGAATAGGTGGACTTCGCTTGTGTAGTAGCGTATCCCTAACGGGAGCCGGAGGCATCTTTATATTCGCCGAAAACTTTTCAAACATCCTCTTAGGCAGATGTTGCCTTTAAGCCAAATTTTCAGCTACAATCCGGTTTCTACCTTGTGCTTTAGCAGTATAGAGTGCTTTATCACCAACCTCAATTAAGGTATCTGGAGAAATGACTACATCAGGGAGAATAGTTGCAACTCCTATACTCAAAGTCACAAAATCATCAACCCTAGATTGAGAGTGGGGAATTTTGAGATCATATACTTTTTGGCGAATGTTTTCAGCTAAGTATATAGCTCCTTGGTTATTAGTATTGGAAAGAATTACTGCAAACTCTTCTCCACCATAACGAGCTAATAAATCAGCAGGACGTTTAACTGATAGTTTAATTGTTTGTGCAATTTGCTTTAAACAATCATCTCCGGTTAAATGACCATAAGTATCGTTATAGTTTTTGAAAAAATCCACATCACAAAATAATAACGATATCGGCAATTTTTCACGAGCAAGTTTTTGCCATTCCAGATTTAAATATTCGTCAAATTTTCTCCGGTTGGCTACTCCTGTCAATCCATCTAAAAGTGCAAAAAGTTGTAGTTGTTGATTCGCAGCCAGCAAAGCTGCTTCAAATCTTTGACGTTCTTTGATTTCTTGTTGTAACTGTTGATTTTGTTGAATAAGCTGCCGATTCTGCTGATAAATGATTAATTGGTTTTTTACTCTGGCTAAAACTTCTAACTCTTGAAAAGGTTTGGTTATGTAGTCTACTCCACCCATCTCAAACGCCATAATTTTATCAGCAGTTTGATCTAAAGCACTAATAAAAATTATTGGGATATGTTGAGTTTGCTTTTGAGATTTCAATTGCCGACATACTTCATAGCCATTCATATCTGGCATATTTATATCTAGTAAAATTAAATCAGGAGGTTCTATTCTCGCAGCTTGGATGGCAATTTCACCACTGACAGTTTTTTTAATTTTAAATCCTTTTGATTCTAACATTTTAGACAACAAACGAAGATTGTCTGGGTTGTCATCAACAATCAAAATTTGACCAAAATTGTGTTTATCTGCAAATGAGTACATAATTATATTTTAGTTGATTTTAAGTAGGAGCAGTAAGTTTAATAATTGTCTCTAACTGAAAGTTATCAACTAAAGTTTTTAATGTCTCAGCTAGTTGTCGCTGTTCTGGAGGAATTTGTGCAAATAGTTGATAAAGTTGAGCATCGTCAATTATTCTTGCTGCTGCATGGACTTGAGCAATCCAATCAAGAGACATAACTTGTAAATGAGATACAGTTAATTTGTTTAATTTTCGATCAGATTTAGGCTGTTTTTTTTGTTGATTATTCTCTGCATAGACATAACGTACATCAAGATATTGAGCCATTTTTTCTAACAGGATATTTTCTTCAAAAGGTTTGGCAACAATATCATCACAACCAACTTGCAATATCGCTTGTTTGTCTTCTGCAAAAGCACTTGCTGTCAGCGCGATAATAATTAAGTCTTTTCCTTGATTCATTGCTCGAATTTGCTTGGTTGCTTCATATCCATTCATGACTGGCATTTGTATATCCATCCAAATCAAATGAGGTTGCCAATCTCTGCAAATATTAACTGCTTCTAACCCATTTTCTACTGCATAAACATCAAAACCAAAAGAGTCTAATAGTTTAACGAGCAAGAGCCGATTTTCTAAAATATCTTCAACAATTAAAATTCTATATTGAGGTTGTCCTGGTTCTAAACCCACCACTCTTTTAGTATTTCTAATAGGAGGAATAACATCTATTTTATCAGCCAGACTGAGTTGAATATGACAAGTAAAGGTTGTCCCCTCACCTAAAATACTCTTAACTGTAATGTCACCTCCCATGAATCTAGCAAATTGACGACTGATAGCTAATCCTAATCCAGTACCTTGCATAAATTGTCTTCCTCCTTTGGCTTGGAGAAATGCTTCAAAAATTAATTCTTGATCTTCAATAGCGATACCTGTACCTGTATCTTCAATTGCAATTTCTACCATAATTTTACCATTTTTTTCGGTTTTAAATGGTAAACCTTGAGGATAAGAAACACTAATACTAACATAGCCAACAATAGTAAATTTGATAGCATTACCGATTAAATTAATCAGTATTTGTCTGAGTTTGCCTTCATCTCCAAATACATATTGATGTACTTCTGGACTAAATTCAGTGATTAAATTTAATCCTTTATTTGGGGCTTTAATGGCAAACATTTCTTGAATAGAGTAAATTAGACGACGCAAATCAAAATAATTTTCATTTAATGTTAATTGACCAGCTTCTATTTTAGACATTTCTAAAACATCATTAATTAAAGCCAGCAAATGCTCACCACTACGACTAATGATGTCTAAGTTTTCTTGGTCTTCTTCAGATAAGGAACTATTGCGATTTAATATTTGAGTGAAACCTAAAATAGCATTGAGTGGTGTTCGTAATTCATGACTCATTTTAGCTAGAAATTGACTTTTAGCTCGGTTGGCAATTTCAGCTTGTTCCGCAGCTTGTTGGAGTGCTATTTGGGAAAACTCTAGTGCCGCCAGCATGAGGCTATTTCTCATTTCTTGTGCTACTTCAATTTCAAATGCTTGCCAGGGAAGTGATTGATTTTTTACTGTTTGTTTCCATAGTTCAAATGACTTACGTGGAGTCAAATATTGGTTATCATTTGAGTCTATAGATATTGTTTTTTCAGGATTACCTGCCCAATTGACAATTTGAATTTGCTCTGGTCGAAACCAGATAATATGATAAGACCTCTGATGAATAACTATGGAAATTGCTAAAATACCACAGGCTATATCTTGAAAATTATTAGCATTTGGATATAGTGTTGATAGAGAATCTGTATAGAAAATCTCTTGCTGATTTTTTTGATTTAATATCCAGTCTACTAATTTCCTAGTTTCATTCTCTGACGGAGTATTACCAATTAAGATTAATTGCCCTTGCAATAATATGGCAGCACCAGTTGCACTTAGTAAATTTAGTAAGCTGGTTTCGTTCCTTTTGAAAACATTGCCTATATAATCTAATTCGTTGGTTAAATTTTGATTGAGTTGTTGTTGAATTAATTTAACTTGTTGCCGGTAAAAATTTAAAGCTCTTTCTCGATTATTAACTAATTCAATCGATGTAAATTGACCAATTACTTCACATAATTTGCGCGTTTCATAATTGATATATTTGGGAGAATAATGGTGACAAGCAATCAAACCCCAAAGCCTATTTTCATTAATGAGTGAAATGGACATAGCACTAAAAATGCCCATATTCTGCAAGTATTCTCTATGACATGATGATATACTTCTTAAGATGGAATTACTTAAGTCAATGGGTTCATTAGTTAGATGCTGATTGTTATTAATAATTTTTACAGGTTGATAATTAACGTCTGGAATCACCCGTAGCCAATTTTGGTAGTAAAGTTGTCTGGCTTCATTGGGAACGTCAAAAGCAGGATAATGTAATCCTAAATAACTTTCTAAATCATCTTGTTTATCTTCAGCAACTACAACCCCACTATAGTCGGGTGCAAACTTGTAAATCATGACTCTGTCAAACTGAGTTATTTTTCTCACTTCTTGAGCAATAATGTGATAAAGATCAGAGAGATGGGAAGCATGACCAATGCGGAAAACTGCTCGTTCTAAAAGATGAGTACATCCTAATAATGGATTTATTTCGATGGCTGCATGAGGTTCTAATTCTAGAATTAAAACTCCATTAGCTTCATGGAACATCCCTATGAATAGTGAAGAGGTGTTTGGTTGATAGTTGGGAATTTCTAATAAATGAATCAAACTTTGTTTATCATATTCAAAACCATTAGTAATTAATTGTATTTGTGCTGAAGATAATAGGCAGTTTAAGTTTTGCCCTAACAAAGATTCTGCTGAGATTCCCAAAAACTGCTCTATGTTTTCACTAATTTGTAATATTTTTAAATCTGGTTTTTGTAAAGCTATAAATACGCCATGAGGTTGGATATGTCCAGAGAGATGAATTGGCTCTTGTTCATATTTACTAAAATCGAGTGTTTCTGGTATTTTAAAGTAGCTGTTATTCATATATAATTTGTGTTTTATTTTTTTAGCTAATACAATTCTCTACTACACAAATGTTTGCATAGCGTCTTGCAGGGATAGTCCCATAAGGTGTAATTAAGTTTTAACTCCTGCCTATGAGTCAAGTCTATAACTATATATTGCACCAAAAGAGTGATCAGTATCAACTTCTATAACAAAATCAACTGTGGGAGATGTCAGCAATGGCTGGATAAATAATTCTGGATGTAATGCCCGCCAAAAGTAATTGACAAATTCCTCTATTTCTGCATCATTCATACCTGATTTACCAGCAGTGATCATTTTCTTTTCTGCTTGTTTACGCCACTCTAAAGAACAACGATAATCGGTGGGATATAACATGATTAAACTATCTAAATGTAACCACAGTGGTAGATAGTTTTGGAGTTGTTCATTCATATCACGAGCAAAAGCCCGGTCATTGTCTGTATTAATAGGAGATGGTGCGGTAGCAAAGACTTGGGTATCAATGGGAAGCACACCCACAAACCAGCCTTCAAAAAGAACTATATCAACATCAATAATAATTTCTGGAATGGTGCGATCGCCAGCACCTGAATAAGCAGATTTATCAAATCTGGGAACTGTCACAGGACTGTTGCCTTGCAGAATTTGATCGAATAAAATTAAACCTAAGTCAATATCATGAGTTCCTGGTGGACCACGCCAAATTAAACGCGGATCTTGTTGCTTTAAAGCCAAGCGATCGCTGTATGTTTTGTACAAGTCATCCAACGATAAACTAAGGGTAAAATATCCCAACTCGTGGAGAATTAAACTGAGAATCTGGGACATTGTTGTTTTACCTGTACCTTGTCCACCTAAAATCCCCTGGATGAAAGCTCTACCTAGCTTTTGACGACTGGATGCAATTTTGATGGCCAAAGGTAGCCATAAATCCCACAATACCTCTAACATAGTCTGAGTAGGCATTTGCAGGTTAGTTTCGCAAAATTGGCTAAAAGCAGGAAAAACTGATTTGAGTAGGTGCGATCGCTCTTGAATAACTTGAGCTACATTGTATGGTGTAATATCAAAAACCTTTGCTCTCAAAGAATCTGCCAGTGCTGCTTCTTGTGCTAGAACCTGCATGAAAGTATCTATTTCACCTGTGAGCAGAAATTCATGTAACCACTTACTGAGCATAACTAACTCCTATCCTCAAACTAAATTTACAGGTCACGAACCTAGCTTAAACGCTTCCAAAAATAGACTGTAAATGAAACCAACTTTCAGGAAGTTAAGTGTTTCCACCCAAAGAGCTTGTCTAGCTAAAAAACTGCGACTGTAAAATATTCTGCTGGTAATCTCTGTTAGTAGGACTAAAAAAGCAGCTATGACAATATCTAATGTTGCTTGTTGTCCAGCGGTAGTAGATACTGCTGATCCCAGAAAAAAACCAAATAACCAACTAATTAAAAGTAGTGATAATCGCCGCCAAGGATTGATAAACCATTGCCCTAAACTCCTAGCAATGGTATTGAAAAGGTTATTAAGACGAGTATTTTGCATGAACGTGACTGGGAACTAAGGACTGGGAATTAGGGACTAAGGAGAATAACTTTCTACCTGTTACCTATTTTTTCACAACTGACAACTAAGAAAAATCTTATCTCTAAAAACTAACATTATGAAATCTTCCGTGTATCGTAATTTGGCGGTTATCACTTGTGCATTGGGACTACTCGGACTTGTAGCGGGATGCTTAGGATTAAGTGTATCTTTTGATTCTAATCAGCCAGATGTTTTATTAAAACTAGCGAAAGAAACCCCCACATTAGCAAATGTAATATCTACTGATGAAGCTAATGTCACAAATGCAGCAACCAAACAAGTAAAAAAACCCAGTTCCGAAAATTTACCTCACCAAAGTCAAGGTTTAGGTAGTTTGCGAATGAGCAATCAAACAATTCAGCCTGTACGCCTAGCTCTATTAGCGCGAAAATCCGCAGTTAAACGCTCTTCAACCACTAAACAAAAATATAATCTGCCGGCTCATTGGGATTTTGCTCCCCAAGAAGGTAGTCAGAAAGGTTTAATTTTATCCCTTCCAGAGGGTAGTTTAAAACTAGAGAAAGGAGATATTTTAGTGGCATTTGCTCAAGATGGTTCTCGACGCTATTGGGGTCCTTATGTCGTGGGGGAAACTTCCTCACCAAACTGGAATTCCCAAACCAAAGAATGGCAATTGATATTAACTCCGTAAAAGGTGTAATGTGTATGAATAAATCAAATTGATCAAACATAATGGGAGACTCAAAAATTCAACTGTCTGGACGAGAAATTTATCAAAGAATTTCTGACAACATTCAAAAAGTTATCAAAGGCCAATCAGGATCAATTAGAAAGTTACTGGCTACCTTTGCTAGTGGTGGACACATTTTATTAGAAGACTCTCCTGGAACTGGTAAAACCACTTTAGCCAAAGCTTTAGCATTTTCTGTAGATGTAAGTTTTAAACGCATTCAATTTACACCCGATTTGTTACCATCAGATATCTTGGGTGTTTCGATTTTAAATACCAATCAACAAACCTTTAATTTTCATGAAGGTCCAATTTTTGCTCACATTGTTTTAGCTGATGAAATCAACCGCGCTTCACCCCGCACCCAATCAGCATTATTAGAAGCCATGGCAGAATTCCAAGTTACTGTTGATGGAAATTTGCGAAAACTTAAAGATCCATTTTTTGTCATTGCTACACAAAACCCAGTCGAATCTCGCGGAACTTATCCCTTACCAGAAGCGCAAATGGATCGGTTTGCAATTCAGTTTAGTTTAGGATATATTTCACCAGAAGAAGAAGTTAACCTACTCTCAGATCAAATTCAACAACATCCTATTGATATCATTCAATCATGCGTTAATTTAGCAGATATTATCACCTTAAAACAGCAAGTTAAACAAATTAGAATCAGTGCCGAATTAAAACGTTATATTGTTGATATTGTTAACGCTACACGCACAGCAGAAGGTGTACAATTAGGAGCAAGTCCCAGAGCATCTATTACTTTAATGAAAATCGCTCAAGCATTAGCTTTATTTGATGCTTATGAATTTGTCACACCAGAACATATCCAAGAACTTGCAGTAGCTGTAATTGCCCATCGTTTAGTCATGGAACCTCAAGCGCGTTTCTCTGGAAAAACCGCCGCAGGTGTGATAGAAGAGATTATTAAATCTGTTCCTGTTCCTACTTGATATTGAAAATATGAATGTGTAAAAATGTATTGATCAACAAAAGGAGAATAATTGACATTATGCTACACAACACCTATCAACTACCTTTAACATTTGAACAAATTCTCACTTTAGTTAAACAGCTTTCTGATTCGGAGAAATTGTTACTCAGCAAGGAATTAGAAAAAGAAACTTTGAACCAAAAATTAACAGAGTTATTAGAGATATTTCAAACTGATGAATTATCCCTAGAAGAAATTAACCAAGAAGTTGAAATCGTGCGTGCAGAAATTCATGAAAGAGAAAAAAGAAATTAAAACAATCATTGATACCAATCTGTGGATTAGTTTTTTAATTGGTAGAGAATTAGCAGAACTAAAAAATCTATTAGTTGAAGAGAAGATTACAATAGTTATTTCTGAACAAATATTAGAAGAAATAATTGTAGTTACAAAAAGACCTAAGTTACAAAAGTATTTTCCATCTCAAAAAGTAGATGAGTTAATTAAACTTTTGCAAACTATTGGACTATTTATAAATATCACATCTGAAGTTTCTCTTCGTCGAGATGCGAAAGATAATTACCTCCTAGCACTAGCAAAAGATAGTAATGCTGAATTTTTAGTCACAGGAGATCAAGATTTATTGGTACTAGGAAAATTTGAACTTACTGAAATCGTTAAATGTCGGGATTTATTATTAAGATTATAACATTTAATTGCCAACATCTCAAAATGAAATGCAAAAATTTATCTATCAAATTTATCATTTTAGTTCCGCACTGCAACACAAACTCAATAAACGAGTTACTATAAGTGGCTTTGCAGTAATTTTTTGCTTAATCTTTGCAGCAGCTTTTGGTTTGGACACAACCCAAAACTTGACCTATCAAATATTTACTTTCTTAGTATCTATTCTCACCATTTCTACTATTTCTAGTCTATTCTTTCGCTCTCGCTTTAGTGCTACTCGCACCTTACCCCGATTTGCAACCGTTGGGATGAAATTAAAATATAGAATTTTTATTCATAATAAAACCGCTAAAACAGAAACAAACCTGAAATTATTTGAAAACTTTGCTGACCCTCGTCCAACTTTAAAAGAGTTTCAAGAAACACCAGAACCGCAAGAAAATAAACGCAGTCCTCTGGATATTAAATTAGGTTCTTATCGGTGGTTATGGCTAGTTTCTCGTAAACAATGTGGAACTGCAAAAAACCTAAATTTATCAACACTTCAACCCCATAGTAAAACAGAAATTACTGGAGAAATAACACCCACCTATAGAGGTGTAATGCGTCTTGTGAGTATCACAATAGCAAGACCAGATCCTTTTGGTCTTTTGAATGCTTGTCAAACTATTTCTTTACCCCAATCTTTATTAATTCTCCCTAAGTTATATAAACTACCAACAATTCAACTTCCTGGGTTGATAAAATATCAATCTGGTGGTGTAGCGTTAGCTTCTTCTGTAGGAGATGCAGAAGAATTTCGCTCTTTAAGAGAATATCGTTCTGGAGACTCAATTCGCAAAATTCACTGGAAAAGTTGGGCAAAAACTGGTAAACCCATCGTCAAAGAAGAACAGGATGAATTTTTTGTGCGTCACGCTTTAATTTTAGATACATTTCAATCTGAAAAATATAGCCAGATATTAGAAGAAGCAATTTCAATAGCTGCTTCTTTAGCTGCTGACGTGCAAACTCAAGAATCTTTATTAGATTTAATGTTTGTGGGAAATGAAGCTTATTGTTTTACTTTTGGTAGAGGATTAAGTCATACAGAAAAAATGCTAGAAATTCTCGCTTCTGTGGGTGCTTGTCAAGATAAAAATTTTGATTCAATTATCCCAGTTGTGTTAGAAAAAATTTCCCTGTTAAGCGGTTGTATCTGCATTTTTATTTCTTGGAATGACCAGAGAAAAAAATTAGTAGAATATCTCAATAACATGAGTATCCATACATTAGTGTTAATTCTTACTCATAAACCTGATGACTTAAAAACAGAAGAATTAAGGCAATATGAATTAGTCACTTTTCACATTTTAAACATCAATAATATACAACAGGAATTAATGAAGTTATGAAAAAACCTCCCCTTCTACTTGGTGCTTCTTTAATATTTTGGGGTTGGCAAACTGGACTATGGATTTGTGCTATACCAATAGCGATAATTTTAGAATGTTCTCGCTTTGTGCAGTCTCGCTGGGATTTTTCTACTGATGATATCAAGCGTATTGCTAATTTATGTTTGGTTATTCTTGTTGCTCTGAGTATTTATTTCTTAATTATTAACCGTTCTTTTTATATAATATATACTATTTTACAGTGGCTACCTGCTGTATTTTTTCCTCTCATTGCTGCTCACATTTATGCTGTTAAACAAAGCATCAATCTGACCACGCTTTTTTTTACATTTAACGATGAAAAAACAGGAGAACAAAGCAACCAATTTAGTGTTAATTTAACTTACCCTTATGTAGCTCTTTGTATTTTAGCTGCTAGTAATGCTAATACTGAAAATATATCTTTTTATCTGGGAATGTTCGTAATTTCAGCTATTGTACTTTGGAATGTGCGATCGCGCAGATTTTCAACTATACTCTGGCTGTGTTTATTTCTCACTGCGGGAAGTGTTGGTTTTATCGGACAAATGGGATTACATCAACTTCATTTGCAAGTAGAAAATCAGCTAGTATCATGGTTTAGCGATGTTATTGGACAGGAAATAAATGCTTTAAAAAAAGAAACAAGTATGGGGGAAATTGGAGTTTTAAAACAGTCCAATGATATTGTTTTTAGAGTGTCTTCTGAAAGTAAAATCAAAGATTTTCCTTTACTGCTGAAAGAAGCAACTTACAACAAATATCAATCTCCTTTATGGATAGCATTAAATCCTGAATTTACAATTATTAAACCAGATATTAATAATACAACTTGGTTATTAGGAAATTACTCAGATAATAGTTCTAGTCTAACGATTTATAGTACACTAAATCATGGCAAAGGTATTTTAAGGTTAGCTAATGGCACATTTGAAATTAATGATTTACCAGTCAGTGAAATGGAGAAGAATAAATATGGAACGGTAAGAGTCACAGGAAAAGTCAATGATATTGCTTACAAAATTAAATTTAATCAACAATTTTCTTTAGATAGTTTACCGACAGCAGATGATTTAGAAATTACTAAAGGAGAAAAATCAGCAATCAATGAAATTGTTCAACAACTGGATATTAAAGAAAAATCGCCGCAGCAAATATTGCAAGTTGTAGACGCATTTTTTCTCAAAAATTATCGTTATTCACTCCAACTCACAGGTAAAGATTCGGCTTCTACACCTTTATCCACATTTTTACTCACAACTCGCTCTGGACATTGTGAATATTTCGCCAGTGCGACTACATTAATTTTGCGTGCGTTAGGTATTCCCGCTCGTTATACTGTTGGTTATTCTGTTCACGAATTTAGTAATTTAGAAAAGCAATATATTGTCCGCAGTCGTCATGCTCACGCTTGGACAATGGTATATATTGATAGTAAATGGCAAGCCTTTGATACCACACCACCTGACTGGACAAGTATTGAAGATGCAAATGCTTCTAAATTATCAATAATTTCTGATTTATGGGCATTTTGGGGTTTTCAAATTTCCCGTTGGTTAAAAAATATTAGAAGTAGTAACTTATTTAAATATATTTGGTGGCTGTTGTTGCCATTATTTTTGATCATGATAGCTAAATCTGCACCGCAAAACAAAGTCAAGCGTGTATTTAAGCAACGGGTATTATCTACAGCAACTCATAAAGCTGATATCATCGCCAATGATTCTGAATTTTATTTAATAGAGAAAGCATTAAATGAGTTAGGATTTATACGTCAGCCTTCAGAGTCTTTAAAGAATTGGTTGGAAAGGCTAAAAGCAGAAATACCTGCATCTGATTTGATTCAGGAACTATCATCATTAATTGAGCTTCATTATCGCTATCGTTTTGATCCCCAAGGAATTCAAGAAACTGAAAGAGCAGGATTAAAATCAGCCGTACAATCATGGTTAGAGAAATATATCTAGCAGTCAGCAGTTAGCTAAAACAGATTTTAAAATTAAGAATAAATGATGTAAAAATAGTTGGTTTTAATTGATTTTAGTTGTAAAGGAATTTATTTTCTGGCTTCAAGATACATGAATATTGAAAGAGACGTTGACTAAAACGCCTCTTACCAATACATCTAATCAATCTTAAATCTTGCCAACAATTCTTCACGAGAAAGATTAATTAATAACTGAGTTCTTTCCGTCAAAGAAAGTTCCATTATCGGAGGGACAATAGCAGATAATTCCTCATCTAAATTACCAAAACGCACTGCTAATAAACTCTCTACCATCAAACGCTGTCCGTCTATTCTTCCTTCTTGTCGTCCTTCCTGTCGTCCTTCTTGTCTTCCTTCTTGTCTTCCTTCTTGTCTTCCTTCCTCTATTCCCTCTTGTTTCCACTCTTCCCGTTGTTTGAGATACGCCGGTGATAAACTCATAATTAACTCCTTTACCTCTTCATCGTTGACATTACTATTCAATTCTAAATTTTTCCGCCAAGATGCGAAAATTTCCATTAGTCTGTCCCATTTATCATTCTCTTTTGAGAGTTCAACTACTTCGCTGATAGCTTCCGTTTGAGTTCTGCCTTTTCCTAGTATTCTTAACCATAGTGTATCCTCTATCACGGGTAACTGATTAATGGCAACAATGGCAGTTTTCTGATATTTGGGGAGAAAATAGACTCCTGTTTCCCATCCCTCCTTTGCTTTCACTCCAAAACCTTCAAGAATTTTTTCTGAGCAAGTTGGTGTTAAAATCCATAAACAGGGTAATTCTTCTTCTGGTATAGAACGTTTTTCCCGTTTTGCTTGTCGTAACAAATCACTTTGAACACTATACAATTTTAACAAACAACTCCTAATTTCTATTTCATTAGGAGCATTGCGGTAAGGTTCAAACAAACAACTTGTAACTGCCATTTTTCCTAATAATCCTAAGCCTGAATTTACAGATGTGGTTCTAGGAACAAACCAAACATCTATTTCTTGAACTTCGCTTTTTACATCTTTACTGGTTTTAACCTCTCCTAGAGGTGCTAATAATTCCTCTAGATATTCTTTTGCTAGTTGATCATGGGGTTGTCTTGTCATGGGATTTTTCAGGAAATTTTGGTAGATGGCCTTCTGCCTTCTATGATGTGAGAACAAAATCAAATTAATAAACGACTTTTGAATTATTGTGTTTATGGGAAAGACACAATTTACCGTGTCTGTGAATATGGATTTATGAGGCTAAAATTGAGCGATCGCCCCTTTATTGACCAATGGTTTAACAAAATAGAACAGCGTCCAGCCCTTGCTGTGACTATTTTCACAGTATGGTTGCTGTTAATTAACTTCATCGCTTTTGGCTGGAATTTGGGCAATATTGGCTTAATTGACGAAACTGAGCCACTTTTTGCGGAAGCTTCCCGGCAAATGTTAATTACAGGTGATTGGATTACCCCGTTTTTTAATGGTGAAACTCGTTTTGACAAACCAGCATTAATTTATTGGTGTCAAGCGATCGCCTACTCTATTATGGGCGTAAATGAATGGGCAGCACGCATACCCTCAGCATTAGCAGCAACAGCAGTCACTGCTTTGGCATTCTACGCTGTCCAGTGGCATTTTGCTAAAAAAGATCAATTAGAACAAGTTGCAAATCCTACCCGTCGTTACTTAACAGCCGCTGTAGCATCAGCTTTAATGGCACTCAACCCAGAAATGATTGTTTGGGGGAGAATCGGCGTTTCCGATATGTTACTGACCGGTTGTATAGCTTCGGCTTTGCTGTGCTTCTTTTTGGGATACGCTCAAAATTCTACCCCTTCCCGCTTCCCCAATAAATGGTATTTAGCTTGTTATGTGCTGATGGCTGGGGCAATTTTAACCAAAGGACCAGTAGGAATAGTTTTACCAGGATTTATTATGATTGCCTTTGCTGTCTACTTAGGCAAATTCTGGCAACTGTGGCGAGAAATGCGCCCAATTTTGGGAATGGGGATAGTCTTGGCTATATCTGCTCCCTGGTATGCCTTGGTGACTTGGCGCAATGGCTGGAATTTTATTAATGCCTTTTTTGGTTATCACAACATAGAACGGTTTACAGAGGTTGTGAATGGTCACTCAGCCCCTTGGTATTTTTACTTTTTAGTCGTGTTGTTGGGTTTTGCACCATATTCAGTTTTTATACCTGCGTCCATCGCTAGGTTAACTGGATTAAAATTCTGGCAGCGATCGCACTTACTCAATCAAGAACGTTCTCAACAACTGGGTTTATTTGCCTGTTTCTGGTTTTTGGGTGTCTTCGGCTTTTTCACCATCGCTGTCACCAAACTTCCCAGTTATGTTTTACCTTTAATGCCAGCAGCAGCTATCCTTGTGGCCTTGTTCTGGAGTGAGATATTTTCCAACACACAAACTGATCAATCCTTCCGCATTAGTAGTTGGGTAAATGTTGCCTTTTTATCCACAATATCAGTAGCATTATTTAACCTCTTCAAGTTAGTAGGAACAGACCCCGCTGCACCTGAATTGTACCAAAAAATGCAAAATTTAGGGTTAACAAATTTGGGGGGTATCATTTGGTTGATTACTGCGATTATCATCGCTGCTTTAATCTTGAATCATCGTTTGCGTCCTATCATCGCTATTAATTTCGTGGGATTTGTAGCATTTTTAGCAATTGTTTTAATGCCTGCTTTGTTCTTGATGGATGAACAAAGACAAGAACCTTTAAGACAATTATCAGCGATCGCAATTCAAGAAAAACAACCCAATGAAGAATTAGTCATGCTTGGTTTCAAAAAGCCAACAGTAACTTTCTACACGCAAAAAACTGTCAACTACCTCACTTTTTCCCAAGAAGCTCTAGACTATATTCACAATCAAGCAACTACAAAATTTAAAACACCATCATTATTACTTCTGACTGAGCAGAAAAAGTTGATGGAGATGGACCTACCACCAGATAATTACAAGAATATTGCCACCAAAGGAGCTTATGATCTCATTCGTATTCCCTTCAACCGAATTAAAAAAGAACAAAACAACAAATCGGATATTTCTTAATTCGTAATGAGGAACTAGAAAAAATTAATCAACTCTTGCCTATTCCCTTTCCTAAAGCTTGATTAATCTGAATTAATAATTCTTCCATGGAAATAGAACGAGGTAATATCTGGGTAGCGACACTTGCAGTTAAATTTTCTAAATCAGCAACAACATTTTCACGCGATTGATATTCATGCTTTTTTGGTTGCCCAATTTCTGGATGTTTTACCTGATTTAATATTTTGTCAAGTACCAAAATGGGAGGTAATTTAAATGGTAAATCTGACAAAGCTGTTAACGCTTTCTGTACTTGTTGATCAATGGCAGATTCTCCCAAACAAATTAATAATAAATCAACACTTTGATGACGAAGTTGTTGCAAAACTTCCGCCCAATAATTGCCCATAGCCGCTTTAAAGCCAGCAGTTTGTAAATACTGAATTAAAGCCTGAAACCACTCAGCACCCCGTTCATGATTGGGTGCTGTATCACCTCGTTGATCATCACTGTTAAGTGTTTGGTGAGGATGGGGAAAAGCAGCTTTTTTATCTAACCCATAACCTTGAGCTTGCTTGCTTTTTACCTGTGGTAAATCACGCAACATAGTCACATCTACCACTAAAATATTAGGAGGACAGCCAATACCAGAAGCAATTTGCAACACAGACAATAAAGGATCTGGTTTTCCTTTGCGACTTTCTTTTTCTCTCCCTAATGGAGTTAAACAAGGAAATACACCCAATCCTGGTATTTGCGAAGCTGCCAAAGTAGTAGCTACATCACAAGTTACTAATGGTAAATCCGCTAACCGTTGGTACTTAGTCAACTGTTGCAAATAATTTTGGGCTATGGAACTGTCAACATCCAACAAAATCACATCAAACTGCCAAACCCGTGCTAAAAGTTCTGCCTGATCTAAATCATCTACTTCAATAACTCGATGTTCGCGCAGGGAGGGTTGGGGAGTCACAGATGCTAATTCTGGATTTACCAACCGTAAAATTCGCAGCGGTGTTTTTGTGGACGGGATATCATTATTTTCTAAACCTATTTGCTCAACTTCTGGTGCAGCACACAATCTTTCTAAGATGGGTACTAAAGCTTGATGTTCTACTGGTAAGCTCAAGAAATCATCAGCTTGATTAGCATAAGCGTGTTCCTTTTCTGCACCCGTAGCTGTAACAATTACGGGAATATGGCGAGTTGCACTGTCAGATTTTAATAAAGTCAGCACATCCCAACCTGAAAGTAAGGGTAATAACGGATTCAAAAATATAGTTTTTGGTTGTAAGCGACGGGCTTTTTCTAGTGCTTCTGTTCCTGATCTGGCAATTACTACCCGATAACCTAAACCTTTAAGATGTTCGGTTAAGCCTTCAATATATCGAGCTACTGCCTCAACTACTAATATTAATCGTTGTGAAGAAACAGGTTGATGTGATTCTGAATTTCCTCCCTCTGATTCGGTAAAACTAGTTTTGGGAGGAGTCGGTGGTAATAGGAGTGTAAACTGGCTACCTTTGCCTTCACTAGACAAAAAGCTCACATCTCCACCATGTAAACGAGCCAAAGCCCTAGTTAATACTAGCCCCAAACCAGTTCCTTCAAACTGTCTAGTCAGGGGATTTTCCAACTGCTGGAATTTTTGAAAGATTAAATGTTGTTGATGTTCAGGAATACCAATACCTGTATCCCAGACTGTAAAAGCAATCCATCCTTCCCAGCGATTTACTCGCAGTCCAATTTCTCCAGAAGTTTCGGTAAATTTAAAGGCATTGGAAAGTAAGTGTACAAGCATTTGCCGCAAGCGTAATTCATCTGCTATCATCTGCTCTAAACCTGGTTCAATGGTGAGGCTGAATTGGTGATCAGATGAAGATTGGGCGGCTTTGCTAGGTTGAGCGTGGAGTGTTTTTGCTTCTGTTAAAGCGCGATCGCACACTTCCCGAATTTGCACTGGAGACAAAGTGAGTTCCATCTGTCCAGTTTCCATGCGTGTCAAATCCAAAATGTCATTAACCACACTCATCAGATGACGGCCACTTTGATGAATCAAACCCGCATAACGTGCTTGTCGCTCGTTTAGTGTTCCTAATTGTTGATCTACCAATAATCGTGACAAACCCAAAACTGCTGTCAACGGCGTTTTCAATTCATGGCTAATACAGGCTAAAAACTCATCTTTTAACCGATTGAGTTGAATTAAATCAGCGTTTTTTGCTGCCAGTTCTTTGAAAAGTTGTTGCTGTTCGGTGACATCAGTAGCTAAAACTAACCACAAATCATCAGTTGCTTGTTCTGGGTTCTCCGTGGACAGAATCACCTCTGCATCCCCACTCCAGACTTTTAACTCAGGACTATCCAAAGGAATTTTCGCAAACTGCCAAATTCTTTCTTGACCATTCTGCACTTCCACAACACAAGTACAAGTACCCTGTTGAGCATCTAAGTAGCAGTGACTAGCTGTAGCATTTGTTTTTCCTTTTGCTTCCTGCATCATTGCTAAAACTGATGGGGAATGAGAAGCTTGGTTAGTAGAGGGTAAATTATTGCCCTGGAGATGCCGTTTCATCGACTTGGCAGGATCTTCTCTTTCACCGCTGTCCAGATCAGAATTAACTTTGAATGTTTGTTGATTGCTGTATTCTGGGTCTTTACACTTGACAGGAGACAGAATGGTTTCTACTTGTAACCTGATTCCTTCTGGATCTTTCAACATTCCCAACTGTTGCCACCAAGCTGGGTTTTGTGTTAGCACTTCTCCTGTACTGGTTTGTAACATTAAAGGCCAAGGCAGTCTTTCCAGTAACTGCACTAAAGGGTTGTTTTTAATTGGCTGATGTTGGGTTTGCCTGTAAGAGCGAGTTTTTCCCCCCGCACTATTCCCTGTTATTCCTGGCAAGTTAGAGGCAATTATTACTTTATTTTTCGCGAGAAAACTTAATAAACGCAAGTCATCCAGTAGCCCCAAAAATTTACCATCTGAGTCAATCAACGCCCAATCTAAATTTCTATTTTTTGGGTTGTTTTGGTAACGTAAACACAAACTTAATTTATCCAGTGGTTCAGAAGCTGGTATTGTCTGTATTGGCAGAATCAGACTGGGACTCAAGGTAGAAATTGGCTGCTGGAGATTTAAAAACGTCTCACCACTGGCCACTGCTAGTAATTTCGGGATTAAATGGGCAGAGTACAACAATCCTATCGGGCATTGTTGTTGATTTACCACTACCAAGCGATCGCACTGCTCTTTTTCTAAAATCTCCAGCACCACTGCCAGAGTGCTTGTTTCTGAGCAGCTGGGTACGGTTGCTAGAAAGTCATAAAGCGGGTAATGTAGCATTAACATAAGGCTTAAGGGTTCTTTCTTCCTGTAGTTGCCTCTGGCATCAACATCTGCCAACGTGCTGATGGTTTTCATGCCTGAAGCCATGTTCTCCAAGAAGATGCTGTTAATCCTTCTTGGTAAAACTGTAAATCTATCGCCGCAATCAACTCAGCTTGGATAGGCAATTGCTCAATCCCATAATTCCCAACGTAGCTACGCTTGCCTTTGCCACCCTTGTGAACGAGCAGACATTATCACCAGTCTCCCGCTGGTATGGAAACTCCTGATTGATAGTTACAGCTTAAACAATTATCGCTCCAAAGATTCGCTTTAGAACCTTGAGGAATTATAATGATTTAAAATGAGACAATGCTTTAACTTTGTTTATGTATCTTATCAAGGAGTAAAATAAAAAAATCTATATTCCGATAGATATACATATCCAGAAGATACAATTTAGTTACTACACGATTGATCTTAAACGCTTTATCAACTATCTAATAAGTTATATCACTCATTCACAAAAACTGGTAATTGAGTGGGATTTTCTCAATATTTGTTGACACAAAGCGTTATCAAGTCGGGAATTTATTTAAAAAAAGTTTTTACAAAACTTAATCAGCACTGACAGCAGACTACTAACGATCATCTAAATATATAAACAAAGAATAAATGATATTACCTGTATTATTGATTCCACTACCAGATGTTAAAAAATATAAAAAATATTTATATAATCCTGAGACTGTGAATCAGCAACAAGGTTTAGTTAGGCAAATCAGGACTTTTATTCAGGAAATTTATTACCAATTTTTTGGTCTGCCACTGATTGCTACCACTCCTATAAACATCCAATATTTACATAATTGGCAACAGTCCAACTATCATCAACCATGGGAACATCATGATCAATATGATCATGTATTGGCGTGCAACGAACAAAAAAGCCAGCAATGGTTCCAGAAAATGAGTCCATCGGAAAAGCAGGAAATATTAAAGCAGTTGAAATCAGATTACCGCAGCATCCTGATAGATTACTTTATCACAGACAAAAATCTGAAAATAGCAATTGATAAATTTATCAACGCCTTATTTTATGCTAATATTCCTGTGCCACAAATTATAGAAATTCACATGGATCTGATTGACGAATTTTCCAAACAGCTAAAATTAGAAGGAAGGAGCGATGAAACATTACTCGATTACAGACTGACATTGATAGATATTCTGGCGCATTTATGTGAAGTATATAGATGTTCAAGTTCTAAAATAACCTGAATAAAGTTATGCTATTGGGGATTTTGGCTCAGGAGTTAAAGATTCAAGAATTAACAGAATTGGTGATAAAATCATTAAGATTAATCCTATCTAAACTGACATCTGTTATTTATTTAGATATAGCAGATTACAAGTGAATGAGATCCCAACTGAAAATAAAAACATGGACAACCCTGCGCTATCAAACATCAACTGGCTTTCACTCCTGACTCAGCATAATTTGTATTCTTAATTCTCCTATCTAGCTTGTAAATTTATGAATAAAATCAAAAAAACCTATGTTCTCAAGCTTTATGTAGCAGGGAACACCCCCAACTCTGTGCGAGCATTAAGCACACTCAAAAACATATTAGAACAGGAGTTTAAAGGAGTATATGCCCTCAAAGTAATCGACGTTCTCAAAAACCCACAATTAGCAGAAGAAGATAAAATATTAGCCACACCAACATTATCAAAGATTTTGCCGCCGCCTGTTCGCAAAATTATCGGTGATCTTTCAGATCGAGAAAGAGTTTTAATAGGATTAGACTTACTTTATGAAGAATTGAGTGAAGAAGACTGGGAACAGTAAAATACTTATTCATCTAGTAGAGACGTTTCATCGGAAAGTCTCTACAGCTTGTCTGACAAAGATTACCAAATTTAAAATTGTCCTAATTACCCTAGTACCGCTTTGCGAAAGTCAAAAGTCAAAAGTCAAAATTAAAACAGAATAGACTTTTCGGAGATTGAAAACGGTTCATTCACTTACGCCACCGTGTACTAGTGACGGACAGAAAAGTCATAAAAACTGAGTACAAACTTTAGTAATTTAAAAAATCGGGTTAAATACCCATATATGATCAGCAATGAGTGACCAAGAAAAACAAGAACCACAAAAGCCCCAAATGGGTGGTGTAGAGAAAATTCGCACAATGATTGAGGGTTTTGACGATATTAGTCATGGCGGATTGCCAGTGGGGAGAACAACCTTAGTTAGCGGCACTTCTGGTACAGGCAAAACTTTATTATCCCTGCAATTCCTCTACAATGGCATCACCTACTTTGATGAACCAGGAGTATTTGTTACCTTCGAGGAGTCACCCAGCGATATTATCAAAAACGCCCATATTTTTGGCTGGAATTTACAAAAACTAATTGAAGAAGGTAAATTATTTATTCTCGACGCATCCCCCGACCCAGAAGGCCAAGATATTGTCGGTAATTTTGATCTCTCCGCTTTAATTGAGCGATTACAATATGCAATCCGTAAATACAAAGCTCATCGTGTTTCTATTGACTCAATTACAGCAGTATTTCAACAATATGAAGCTGTAGGAGTAGTGCGGCGAGAAATCTTTCGCTTAGTAGCACGTTTAAAACAGTTGTATGTAACTACTATCATTACAACGGAGCGGGGTGAAGAATATGGACCTGTAGCTTCTTTTGGAGTCGAAGAATTTGTTTCTGACAACGTGGTCATTGTTCGCAACGTTTTAGAAGGAGAACGCCGCCGTCGCACCATCGAAATTCTCAAATTGCGCGGTACAACCCACATGAAAGGTGAATACCCATTCACAATTACCAATGCAGGAGTAAACATCTTCCCCTTGGGTGCAATGCGTTTAACTCAGAGGTCTTCCAATGTGCGCGTATCTTCAGGAGTCAAGACTCTAGATGAAATGTGTGGAGGTGGTTTCTTTAAAGACTCAATTATTTTGGCCACAGGAGCTACAGGTACTGGTAAAACTCTATTAGTGAGTAAATTTATTCAAGATGGCTGTGTCAGCGGTGAGCGAGCAATTTTATTTGCTTATGAAGAATCCCGCGCTCAACTGTCTCGTAACGCCTATTCTTGGGGAATTGACTTTGAAGAATTAGAACACCAAGGTTTATTAAAAATAATTTGTACCTACCCTGAATCAACAGGTTTAGAAGATCACTTACAAATTATTAAATCAGAAATTGCCGAGTTTAAACCTGCCAGAATTGCCATTGATTCCCTTTCTGCACTGGCTAGAGGCGTGAGCAATAATGCTTTTCGTCAGTTTGTAATTGGTGTCACAGGTTATGCTAAACAAGAAGAAATCACAGGCTTCTTTACCAATACAAGTGACCAATTTATGGGATCACATTCAATTACTGATTCTCATATCTCCACAATTACTGATACAATTCTCATGTTGCAGTATGTAGAAATTCATGGTGAAATGTCACGGGCAATTAACGTATTCAAAATGAGAGGTTCATGGCACGATAAGGGGATTCGCGAGTACAATATTACGGCTGACGGACCTAATATCAAAGATTCTTTCCGTAATTATGAACGAATTGTCAGTGGAGCGCCCACCCGCGTTATCATGGACGAAAAGGCGGAACTTTCTCGCATTGTCAAACGTTTTGAAGAAAAGTAGATTTCTGATTTTTAAATTCGGTATTGAGTTTAAATAACAAAAATATAGTCAGATGTAGTCAAATATAATCATCTGTGCTATGATCAAGAAACTAAACTGTGTGTATTGTTAAGTACCGGGAGTCAGAATGCAATTGGTTGAGCGACATCTAATTAAACACAATAACATCAGGTTTAGAGAAATTGATCAAATGTCCTTTTTCTCAAAAAATCTGTTTAACTGTGCTGTTTATTTATGTCGTCAAGCATTTTTCGCCAATCAACCAATACCAACATTCAATCAAATATACCATTCACTCAAGAATACTAATGATTATAAAGCATTACCTAGTAAAGTTGCTCAATTAGTATTCAAACAAGTTGATAAATGCTTTAGATCTTACCAGGAGGCGAAGAAAGAATATAACTTAAATCCAGAAAAGTTTTTAGGTAAACCCAAATTACCTAAATATAAGCATAAACAAAAAGGGAGAAATGTTTTAACTTTTAACAATCAAGCTGTTTCCAAGAAAGCCTTAAAACAGGGGTTCATCTCACTTTCTGGATTACCCATATTGGTGAAAACTAAACTTACACAAATTGAAGAAGTGAGAATTATTCCTAAAAATAATGTCTACGTTATTGAGGCAGTTTATGAAC
Organism: Anabaena sp. UHCC 0451; assembly: GCF_034931405.1. Taxonomy (NCBI): domain Bacteria; kingdom Bacillati; phylum Cyanobacteriota; class Cyanophyceae; order Nostocales; family Nostocaceae; genus Anabaena; species Anabaena sp. UHCC 0451. The sequence goes on along the minus strand of NZ_JAYGHA010000017.1, from coordinate 30,868 downwards.
AAGAAGAAACCACTATAGAAGTGAATAATAATAGAATGGCAGCAATTGATATAGGTTTAAATAACTTAGCTACTGTTAGTAGTAATTGTTTAGATTTTAAACCTTTTATTGTTTGCGGTAAAGCTATTAAATCTGGTAATCAGTTCTACAATAAAGTTAAAGCTAGTCTTCAATCTCAATTACCTAAAAATCAAAAATCTTCAAGAAAGATAGAATCATTAACACTCAAGCGTAATAATAAAGTGGATTACTACCTCCACACAGCTAGTAGATTTATTATTAATCAGCTAGTTAGTCAAAATATAACACATTTGATTATAGGTAAAAACGAAAATTGGAAACAAAGCATTAACTTAGGGAGTAAAACTAACCAAAACTTTGTCAATATTCCGCATGGGCGATTTATACAGCAGTTAGAATATAAAGCTAAACTTGTGGGAATCAAGGTACAAATGACAGAGGAAAGCTACACATCAAAATGTAGTTTTCTGGATTTTGAACCAATCAAAAAGCATGAGCAATATTTAGGCAAAAGAGTTAAAAGAGGTTTATTTAAGTCCAAATCGGGTCAAACTTATGCTGCCGATTTAAACGGTTCTCTGAATATATTAAGAAAGGTAGTTGGGGAGTCTATCTTTGATAGAAACTCAATAGAGAGGCTTGTAGTTAGCCCTGTAAGGTGTAAGCCTTACCAAGCTAGAAATATTTGACTATATTTTTAGTAACTATAGTAGTATATTATTTGCTTCATTTAGTATCGTGCTATATTCTGTGTGAAGACAAGTTTTCTGCCGCTAGATAGATTTTCGTGTGAGGGGATGCGGTGAAAGGACAACAATTATTTCATAGTTTCTTACCTAGTGTAACAGCAGCGGTATTAACAACTCAGTCAGCTTGGGCTGGAACCGTAAAAGTCAGTGAAGTAAAGCTGGTGTCTTCTCCTACCGTGTTGACTACAACCTATGGGAAAAACCCTCTTGTAGACAGCACCAACAGACAACAGCTAAATACTGTAGTTGATAATTCTCCAGCTTTGTTACCTACTCTGGATTTTAGTAATCTTAGTGTGCAGCCTGGGGCTAATCACAATGTGACAGAAGTTACTGTGGTTAATCATCCCAATTTGGCAAAAGACAACAGCCCGAAAACAGTTTTACCAATTTCAGTGACTGGCGCAAAATTAACACAGTCAGTGGAGGCGAAAAAATGTTTACAGTCCTATCAAAAAAGCCAAGCTGCTTTGCTTCTAGCTTTAAAGGCTTGTTCACAAAAAAATGTGGACACCATAAAAGTAGCCCAGGTGACTACTCCTGTTGAATCAGAAACACCTCAAAATTCAGAAACTGTAACACCTGTAACAAGTTCTCCAGAATCACCACTGGAACACCTGAATCCTAGTCCTAACCCTCTACAATTTCCCACGAAACCAGAGGAAGTGAGACTTCAGGCAAATCAGCCCATTACTTTGGAACAGGCTTTAGAACTTGCCAAGCGTAATAATAACGAACTACAAGCGTCCATATTGCAGTTGCAACGCAGTCAAGCTGTTTTGAAAGAAGCTCAAGCTGCTTTGTTACCTACCGTGGGATTAAATGGTAGTGTCACTAATAGCCGCAGTGTTAACAGTACATTGGCAGCTAAACAAACACAGCGGTTAAATCCTAATGCACCTGACGCTGAAGCCAATACTAGCTTCAATAGTGAGGCACAAATAAGATATGACCTTTACACATCTGGGAGACGAAACGCGGCGATTACAGAGGCTGAGGAACAGGTACGTTTTCAGGAATTGGATGTAGAAAGAGAATCTGAGGAAATTCGCCTGAATGTTGCCACAGATTACTATAATTTGCAGCAAAGAGATGAACAAGTACGGATTGCTCAGTCCGCAGTCGAGAATTCTCAGGCTAGTTTGCGAGATGCAATGGCTCTAGAACGGGCTGGAGTGGGTACAAGGTTTGATGTGTTGCGATCGCAAGTCAATTTAGCCAATGCCCAACAAGACTTAACTAACGCCCGTTCTCAGCAAGTTATCGCGCGTCGTCGGTTAGCTACCCGGTTAAATCTGCCCCAGTCAATCAATATTAGTGCGGCTGATCCTGTACAGTTAGCTGGTCTGTGGGAGCGGGGCTTAGAAGATAGCATTGTGTTAGCTTATCAAAACCGTCCCGAACTACAACAGCGGTTGGCAGAACGGAATATTAGTGAAGCACGAAGAAAACAAGCCGTGGCATCTTTAGGTCCACAAATTAGTTTAGTTGGCAGTTATAATTTGCTTGATGTTTTCAATGACAGTGTTAATGTGAGCGATGGTTATTCTGTGGGAGTACAAGCAACCCTGAATTTGTATGATGGTGGTGCAGCAAAAGCAAGAGCGGCTCAGGCTAAAAGTAATATAGCGATCGCCGAAACTAACTTTGCTGAACAACGCAACCAAATCCGCCTTCAGGTAGAAGATGCTTATTCTCGACAGATTGCCAATTTGGAAAATGTACAAACTGCTAATGCGGCTCTAGAGCAAGCTAAAGAGTCGTTACGATTAGCGCGTTTGCGTTTTCAAGCTGGTGTAGGCACGCAAACAGATGTCATTAACTCTGAAAATGAACTAACAAGATCAGAAGGTAATCGCATTAACGCCATCCTGGATTATAATCGTGCTTTGACAGAGCTGCAACGCTACGTTACATCCAGAGCTTTTCAGAAGTAAATAAATAAAAACTTTTAAAAGCTACAAAAAGCCTCATTGCCAGTAATTACACTGTTAAATGAGGCTTTTTAGTTAAAAACGCTATATTTATTACAGGGGATTGGGGATTGGGGACTGGGGACTGGGGACTGGGGACTGGGGACTGGGTAAAAACTAAATTCTTACTATTCCCTATTCCCTATTCCCTATTCCCTATTCCCTATTCCCTACCATGACTAATAACTAATAATAATGACTAAAATAACATCACAAGAAATTGCCAAATTTCGCTCTCAATTTGCAGATGATTCCCAAGCAATGGAAGTATTAGACTTGATTGAAGATTGTGAGGGAGACTTAGAAGATGTAGCTATGACCCTGGCCATTAAAGCCGGACAAGAACCAGGACGAACAAATTCTGAGTGGTTAGACGCTTTGGCAAAAAAATGGCGTGCAGTGATATGTGAACAAGAATATCGCGATGATTTGGTCAATGGCTCGATTCCCAAGATGATGTCACACTTGAGAAGTATCCCAGAGTTTCCCAAAATTTTGGCAACTCCAGTTTTAATATATGTCCTCAAGCAAGGCGTGAATAATTTTTGTGAACCGTTAGATTCTCTAAAATAATATTTAGTGTCGAGTATCGGTGGAACTAGTGCTGATACGCTGTTAATTAAGGACAATTTTTTTCAGATCACAATTTTTAGACTAATGAATTACCTTGTTGCCGTATTATCAGACCGTATTCAAGCTGAAGCTGCTTACTTAGACTTAGAAAAAGAAGGCATAAATAGCAGTATCTTAGGTAGAGGATACAAAACCGCTGACGAGTTTGGTTTAATTGACCCTAAAGAAGAAGCTACAAAACAAGCACGGTTCATGGCATTCTGGCTAGTACCATTCGGCTTTTTTGCTGGTGCTACCTTCAGTCTTATCACTGGCTTAGATACCTTTGCTTGGGCTGGAGAAATAGGTAATCATTTTATTGGTGGCTTGCTTGGTGCTGGTAGCGGTGCTATGGGTAGCGTCTTTGTTGGTGGTGGTGTAGGTTTGGTTTCCGGTGGTGGAGATGCTTTACCTTACCGCAACCGCTTGAATGCTGGTAAATACATAATTGTAGTTCAGGGTTCAGAAACTCTGACTCGCCAAGCTACCCGCATCTTACGCCAGTTTGACCCAGAAAATATCCAAGGTTATGCGGAAACAAACTAATGTTTGGTAATTGCTAATTGGTAATTGCTAATTGGTAATTGGGAAAATGTAAATAATCTCCCCCTGCTTCCCCTGCTTCCCCTACCTCCCATGCTTTCTTAAGAGTCCCCAGTCCCCAGTCCCCAGTCCTCAGTCCCCATGTTACCCAGAGAAGAACTTTTAAAAGGTGTTGAAAATCGTGATAGCATTGCTCGTGTAATTGACCAAGCAGAGCAAGCTATAAAGACCTGGGAAGTAGTTTTCACTGATTTTTTATCTCCGCCGGAGTTAATAGAAATTCAACGGGTTTTTAGTCGATTAACAGATGTGCATTTAGTAGCCTGGGGTGGATATCCTCAAGCTGAACGTCAAAGAGTGGCGATCGCTCGTTCTGAATTACCATTAGATCAATCTCAAGTTGCTATTACCGTTGTCGAAATTGCTGGAAATTTCCTATTTGATACTGCTACCCATCGTGACTTTTTAGGTGCAATGTTGGGTACAGGAATTGTGCGGGAAAAAACGGGAGATATTATTATTTTGGGAGAAAGGGGAGCGCAAGCAATTGTAGTTCCTGAACTCGCAGAATTTTTGCAGATGAGTTTGCAGCAAGTGCGTTCTGTTCCTGTGAAAACCCAACCTATTGATATCAACGAATTAAAAATTAGAGAACCGAAAAAGAAAGAATTAACTACAGTAGAAGCTTCTTTAAGATTAGATGCGATCGCCTCCGCTGGTTTTGGAATGTCCCGCAGCAAAATGGTTGATTTTATCGACTCCGGTGATGTGCGCGTTAATTGGAAAGAAATTACTCAAGCTAGTTCTCAATTAAAAACCGGAGATTTAATCGCAATTCGCGGTAAAGGACGTTTAGAAGTTGGCGAAATTGCTGTTACTAAAAAAGACCGTTACCGCGTGCAATTGACTAGATATATGTAGGGCTTGGTGACTGGTGACTGGGAATAATCAGTTCAAAAGTCAAAAATAAAATTCTGTTCCCTGTTCCCTGTTCCCTGTTCCCTGTTCCCTGTTCCCTTCTTTCCCAATTACCCTTTTTTAAACTGTTTTGCGATCGCACTTACCAAAGATTCTCGTGGTAAAAATCGGTGCATATTGACGATGATTTGATTTCCTAAACCACCGCTAACCACAGTAGAATCTCCCTTTTCTAAACCTTGTAAAGCATCTTGTACAACTTGTTCAGGAGTTGCTATTTTATTATTTGGATTTGCCAAACTTTCAGGAAACTTAGCTTCAGTGAAAAAGTCAGTTTCTGTGGGACCAGGACAAACTACTAAAACTTTCACACCATAATCTTTATTTTCTGCCCAAATTGCTTCACTAAAACTGAGAACAAAAGCTTTAGTTGCAGCATAAATAGAAATATAAGGCATTGGTTGAAAACCGGCAATTGAAGAAACATTAATAATACTACCAGAACGACGTTGACGCATTAAAGGTAGAAATTTGTGGGTTAAATCTACTAATGCCATAATATTTAATTGAATCATTTTTAATTGCCGTTCTCCGTCTCGTTCGGCAAACTCTCCATAGTCGCCAAAACCAGCATTATTAATTAACAAATCAATGGTTAATTCCTTTTGTTTAATGAAATCAAATACCTCATTTGTAGCATTAGTTTCTGTCAAGTCTTTGGCTATAAACTCGACCTTTATTTGATGCTGTTTTTGTAATTTAGTGGCTATTTCGTTAAGTTTCTCTGCTGAACGTGCAACAAGAACAAGATTTGTTTTGCGTGCAGCAAGTTCCTCAGCAAAAGCTTTACCAATTCCACCTGACGCACCGGTAATTAAAGCTGTTGACATTTTAGATATTATCTGATTTATTTTTTCACCTTTATTTATGGTAGCAACCCTGCCTAGCAGTTGTGTGCAGACAGGAAAATTATTCTTGGTAATCTTTGTATTATTTATAGTCGGAAGAGGGAATACTAGATTTAAAGATATTTAGTATGCTCAGGGTATAACCATGTTCGGTAAAATCAAATTTGCAGCTTTTTTCATCGCAGGTACAGCGGGGGTTGTGTGGCTTGTCAATTTACCATATCCTATGATCCGCAGACCTGTCGCACAGGTAGCACCAATTCTGTTGTTACCTAGTTTTATCAGTATGGATCATCACTATCGGGGTGCGATAGATTCCTTAGAACAAGCGGATCAGTTAGTGAGTCGCGCTACCAGCAGTGCGGATATTGAACTGGGTGGAGAGAAGGTAAAAGCGGCAAAAAAACACTTGGAGAATTTACCAGTCTGGTTTTTGGGTTACTATCCTCAGCGTTATTGTACTTTGTTTAGTTGTAGTTGGCAGTTTACCTTAGATGAATTTGAACAGGCCAGAGAAAGAGTAGCGCGACTGGATGCGGTTGTTTTTCAAGACAAAAATGCTTTAGTTCCTTTGAATGAAGCGAAAAATGCTCTAGAGACGGCAAAACAGCAATATGCACAGGCTGAAAATACAAAAGATCGAGAAAATGCCATTGCAAATTGGCAAGCAGCTATAGATCAATTAGAACAAATTTCTCAACAAACATTGGCAGGTAAAACAGCCCAAACTCAACTTATAGCTTACAAACGCGATTTTGAAAATGCGCGGGTTAGTAGTTATATTACTGCTGCACAAGAGTTTGATTTAGAAGCTCAAAAAGTTCAACCAACAAACTCTCAAGTAGCAGCGGAACTATGGCAACAAGCAATTTACAGACTGGAAAAAGTACCAAATGAAAATCCCCAATATGTAGATGCACAGAAATTAATTGCTTCCTACCAAGTCAAACAAAAAACTGTAATTGATCCACGTAGTAGTACATTAATTGCAGCAGCAAAACAATATGCTTTAGCAGCAGCGCAAGCTTCTCAAAATCCACCCCATACTGTGCAGAAATGGGAACAAATTGCAGATTTGTGGGAAAAGGCAATTCAAGAATTAAATAATATTCAAGTTCAAGAACCAAGTTATGTGGAAGCGAAAAAATTAATGGCACAGTATCAAACTAACTTGGGAACTATTAAAAATCGCCGTCAAGCTGAAGGTGAAGCTAAGGAAATTCTTGATGAAGCTAACAAAGAAATTCAAGGTTTGATTGCTTCACCACCAACTGATAAGAATCAGACAAAGGCTGCAATTATCAGAGTTATGAATCAATTAAGTAGTGTGAAAACAGGAACAACTTCCTATAATGAGGCACAAAGATTATTGAAATTAGCGGATAATCAAATTAAGAAACTTTAGTAATGATAGAATGATGAATGCTCAAACTAAACAACTGGAAAGAGAAAGATTACTCAAAGTAGCCCAGGAATACCGTCAAAAAGGCTATGAGGTGATACTTTCACCCAAGCTGGAAGAATTACCTGATTTTCTTAGAGACTACCGTTACCTTCCTGACATGATAGTACGTCGAGGAGAAGATGCAGCTGTAATTGAGGTAAAATCACGTCGTTCTATTATGTCATCTGCACCAAATTTCAAAAAATTAGCTGAGGTAGTAAATACCCATCCTGGTTGGAGATTAGAATTATTAATGACTAATCCAGAGGATGAATTATATTCTTCTAAAATAGAAAATTCTTTGCAAGCAGAGGAAATAAAATCAAGATTACAAATAGCTAAACAATTAACAAGTAATCATCCAGAATCAGCAATTCTTTATATTTGGTCTTTAGCTGAAGCAACTCTGAGACTACTTGCTGAAAACGAAGGTTTGATGTTGCAGAAACTAGAATCACCATTGCATTTATTAAAGCTATTAGTAACTGAGGGTGTTATTTCTCAAACTGACTACCAATTACTGATGAATAATTGTCAGTTACGAAATGCCATCGCTCACGGTTTCAAAACTACTACAATAACTCTAAACTCTGTACTTGAGCTTATTGAAGTTACAGAACAGCTATTAAAAGAATGCAGAATTTAGAATTTAGAATTTAGAATTACGTTTTGCAACGGGGATTTTACCCCGACGCAAAACCCGCTGCTTGTAGAAGCAGGGGACTTTATCTCCTGACTCCTTTTCTTGCTTCTTGTTACAAAAATTAATCTTCTCCACTAAAACCTAAATACAACCTAAATAAATGCGGTCTTTGCATTTTCACAACTCATAATGGAATGGGTAACTGGCTAAGGTATTACCGTGGTTGGCATTGTTATTGTTTCGCACAGTAAACAATTGGCTCTGGGAGTACGAGAACTAGCTGCACAGATGGTTCAAGGAAAAGTTCCCCTAGCTGTTGCAGCAGGTATTGATGATCCTGCAAACCCACTAGGTACAGATGCGATAAGGGTTTATGAAGCGATCGCCTCCGTATTCTCTGATGATGGTGTTCTCGTATTGATGGATTTAGGTAGTGCTTTAATGAGTGCGGAAATGGCGCTGGAGTTTCTACCCCCAGAACAGCGAGAAAAAGTATATCTCTGTGCAGCACCTTTAGTAGAGGGTGCCATTGCTGCTACTGTTGCTGCTGCTGCTGGTGGGAATATCCAGCAAGTAATCGCTGAAGCACAAGGAGCATTAGTCGCAAAAGCAACACAATTAGGTTTAGTGAGTAGTCCATTATCAATAGTCAGTAACCCCATCACTAATGAAGTTGCAACCAGAGAAATAAGAATAAAAGTCAGTAACCGCTTAGGTTTACACGCTCGTCCATCTGCCCAATTTGTCGCCACTGCATCCAGGTTTCAATCGCAAATCCGGGTACAAAATTTAACGAGAAATACGGAAGCTGTCCGGGGTGACAGTATTAACCAAGTCGCCACCTTGGGAGTACGTCAAGGACATGAATTGCTGATTACTGCCACGGGAATTGATGCTCAAGACGCTCTACAAGCTTTACAAACATTGATTATTCACAATTTTGGTGAAAATGATAGCCTTGTAGAATTAACACCACCTTTCCAAGAATTTACCGCACCTACCCAGGGAGAACTAAAGGGAATTGCGGCTTCTCCAGGTGTGGCGATCGCTCCATTAGTTCATTATCAATCTGTTGTGATTCCTTTTACCGAATATTACATAGAGAATGTAAATATAGAGTGGCAAAGATTACAATCTGCTATTCAAGTCGCTAAACAGGAAATAGAAACTTTACTCTCCCATACATCTATTCAAATTGGTGATGCGGAAGCAGCTATTTTTGATGCTCATCTCCTATTTTTAGCAGATCCTGTGATGCTAGAGGCAGCACGTCAGCATATTGTTCAAGAACGTCTCAATGCGGAATTTGCTTGGCAAGCTGTAGTTGATGAAGTGGCAAATTCTTACCGCAAACTAGAGGATGCTTATTTACAAGAACGATTTGACGATGTGGTGGATGTCGGGCGGAGGGTGTTAAGAATATTACTGGGTAATGCTCCCAGCCACTTGGAACTGACAGAACCATCTATTGTTGTAGGCACAGATTTAAGTCCCTCAGATACCGTTAAACTAGATCCAACCAAAGTCATGGGTATCTGCATGACTTCCGGTAGTGCGACTTCCCATAGTGCTATTATTGCTAGAACCCTTGGTATTCCTGCGGTTTTGGGTGTAGATGCCCAAGTGCTAAACTTGCAAAATGGAACTCTGATGGCGCTCGATGGTGAAAGTGGGAAAGTGTGGGTACAACCAGCATCAGAAACATTAGAGATACTGGAAGTTAAGCGAGAGGCTTGGAAAATTGCCCAAGCAGAAGCACGAAAGCAAGCACATCAACCAGCAATTACCCGTGATGGTATTCACATTAAAGTTTTTGCTAATATCGGTAGTGTTGCAGATGCTAAAGCTGCTATAAGTCATGGTGCAGAAGGTGTGGGGTTGCTTCGCACAGAATTTTTATATCTAGAAAAAACAAAACCACCCACCGAAGAAGAACAACTAGAAGTTTATCAGGCTATTACAAAAGTTTTGGATCATCGTCCATTAATTATTCGCACTCTGGATGTAGGTGGAGATAAACACCTTCCTTATTTGAGTTCCTCAGTTACGGAAGCTAACCCCTTTTTAGGTGTGCGGGGAATTCGGTTCTGTTTAGAAAATCCTCAATTCTTGAAAACTCAATTACGGGCAATTTTACGGGTTAGTGTGGGGAATAATATTAAAATTATGTGGCCAATGATTGCCACTTTAACCGAATTACGAGCAGCTAAAACAATTTTTAACCAGGTACAGGAAGAACTGCGACAAGCTGCTATAGCTTTTGATGAAAATATTAAAGTGGGGATGATGATCGAGACACCCGCAGCAGTCGCTATTGCTGATCAGTTAGCGCGGGAAGTGGACTTTTTTAGTATTGGTACAAATGATTTGAGTCAGTATGTGATGGCTGGCGATCGCACTAACCCTAGAGTAGCAACTTTAGCTGATGCCTTGCAACCTCCGGTATTACGAATGATTCAGCAAACTGTACAAGCTGCCCATGCTGCTAATATTTGGGTGGGATTATGTGGAGAAGTCGCAGCAGAAACCTTAGTAGCACCCATTTTATTAGGTTTAGGGTTAGATGAGCTGAGTGTCAATCCCCAAGCGATCGCACCTCTCAAACAAGCAATTTCACAGTTAACCATCACAGAAGCTCAAGCGATCGCCTCTGTGGCATTAAATCAAGATTCTGCCATCAGTGTCAGAGAGTTAGTTTATCCCATAGGCTGATATGAGGCAGCGCCTCTGCGTGAGGCAAAATTTGATGTTAAATCAGCAATATACTAGTACAGCACGGCGTAAATAAACCAACCATTCTAAATCTCCAACAATCTTATGCTGTCTTCGTTTTGACTTTTGACTTTTGACTTTTGACTTTTGACTTTTGACTTCCGCCCTACGGTACTAGCCGACTACATCATCACCATCAACGCAGAAAGCTACTGATTAACCACATCAGTATAAACGTCAAAACTGTAGAAAACTGATTTGCGGTAATATTGATCATCGGTAGTTGCTGTAATACCCAAGCAGCAATAATTCCCCCAGCTATTAAGCCAATAATTAGACTTGCTAGAGTCAATAAAACTGCTCGACCAAATTTGTTTTCCTTGCGGTTAAGAAAATAAATACTTACCCCCACTCCCAATGCCAAAGCCAGCTGCAAAACCTGATCGCCAGCAGCAGGAACAAATATACTGATTGCACTTAAGCCCAGATACCAAGCTCCTGGTAGGAGTATATCTGGTAGACTTGGTTGATCTAACATTCGTTGCAGCCATTCAGGTGACTGCTCACGAGGCACTAGAGGTTCTTTCTGTGGAGATGGTACTCGCATCTCTGGAAAGCGGATACGCTCAGGGACTTTAATTTTCCCTTCTTGGCGCATTCGTAAGCGATCCATTAGAATCGCGTCATAAGCAGCTTCAATCAATTCTCGACCATTGCTTTCACCACCATGTTGCTCCAACAGGCGATTGCGAGCATCCTGAATCTCATCGAAGCTAGCATCTTCTGATACCCCAAGTTTTTCGTAGGGATTTTGATCGCTCATGGCAGTTTGTTACTTCAGCCTTAGTCAGCAGCAGTCGTTGATGTTGAAGAAAAAACAACTTGAGGTTGTATTGTCATCGAAACAATAAACCTAACCGATGATTATCCTCTAACAGGATGTTAGCACGGCTGAGTTTGTTCGACCCAAGAGTTTTAACTTTAGTTACTTTAACATATTGTTATTTAAGGTTGGAGTCGAGAATTCTCAGTGAGAATGTTGAATAGGTATTGATTATCATTATAATTACAACCATATTTTTACTGTTTCATCTAGTTGACTTAATACTAGCACCACAGTATTTTCGTCAATTATGAATTTTAATCACTATGTTTTATGGTATAAATTTGCTAGTGATTTACAATCACGGAGTTTTAAATTGTTGTCCCACCAAGTACACCTTATCCAAGTTTAGATAAAATTTACACATAGCATCAGAAAAACCATTGAGTATATTTAGTAGATATACTGAAATTTTAACCTGATGATCAAAAGATTAGTGTCTACATCGTTCATAATTGTAGTTACAGTTTATTTGAACAATCAGGATACTCGTATCTACCCCTTGTAGATTTTTAAGTGCTGACAAAGTGGAAAATGCGTTTTTACGTAATTTTCCTGTTAATCATAATGAATTTTTGTGCAAAGTGATGGTCATGGCTCCTGCCAAGATTCTTGTAGTTGATGACGACCCAGCCGTTCGGAATTTAATCCAACGCTTTTTGATCAAACAGAATTATCAAGTAGAAGCTGCTGAAGATGGTAAGACTGCCCTAGCTGTTTTTGAGCAATTTAACCCAGACTTGGTAATTCTAGATGTAAATTTACCAGATGCAATCGGCTTTAACCTGTGTCAGGAAATGCAAAGCCGAAATGGCGTTTTTGTACTTATGCTCACCAGTCGCACTGACGAAGCTGACAAAATTCGCGGTTTTTCTAAAGGTGCTGATGACTATCTCACTAAACCTTTTGGGTTAGGAGAGCTAGAAGTCAGAGTAGCCGCAATTTTGAGGCGACAGCGGGTTGTTACTACCGCAGAACATAAACGCCTCATCTTTGAAAAGCTCATGATTGATCCGGTACGAAGGGAAGTAACTTTTAATGACTTACCTGTACCCTTAACGGCTTTAGAATTTGATTTATTGCATTTTTTAGCCAGTCATCCAGGTCGCGTTTGGCGACGTTCAGAACTTATACAAGAGGTTTGGGATTATGAATATGTAGGAGATCAGCGGGTTGTCGATGTCCATATTGGTCAAATCCGCAAGAAGATTGAAATTGATGTTAGTCAACCAGCATTAATTCAAACTGTACGTGGTGTGGGTTACAAGTTTGAATCTACTACTAATTCACAAAATGACTAAGTGCTAGGATAAAGCTTGTACGGTTTAGGCTGTGAGGTGTAGGGTAGGTATGAAAATTATCACAGAAGTAAAATTCATATTTCTCCCCATCTCCCCATTTACTCAGCGCATTTATATTTAGCACTGATTGAACAAAGTTTCTAAATAGATACGAGCCGCATGGCGATCGCTCTCTCCATTTTGCAGCAAAAACAACGACAACGCCGCAGTTAATACTCGGTTTTGATCCCAATCAGGATGGGTTTCTAAGTAGTTGTTTAAGGATTCGTGGAGTGCTTCGGGAACCAGTGTAAAGATACTAACTGTTGTGTTCATAAAATTTTCCTTCTATAAGGTTTATCAGAAGATGCGGCTGGCGGTACAATTGCTAACCACCAGGAATGCTGCACGGGGTTTCGTACCTGAATTTTTAATTGGCTTGGAAAAAGGCTAATGCTAAGAGTTAAAGGTTGTTCTTTCCCTTCTCCCTTAACCGACAAGTATTGTCACCCACCCTATAAGCCGTGCTAATACCTGAGTTCAATGTGCAGAATTGATGCTCATTCTTGAACGGCATAAAAAAGCAAGTCGAATCATTGTGCGCTCAGAGAGGGTGGATTTGTCAATGCTGCGAAATGTTAAAAATTAGGAGACAAAAAATAAATATTCACGAAATAATAAGGGTTATATCTATATTTTTGTTACATAACTTAACATAAACTCAGTCTATGATCTTGTTCAGTCATGAAAGTATAAAATCCCCAGTAAGTCAGGAAGACTTGATTGGTTCGTAAATCATCTGTGGAAAACTGGTAAAATTCCTGTGGAAACTCTGTGGAATTAAAGAGGATAATTACAGCTAATGATAAGAATTACAAAAATATCAAGATTCGATAACAAAATAAATCATCAAGCTATAACAGTGGTCAGCGTTCAGTAATGAAAGCCTTTTGGTGCATGACTTTTTCACCCTCCTGTTTGTAGTTAATTTACTTATAAATAATTTATACCAAAAAAGCTAAGTAAAAGTATAGTATAAACAGTCTTAACAATTCTTTGGATCTATTTTTGATACAACTAGTATTTAATATAACTATCAGTGGTTGTAGAAAATTTGTTTCTTAGTGGTTGCAACGTTTTCGGATTAATGACAATGTAAGTATTACCCCTGGTGCGTTTGTCCTGTTTAACCCTGAAGGTAACAGCACCACCGACACTACATTAGTAGGTGTACTCAGAACAACGTTTACATTTTAGGTAATTGGTAATTGGTAATTGGTAATTGGTAAAAACTCTTACCCAGTCACCAGTCACCAGTCACCAGTCACCAGTCCCTACTTACGGCGTTCTTGTAATTTCCGATAAACGGCTTTTAAATCAACTTGATGATGAGCGATCGCAACGAGGGTATGATAAAACAAATCTGCAACTTCACCGGCGATCGCATCTGCATCATCATCTTTACACGCCATAACTACCTCGGCGCTTTCCTCACCAATCTTTTTCAAAATCTTATTATCACCACCTGCTAACAACTTACAGGTATAAGAACTTTCATTGGGATGATCACGGCGATCGCATATCACCTGGAAAAGCTGTGATAACATATCCCCTGGTGGTGGTGTCACTTTTCCATCAACCTGGTGAAAACAACTACGTTCCCCAGTGTGACAAGCAATATCTCCCAACTGCTCAACACCAATCAGTAAAGCATCACTATCACAATCATAACGAATAGTCTGCACCTTCTGAATATGTCCAGAAGTAGCCCCTTTATGCCAAAACTCCTGACGGGAACGACTCCAAAACCAAGTTTCTCCAGTTTCCAACGTCTTTTGTAAAGATTCCTGGTTCATCCAGGCCATCATCAAAACCGTACCATCCAGATAATCTTGGATAATTGCCGGTACTAAACCTTTATCATCGTAACGAATTTTTTCCACAGGAATGGCAGATTGGAGCGTTAGCAGTTCAGGAGAAGACATACCAGATAACTTTCGTGAATTTAACAACGACTAATGGATTCAAGATATCATTCCTTAAAAAAATTAAAAATTAAAAATCTGCGTTTATCTGCGTTTATCTGCGTTTAATTATATAATTTGTCAGAATCAGGATATCCAGGATTAAAGGATTTACAAGATGGTTTTTTTGTTAACATCAGGATTTTAGAAGTTAGGAATTTTTGTCAGAATCAGGATATCCAGGATTTAAGGATTTACAGGATGGTTTTTTTGTTAACATCAAGATTTTAGTAATTAAAAAATAATAATAAACCTAAAATATGAGAATCAACCATATTTTTTGTAGGGTTTTATCTGTGGTTTAGCTGATGCTAATTTAAACTATATAAATAATATCAATAAACATATTCTTAAATATCAAACGCACCCTAATCAACCATCCTGAAAATCCTTAAATCCTGGATATCCTGATTCAGACATTTAAGCTATGAAGCTACAGTCTCCACAGGGTTAAGAACAAGTTTTTTTACTGCCAAACGCTTTTTAGCTTGTCTCATCAATCCTAGAGCAAAAAGAGAACCGACTGTGGGGATGGTTGCACCACCGGGAACGTCGAAGGGTACTGGGGTAGCAGCATCGTTCAAGGATACGTTGTCTAAAAAAGCACCACCACCAAAATCATTGTAACCTTGGAAATTTAGTACAGCCGAGGGTGCTGTGGCTGTAAAAGTTGTGGAAAAGTTGGTAAAAGCAGCCGGAGTGGTATTAATGAGAGAGGCTAGAGTCGTAGAACCCAGTGTGGCTATGATGGCATTTGTGGATGCTTGCTGGTAGTAGTCAAAACTAAAGTTATAATCCTGTCCCGCAACTAGACCGCTGATAGTTTGTGAGAGATTTCCTGGATTACTATTCGTGTTATTTGTCACAGCCTTAAGAGAAGAGTTGCCACCGATGCTACCAGAGGCCATGAACCAACCACTCGTCGTCCATCCAGTTAAATTAGATTCAAAATTCCCATTGCTTACAAATTCTAGTGCTTGCGCTGGAGATGCACTACTAACCATAATACCAGCAACAGCACCACCAACTACCAATGGCAGAATCTGAGATAATTTCATCACGTTGTCCCTTTTTTGTTTGTAAATAACATCAACCACAGAAAGCAAAAGGTGATTTAAAGTCCAGAAAGCAACTTCAACACCCAAGCATTCTGATACTGATGGCATTGTAAAAAAACAGGCATCTTTGTCTAGTGACTTCACGGAAAAATTATATAATTTTTTACCCTGATCCTTGCCTCAATGAAAATACTTATGTTTGCCCCATCTCAGGTGTAGGGG
>NZ_JAYGHA010000017.1:0-14740 GCF_034931405.1 Anabaena sp. UHCC 0451 | reverse complement strand
GTAGCGCCCCCGTGCCTACCCCAGATGCAAAATAACAGGAATATGTAGGGGTAGCGCCCCCGTGCCTACCCCAGATGCAAAATAACAGGAATATGTAGGGGTAGCGCCCCCGTGCCTACCCATGTTTTTGGGGGCAACCACGGGGGGTTTGCCCCTACCGCAATTTGGGGTCAATTCCATAAGCATAGAAACTTTCAGCCTGATTTTGTCTTATCCTCAAATAAAGGCTTAGTTTGATTACCACCTATAGGAGATAACCTTGGTCAACACCACAATTAAAACCACAAAATCACAAGAAATCTTTACCGCTGCTCAAAATTTAATGCCAGGAGGCGTTAGTTCTCCCGTGCGTGCTTTTAAATCCGTCGGTGGACAACCCATAGTATTTGATCGAGTTAATGGCGCGTATATTTGGGATGTAGACGGCAATAAATATATAGACTATGTAGGTACTTGGGGCCCTGCTATTTGTGGTCATGCACATCCAGAAGTCATTTCTGCACTGCAAGAAGCATTAGTTAAAGGTACTAGCTTTGGCGCTCCCTGTGCGTTAGAAAATGTTCTTGCAGAAATGGTGATTGATGCTGTTCCTAGCATCGAAATGGTCAGATTTGTGAACTCTGGTACAGAGGCTTGTATGGCTGTACTCCGGTTAATGCGAGCTTTCACCAACCGAGAAAAAGTCATTAAATTTGAAGGTTGCTATCACGGCCACGCTGATATGTTCCTGGTGAAAGCAGGTTCTGGTGTCGCTACACTCGGTTTACCCGACTCCCCCGGAGTACCAAAATCTGCAACCATTAACACCTTAACCGCACCTTACAACGATTTAGAAGCCGTTAAAGCCTTATTTGCAGAAAACCGTGATGAAATTGCTGGTGTAATTCTTGAACCAGTAGTTGGTAATGCTGGTTTTATTACTCCCGATGCTGGTTTCTTAGAAGGTTTACGGGAACTCACCCACGAACATGGAGCTTTATTAGTATTCGATGAAGTAATGACTGGTTTCCGTATTGCTTACGGTGGCGCTCAAGAGAAATTTGGCATCACTCCAGATTTGACAACACTCGGTAAAGTCATCGGTGGAGGCTTACCAGTGGGAGCTTATGGTGGTCGCCGCGATATCATGTCAATGGTTGCTCCAGCCGGTCCTGTATATCAAGCTGGGACTCTTTCTGGCAATCCTCTGGCTATGACTGCGGGAATTAAAACCTTGGAATTACTACAAAAACCCGGTAGTTATGATTATCTAGAGCGGATAACTAAGAAGCTGGCTGATGGTTTACTGAAAATTGCTCAAGAAACTGGTCATGCTGCTTGTGGTGGGAATATCAGCGCCATGTTTGGCTTATTTTTCACCAGTGGACCAGTCAATAACTATGAAGATGCGAAAAAGTCTGACACAGCCAAGTTTGGGCGTTTCCATCGTGGGATGTTAGAGCGTGGTATTTATTTAGCACCATCTCAGTTTGAGGCTGGATTTACTTCTTTGGCTCACACAGATGAAGATATTGAGCAGACTTTAGCGGCTGCAAAAGAAGTGCTTTCTAGCTTGTAATCTCTTCGCACGCACAAAAGGGAGATGGGGAGAAAGCAGGAAAAATTTTAGCAGAGAATAAGTCCAAAATTTCTCTCCTTTTTTCCCTGCATCCGTTCTACTGCTTTCTACCTGTTTCCTGTTCTCTTTTCCCACCTACTGTGAGATTTTATGAAATATTTCTTACACGTAAACAATGATAGTATTATTTGTACTGTTGCTGCGTATAAATAATACTATTGTTTTTCAGTGATCTCACATACAAAAAGCAACTATTATGGGGTTGATTTAATGAGATAATATATGAAATAAGAAAGGAAAAAATGATTTTAATTCTGAGTGTAGTTAATTCTAAGCAGTTTGCTATAAATTGAATTATCATCAGTTAAACTTTAGGATATCTTTGACAACATTCCTAACAAAATAGAAATTTGTTCTCAATAATGTAATAAGAGTCAAATTTCTTCCCTTATGTGTCGTGCAGCGAGTTAACAGTGCATGAGCTACTGCTTCAATCCTACCTGTCCCCATCCCAAAAATTTGGCATCTAGCCAACAATGTAAATCTTGTAATAATCCACTACTGTTGATCGGTAAATGTGGTCAATATCGAGCAGTCAGACAGCTAGGTCAGGGAGGCTTCGGAGCAACGTTTTTAGCTCAAAATGAAGTCTTACCAGGAAAACCGAGTTGTGTTATCAAGCAACTACGTCCATCAGGAACAGCCCCACACATATTGCAGATGGCAGAGGATTTGTTTGAGAGAGAAGCCAAAACCTTGGGCAAGATTGGCAATCATCCACAAATACCAAGGCTACTGGACTATTTTAAACAGGATAACCAATTTTACTTAGTTCAGGAATACATCAGTGGTGCTACTCTCCAACAGGACGTAAAAAAAACTGGATGTTATAGCGAAGCAGGAGTGAAACAGTTTTTAAGCGAGATTTTGCCACTACTGCAATACATCCATGAGCTAAAAGTGATTCACCGTGATATCAAGCCAGCTAATTTAATTCGCCGCTCTCAAGATGCCAGACTGGTGCTGATTGATTTTGGTGCTGTCAAAGACCAAGTGAGCCAGACAGCACCTAATCCATCGGGACAAACAGCATTAACGGCTTATGCTATTGGTACTCCTGGTTTTGCGCCTCCAGAACAAATGGCTATGCGTCCAGTTTACTCCAGCGATATCTACGCGCTAGGTGTTACTTGCATTTATCTACTGACTGCTAAAACTCCTAAAGATTTGCCATACAATCCCACAACGGGTGAAATGATGTGGGAACAGCTTGTAGATGTAAGTGAACATTTTGCAAGCGTGTTGAAAAAAATGTTAGAGGTTTCCGTTCGCAATCGCTACCAGTCAGCCCCAGAGGTACTGAGAGCGTTGGAGATGGAACCATATCTAGACAGTTTATCTAAGGGATTACTA
Organism: Anabaena sp. UHCC 0451; assembly: GCF_034931405.1. Lineage (NCBI taxonomy): Bacteria > Bacillati > Cyanobacteriota > Cyanophyceae > Nostocales > Nostocaceae > Anabaena > Anabaena sp. UHCC 0451. Next base: position 11,769 of record NZ_JAYGHA010000017.1, on the reverse strand, counting down.
GTCAAATCTGATGTTGATCCTAAAGAGCGAATAAATAACCGCCCAGACAATTCTAGCGTTTTGTCTAATAATCCTGCTTCTAATAACGTAGCGGCTGCAATTCGAGCTAGACGAGCTAAGTTAGCAGAAAATTCTGGATTCCAGGCTCGGCGAAGAGAGCGTCAGCAGTTGATATCCCAACCTCAAAATCTGTCTGGTGGTAATAGCAATGCTTCTCAAATTCCTCGTCAATTGAATTCCCAAAGTTTGTTAACAGCCTATGTTAAAGGAAGGCGGGATTTTGCTGCATACAACATTAGTCTGTTGAACCTACAAGGTGCTGATTTATCGGAAACAAATTTCCATGGCGCTCAATTGACAAAAACCAATCTGCAAGGTGCTAATCTCGAAAATACTGACTTTGGTAGAGCTAGTCTGAAGGAAGCGAATCTTAAAGATGCTAATTTGACCAAAGCTTATTTGAGTCATGCTGATTTAGAAGGAGCAGACTTAAGAGGTGCAGACCTTAGCTATGCTTATATGAGTCAGGTCAATCTCCGAGGCGCTAATTTATGTGGTGCTAATCTCACTGGTGCTAAAGTTACTGATGAGCAATTGGCATTAGCAAAGATTAATTGGCTAACTGTGCGTCCCAATGGTAAACGGGGATTTTTGTAAGTTTTATCTGACTGAATTTGTTTGTTTAGTTGAAATTTCTAGACTATTGGCTTTAGTTTACAAATAACTTTTAAGTTTTATTCTTCCCATCAAAGCCGATTTTTAGAGTTATAGATTACAGTACAACAGGCTAAAAGCTGCCAGAGTGTTAGAAATCTAGAATCGAATTTGCTCATAATGCTTTTCTCTACAGTTGTATTTTTGGCATTTTTAAAGAACAGATTTTGAAACGCTTAAAAAGGTATGCTATTGTGCAGAACCCCAAGCTACAAGGTTCATTATCTTCTCATGCTATTTTTTGGTTGCCGATTACTATATCTGTAATTGCCTCATTTACTCTAGTAGGAACTAGTATTTTGACGATGGTGCGGCTGCGAGACACAGCCCAAAAAGTAGTAACACCTGTGGTAATTATGCCGGAACTCAAAACAGTAACAGCTTTGGGAAGAATTGAACCACAAGGACAGGTTATTAAACTCTCAGCAACTGGATCTGGGGAAGCACGTCGGGTAGAAAAATTACTGGTGCAGGAAGGCGATAAAGTGGAGATAGGTCAGGTAATTGCTATTTTAGACAATCGCGATCGCCTCGAAGCAGAACTATTAGCAGCCCAGCAAGAAGTTAAAGTAGCAAAAGCTAACCTCTCCCGCATCCAAGCAGGTGCAAAACCAGGAGAGATTGCCACAAAAAAAGCCACAATTGCCCGATTAGTAGCCGAAAGTCAAGGAGATATTCAAACTCAAACTTTGAATATTGCCAGCTTGCAAGCTGAATTAATCAATGCTCAAACTGAAAACCAACGTTACCAGAAATTATATCTAGAAGGCGCAATTTCTGCTTCCCAAAGGGATAGTAAACACTTAACCCTAGAAACTGCCCAAAAAAGTCTGCAAGCTGCACAGGCACAATTAAACCGCACTCAGTTAACTAACCAAGAACGAATTCAAGAAGCTACTGCCACACTAGAGCAAATTTCTGAAGTCCGTCAAGTCGATGTGATCGTAGCTAAGGCAGAAATTGATCGTGCGGAAGCAGAAGTAAAAAAAGCAACTGTGAATCTCCAACAAGCTTATGTGCGTTCACTGCAAAATGGACAAATATTGGAAATCCACACTCATCCGGGGGAATTAATTTCAAATGATGGCATTGCTGATCTAGGGCAAACTAGTCAAATGTACGCAGTTGCTGAAGTCTATGAAAGCGATATTAGTAAGGTACTTTTAGGGCAACAGGTGCGAGTATCAGGTGATGTTTTACCAGTAGAATTACAGGGAAAAGTGGAACGCATAGGTTTACGGGTACAACGCCAAAATGTCATTACTACTGACCCTTTTACCAATATTGACAACAGAGTGGTAAAAGTTTATGTCCGATTAGACCAAGCTTCCAGTCAGAAAACTGCCAACTTAACCAATATGCAAGTCAAAGTAGTTATTCAACTGTGAGATGGAACTGGGACTGGGGACAAGAAAAAACTCTGCCTTGATTAATCACCATTATCAATTATTCATGATTAATATCTACCAACAACTGCGACGACGGACACCCCTGGGATGGTTGCAATTAAGTCATGAAAAAAGTCGCTTGCTGGTAGCAGTATCAGGTATTGCCTTTGCTGATGTTCTTATGTTTATGCAGCTAGGGTTTCAAACTGCACTGTATGACAGCAACACCAGATTACACCGCAGTTTACAAGCTGATATTATTCTCACCGGTCCTCAAACTCGGAATTTGCAAAGTATGTCTCCCTTTTCTCGACGGAGATTATACCAAGCAATGGATATACCAGGGGTGCAGTCAGCAGAACCAATGTATTTTAATGTCATCACCTGGAAAAATCCCCAAACCCGCAGGGAAACGACAGTTTTAGCAATTGGCTTTAATCCCAATCAGCCAGCTTTTGATTTACCAGCCATCAATCAACAATTGCAGTCTATCAAATTACCAGATACAGTCCTCTTTGACCGGGGTGCAAGAGGAGATTATCAAGAAGTGATCACTCAAATTGATCAAGGTAAAACCGTTACTACCGAAATCGACGGACGTAGAATTACTGTCAGTGGTTTATTTAAAATTGGCGCTTCCTTCGGCACGGATGGTAGTTTAATTACTAGTGATCAGAACTTATTGCGATTAGTTCCCAAACGCCCATCTAGTAGTGTCAGTCTGGGTTTAGTCAAAGTAAAACCAGGTTATGATGCCAAAAAAGTAGCAGCAGCATTAAGATATTACCTGAAAGATGATGTTAAGGTGCTAACCCATGCAGAATTTATTGAATTTGAGAATAACTTTTGGCGCACTAACTCCCCCATTGGCTTTATTTTTAGCTTGGGTGTTTCCATGGGGTTTGTAGTAGGAGTAATTATTGTTTATCAAGTCCTTTCTGCTGATGTCAATGTTCATTTACGGGAATATGCAACATTTAAAGCCATGGGTTATAGGCATAGTTATTTATTAGTTATCATCTTTGAAGAGGCTTTAATTTTAGCTGTTTTAGGTTTTTTTCCCGGTTTAATAGTATCATTAGGACTTTATCAATTGACACAAACAGCCACAAATTTACCTATGTACATGACGCTAATTCGTGGCTTACAAGTGTTAATTCTCACTTTTTTGATGTGTGCAATTTCGGGAGCGATCGCTACTCGTAAACTCCAATCCGCAGACCCCGCAGATATGTTTTGAAATTAGTCCCCAATCCTCAGTCCCCAGTCCTACAAAAATTTGCAGCGATTTGGAAACACTCGCCCTCATAAGTTAGTCTGTTGTTCAACAGCAGCAACAGATTTTTTCATAACTATGACTACCAAAGCTCAAGTTCTTAATCCTCAGAATAAGTTACACCATGTTGAGACTATTAGTGTCACCAAGATATTAGTAGGCATATTTGCAGCTGTTCCCATAGCTTTAACATTGCCAGCAGCGGCTTTAGAAGTCCAGATTTTACCTAAAAAGCCACAATTGGGAGATACAATTTCGGTATTAATTGAGCCAGAGAGTCAAGTTCAACCTAGTAATCCTACCGTCACAGTGGGAGAACAAACATATCCAACTTTTGCAATTGCTCCAAATAAGTATCGCGCTTTTATTCCTACCACTCCACTGGAAAAAGCTGGAGTCAGAAAAGTTACTGTGTCGGGAGATGGACCGCAACAACGAAACCTAGCCGTCTATGTAGGCGATCGCAAATTCCCCATCCAGCGCATCACCTTACCACCTGGAAAAGCCGGAGTTAAGGCCACAGAATATGAGCTAACACGGGTAAAAGAGTTTAAAGCCCTAGTAACACCAGAAAAATTTTGGAATGGTGTTTTTTTAAGACCAAATAAAGGACGAATGACGACAATCTATGGTGTACGTCGCTACTATAATGGTAAATTTGCAAATAATTACTACCATCGTGGCCTAGACTACGCTGGTGCAGCCGGTTCAGCCGTAATTGCACCAGCCGCTGGAAAAGTAGCTTTAGTTGGTACAGTATCCCAGGGATTTCGGGTTCATGGTAATGTAGTTGGCATTGACCACGGTCAAGGAGTAACCAGCATTTTTATGCACCTCAGTCGCATTAATGTCAAAGAAGGTGATATTGTCAAAGCTGGTCAACTAATTGGCGCAGTAGGTTCTACAGGTGCTTCTACAGGACCTCACCTACATTGGGGTCTATATGTCAACGGACAATCTATTGATCCAAAATCTTGGAAATCTCAAATCGTTGATTAGTAATTCTTGATTCATAATTCGTAATTCGTAATTAAAAAATAATTATGAATTATGAATTATGAGTATGGCTTAAATTTAATCGTGAGAATTATGAGTATAGAAAAAATTGTTGAACAAGCTCTCCAAGATGGTTATTTAACACCAGCAATGGAAGCAGAAGTTGGTAGAATCTGTGATAATGCCTCGGATCTCTCGATTGAAGAGTATATGTCGCTGGATCGATTGATGGGTTCATTGTTAACTGGTGAAGTAGTCGCAGTACCTCGTAAACAGTTTATTAACGTCATGGAAGAATTGGTGCTGACTGAGGTAATCGCTAAAGTAGCAGAAATTGAAGCCAGCAGCGAAAGTTCATTAGATGTAGGGGATATTACTGCTTACGCACTCAACCGGCTGCCACCTCTGTATGCGACAACAGAAGAAGGCGCAAATTACCAACGCCACCGCGCTAAAACAGAACTTCAGGAATTTATCTCTCAACAAGTAGCCAAAGCTATTGATCGTTACTTAGATCAACCTGAATTTTTCCCAGAACGTCAAGCTTTAGGGAAAAGTGCTGGTAGTGATGTTCTCAGTCAAGTTAGTAACTTGCTTCAAGTCTACGCACCTAGTTTTGAACACAGCACAGGAGAATTGTAAACACAGGTAAAGACAGGTGACAGGAATAGTTTGTTTTTTCATCTGCCTCCTGTCTCCTTCTCATCAACCTTTCCAAGTTAAAATTTTCAGACTTAAACCAAGCGTGTAGTATTGCTATTAATCCTGAACAGTAACTGTCGTGTTTAGACTAACTTGTTCATATAGCATTTTGACATCAGAATTACGCATTCTTAAGCAGCCATGAGATACAGCAGCCCCTATTAAGTCAGTATTAGGTGTACCATGAAAGCCAATTTCGTTTCTACCATCTGACCAAAAACCAATCCATCTGTCTCCTAAAGGACTATCAGTACCAGCTTCAAATATTTGGCCAGTAATAGGATGTTTCCAAATTGGATGATATTCCTTGTGTATGACTTGAAAATTACCCGTAGGTGTTTCCCAGCCTTTTTTGCCGATAGCAATAGGATAACTAGCTATCACTTGGTTATAATTGTAAACATAGACCCGGCGATCGCTTAAATCAACGACCAAATGTGATTGAGTAGATCCCAAACCCTGAACAGATTTTGCTTCAGCCACACCGGGAAAGAAAAAACCTTTGGGCTTGTTTGTCTTCTGATTCTGTTTTTGTTTTGGCACTACGAACTTTGTTTTTTTTGGTGTATCCGCAGCACTAGCTACATATTTTTGACCAGCAGTAGAATTTGATGGAGAGGCGGGAAAAGACTCACCTAAAGCTGGTTCCCCAATACTAATGCCTTCCGAACGATTTTTACTAGAGTCAGGGCGGGTAGTAGAGTTTTTCCTCAATGTGGTGGATACAGACGGATTTGATTGCGCTGTCGTTTTCATAGTGTGCCAATGGACAGCCAGAGACAAAATTGCTGTACCAAAACAGAGGAACATCACCATCCGCGCTACAGATTCATTTCTTGCCATTGCCATCGCTTTTTATTTATCCCTGACATATCTGGCTCATTAGCATTATGGACTGCCCAGAGCAGCCAATTAGCAAAAAATTTATCAATAATTATCAGTTGTCTCATTACTCTGACAATCCTTCATGATCTAGAGATAAGTAGGTGAATTTTGAATTTTGAATTTTGTATTCTTCACGGGAGTTATAACTAGGAGATAGGCGAGATGGTAGTTTTTGTCAAGGGGTAGTAGTCAGTTTTTGACCTGAATACAATTGACTGATTTTTTGCCCTGCACCTGACAGCCGACGCTCCACACTCAAAACTTTCTGATCAATTCCTGATTTATACTTCCGTGTTCCGATCATAAATCCGTCACCTTGCTTGGGAACATCTGACAAATTATCCAGTCTAATGATAAGGGATGATTTAAACCCAGTACGATCTATGAGTCAATCGATTACTGTATCCTTGTCAACTGTTGATGCCAATTATTCACAAGCATCGGTGCAAGTTGACAAACTCTCAAATCACGATCTTATTTTGCGCTGTCAAGCCGCATTACGTCCAGAAAAGGCTGCCTTCGCCGAACTGCTACGACGTTATCAGACTCAGGTCGATAGGGTTTTATACCATCTCGCTCCTGACTGGTCAGACAGAGCCGACTTGGCTCAGGAAGTGTGGATTCGAGTTTATCGGAATATTAACCGATTACAAGAACCTGCTAAATTTCGAGGTTGGTTAAGCCGAATTGCTACTAACTTGTTTTACGATGAGTTGCGTAAACGCAAACGGGTTGCTACTCCCCTGTCACTGGATGCTCCCCGCTCGCTAGAAGACGGTGAGATGGATTGGGATATTGCAGGTGATACACCAGGTCCAGAGGAAGAACTCACAACTAGAGAATTTTACGAGCAATTACGAGAAGCGATCGCGGATTTACCAGAGGTGTTTCGGACTACAATTGTCCTCAGAGAAATTGAAGGTCTGGCTTATGAAGAAATAGCCGAAATCACTGGTGTTTCTCTAGGAACTGTAAAATCGAGAATAGCTAGAGCTAGAACCAGATTGCAATCCCAGTTGCAAACTTATCTAGATGCGTAAGTCAAATTACAATATCTGTCCTCAATATCTTGCTTCGATTCAAAACTTGAATTGAAAAAATATTAAGATATTAAGAATTGTAGTAAAAACTAGTTTTTTAGCCGAAAAACCAGCAAAATTGCTTCAATTCTCAGATTTATCCCCTGTGTTTACCCGTTTATGACTTGGTAAAAACGTTAAAATGAGTATTGATTCTCAGTTTTATGACCGTTTCCCCTCGCCACCTCCCACTGATGTATCAAATGGAATGGCTGATAGCGATAGCTTGGCGCAAGCCATTCATACCAATGATTCAACGGGTACTAAGGATATGGAAAAGCATAATTACCTCCATCACAACGAAGCAGATCGCTTCGAGTTACTAAGTGCTTACCTTGATGGTGAAGTCACAGCCACAGAACGTAAGCAGGTAGAAGAATGGCTATCTACAGATGACTCAGTTAAGTGTTTGTATGCACGACTATTAAAACTCAGACAAAGTGTAAGGGCTATGCCCATACCAGCTTCTGGACATTCACCAGAAGCTACATTTAAACAGGTTTGGAAAAGATTGTGCTACCGTTCCCAGCTAGGTTGGATGTTTAGTGGTGCTGCTGTAGCTGCTTGTGTCATTGGCACAATATCTGGCTTCCTACCAGATAATACATCCAAGTTGCAACTAGCACAACAGAAAATACAGCCAATAGCGGTAAAAACACAGCCGACAAAGACAGTTTCACCCCTAATGGTAGCCTTAAACAACCCAGTTATTGAAATTCCGAAAACAGCAGTAGCTGCTCCCAAAAAACCAGTTAATCAATCCCACACTTTAAACAAAGACACAGAATTAGATATCAACTAATTAAGTTGTCTTTAAAGTTAACCACTCCAACAACCATTCAGTTGGGGTATACCGCCTAACTGGTAAACTTTTTCTAGTGTGATCAAATACACCCAAGCCCAACCTAAAGATAAATTGGTTGGCTCAAAAATCTCTATAGATTGGCGATTATAGAGGTTTTTTGATATTGGTCTTGTGGAATCATAATCTTCTAAATCATCTAATACTATATCTTTGGTAGGGGTTTAGCATTGCTAAACCCTTAAAATACTTTTTACGAGTTCCCTATTTTCCACCTTTTTTCTCCCGAAAGTGGAGAATTTGACTGTATAGTCTAGTAATAAGGAGATATTGGGACAGTAGAGGTGAATATGACAGATAGTCGCACGATTCAATTTACTTTTGCTGTTGATGACCCAGAATTAGATGATGACAGAAGGCTAAAAATAGCAAGTAAGCTACTGCCAGAATTGCGTAATTCCGATGAAGTAATCAAAGCAGATCGTACTGAAGATTTTAACCCAGAAGCAGGAAGCAAGCCAGGTTTAGCCACTTTAGTCGGGGTGATAACAGCTACAGTTGATATAAAGAAGATCAAAGGGTTTTTAAGCTTTTTGAGCGATCGCTTGGGAGACAAACCCATAGAAATTACTGTCAAAGTCGGCGATAAAGAAGTCAGTATCAAAGCCAAAAGCCGCCAAGAACTGCTAGAAAGCGAAAAAATAGCACAAAACCTATTAGCCGCAATGGGTGGTGACAATGGCTAAAAAAATAGCGATGCTGATTGGAGTCAGCGAGTATGGTGCAGATATCCCACCCCTATCATCTGCACTCAATGATGTAGCAGCGATGGAACGAGTTTTGCAAAACCCCAACTTGGGCAACTTTACCCAGGTAGAACGGCTGCTGAATCCTGATTCAGTAGCTATGAGAATAGCAATTCAAAAGCTGTTTAAGAATGCAGGTAAAGAGGATTTATTATTATTCTTTTTTTCAGGTCATGGGATTACTAATGATGACAATCATCTCTATTTAGCAACTTGCAATACAGCTAAAGACAACTTTGAAGCCACTGCTGTAGATGCAAATTTTATTCAAATACAATCAAAAAATTGTTATTCTAAACGCCAAGTTTTAATTTTAGATGCTTGTTATAGTGGTGCATTTGCTAATGGTTGGCACAAAAAAAGTATCGGTGTCGATATCAAAAAGCAATTAGGTGCAGAAGGACGAGTTGTTCTCACATCTTCTGGTGCAACTCAAACTTCTTTTGCACAAGATGGTGCAACACTTTCGCTCTATACTCAATATTTAGTTGAGGGAATCGAGACAGGTGCAGCAGATAATGATGGTGATAGCAAAATTTATGTCCAGGAACTGCACGCTTACGCCAAAGCCAAAGTCCAAGCTGTGAAGCCTAGAATGACACCAGATATCATTTTGGATAGGGAAGGATACGATATTTTATTGGCTTATGCTCCTAAAAATCCAGAAGCAGAGTATCGTCAATTGGTTGAACAATATGCTCAAAATGGTGAACTAGGTGAATTTGCTTTTTTAGTCTTAACGCCAAAACGGAAATCTCTGAGAATCACAGATACAAAAGCCAAAGAAATAGAAACAGAAGTTCTCGAACCTTTTCGTAGACGGTTAGCAAATTTGCAAAGTTACAAACAAGCTTTTGCAGAGGTTGTTGAGCAAAAATATCCTCTAGATGAACATATTTTAAATATACTCAAAGATTATCAGCAAGATGTTTTAGGGTTGAAAGATGAGGATGTAGCATCAATTCAGTTAGAAATTAAATCTGTTAAAGAAGCAGAATATCAAATACAGAAACAAAGAGAAAAAGAAGAATATGCTAATAATCTGCGGCTTTATGAGAGGGAATTTACAAAAGCAGTTCAATCACAATATCCTCTAGATGAATATGCTCGCAATAGATTAAAACAGTTGCACCAGTCGTTAGGACTTAAAAATGAGCATATAAAGAGAGTTGAAGAAATAATTTTGACTCCAATAGAAAAAACTGAGAAACTACGAAAAGAACTAGAAAAAGAAGAATATCAGAAACAGATTCAGATACAAAAGCAACAAAAAGCAGAAAGATGGCAACGTCAGCGAGAAGCAGAAGCATCCGAACAATTACGAAAGCAGCAAGAAGCAGAAAAAAATAAATTTGGTTATGAGTTAAAGACTTTCCAGTTTGAACTTAGGATGGTAGATACGAGTGCTAGAGAAATTGGACGTATTACCAAAAGTGCCGAATATTTTCCTGAAGACTTAGCAAATGGTGTATTTCTGGAAATGATCTCAATTCCTGGAGGTACTTTTATCATGGGTTCTTTGAGTTGTGAAGGTGATGATGATGAACGTCCCCAACATCAAGTTACCGTTTCACCTTTTTTTATGGGGAAATATCCTATCACTCAATTACAGTGGAGAACAGTAGCAGCTTTACCTCAAGTTCAACAATCATTACACCCCAACCCATCAAAATTTAAAGGTGCAAATCTGCCTGTAGAAAATGTTTCTTGGTATGAAGCTGTGGAATTTTGTGCGAGATTATCTATGAAAACTGGGAGAAAATATCGTTTGCCCAGTGAAGCAGAATGGGAGTATGCTTGTCGTGGGGGAACTACTACCTCTTTTCATTTTGGAGAAACAATTACTTCTGATTTAATTAACTGTAGTGGTAGTGATACCTATTCTGTAGAACCAAAAAGTAGATTTCCGAAAGAGACAACTAATGTTGGTTATTTTGAAGTTGCTAATGCTTTTGGTTTATATGATATGCACGGCTTAGTATGGGAATGGTGTGCAGATCCTTGGCATAATCACTATCATGGCGCACCTACAAATGGTAGTATCTGGGAAGATGGTGGTGATCAACATCGTCGGGTATTAAGAGGTGGTGCATGGAATTTTAGTGCGGAACTTTGTCGCAGTGCTAGTAGAAGCTGGAATGAAGCAGACGGTGGTTTACGAATTTGTGGTTTTCGGGTGGTGTTGTCGGTTTAAATAGATTTAGTAGTAAGGACTTCAGTCCTCCAGCAATTCTCATTTTAAGGTTTCAGCTTTGAAAACCCCATTCCCAGCCTTCGGCACGCTTCGCTAACGTAGGGTAGGGGGGTTAGGTTTTTGGAGATTATGTGTTTCATATAATACTTTTCAAACAGCCTCTAAGATATCTCTAAAGTAATTGGTGATTGGTGATATAGCAATCCTAAATCATTCGTGAGAACAAAAATGGCTGAAAGTCCTGTAAATACGTACTTTCTATCTCCGTATTTTCTTACATTTCAATTCGGATTGCTATAGAATCTCTGGTTTTCATCCTGTTCATCCTTTAATCCTGGATATCCTGATTCTGACAATTTACCCGACTAGCAACTTTTAGGATTTAGCGGGATAACCCAACCAGATTCCTTACCCGGAATATACCATTTACCAAAATCTTTACACACCGCAATTGTCGTCATTCATCAATTACCACCAACTCAAGAAACACTGTGGTTAAGACTTTTAGGTAGAGGTACAGTCCAAAAACGAGCCATTGATGAATTAGCTGCGTTACCATTAAATCAACCTTACGTCAAAATCACCTTAGAACTACTCTATAACCTCCAGAAAAATTTAAAAATCAATCAAAGTTCACAAACAGAAGATCAGGAGTTGATTATGCGATTAGCACCACTTTACCAACAAGACAGAGAACTGGCTAAACAAGAGGGAGAACAACGTCTAATTATTCGGCAATTAAATCGTCGAATTGGGGAAATTGATTCATTATTAATTCAAAAAGTTCAAGAATTACCTGTTGAAAAACTGGAAGAATTAGGAGAGGCCTTGTTAGATTTTACTTCAGTTACAGATTTAGAAACTTGGCTGGAACATAATTCAGTGAATTAGCTCCAACTTACTTATCTTTCTGTAATATTAACAGGG
>NZ_JAYGHA010000016.1:122998-135469 GCF_034931405.1 Anabaena sp. UHCC 0451 | reverse complement strand
TTTAATAATCTTTTGCTGAATCAGATTTTTTCTAATATCTGCCTCAGCATTCCCGCGAAATAAAACGCCATGAGGTAAAATTATTGCCCCCTTACCATGAGGTTTTAAAGAAGCAACTAAATGTAATAAAAAAGCATAATCACCATTTTTAATGGGCGGAATTCCATAACCATCAAATCGGTTAAAATCATCCTTTTCTGGGTTAAATCCCGTACTCCAAGCCTTCACAGAAAAAGGAGGATTAGCAACTGCAAAATCAAAGGTTTTTAAACCACCTTGATCATCTTTAAAATAGGGATTTGATAAAGTATTATCTTGCCAAATTTCCGAGGTAGGATGTCCATGTAAAATCATATTCATCCGGGCTAATGCGTAGGTTGCGTTATCCATTTCTTGCCCGTAAATGGTGATTTTTATATCAGTTTCATCTGCTGCTTTTAATAATAACGAACCACTGCCACAGGTAGGATCATAAATACTTTGTTCTTGACTGGTAGCGGTGTTAATTCCGATTACCTTAGCAATAACGCGAGAGACTTCCGCAGGAGTGTAAAATTGTCCTTTGCTTTTACCCGACTGAGTGGCAAAATTCCGCATTAAATACTCATAAGCATCGCCTAATATATCATCTCCATCAGCGCGGTTTTTACTAAAGTTTAAAGCCGGAGTTTCAAAGATAGCCACCAGGTTAGAAAGCCTATCTTGCATTTCCTTACCTTTCCCCAACTTATCCGCATCATTAAAATCGGCATCATTAAAGATATTACCTAACTCGTTAGCTGTGGCTAGATTAGTGATAATTTCATTAATTTTCTCCCCTATATTCGGCTTCCCTTTTAAATTAACAATATCCTGAAAACCACCACCTTCAGGGACTTCTATCGTGGCATCTTCCACACCTGCATATCGATCAGAAACGTATTTAACAAATAATAAAACTAATACATAATTTTTATACTGAGAAGCATCCATACCTCCCCGCAATTCATCGCAACTTTTCCATAAAGAACTATAAAGTTCACTTTTCTTAATAGCCATTAGATCCCCGACTTCTGTAATCAGTCTCTTAATCTATCATATTAACCATCATAGAAATCGGGGATCTTGTCATCAATTAGATCCCTAGATCCCCGACTTCTGTAATCAATCCCTAAATTTATCATATTAACCATCATAGAATTCCAGGATCTTGTCATCAATTAGATCCCTAGATCCTCGACTTCTGTAATCAATCCCTAAATTTATCATATTAACCATCATAGAAGTAGGGGATCTTGCCAGGATCTTGTCATCACCTCATCTGCGTTTATCTGCGTTTATCTGCGTTCAATGATTCTTGAAATTTTCTTAACCCAGTGTAGAAATGTTCCAGGAAACGCTTATATAATTTTCCAACAGATGCCTAATGTTTAAATGGAGAATAGGAGACTCGAACCCCTGACCTCTGCGGTGCGATCGCAGCACTCTACCAACTGAGCTAATTCCCCGTATCAATGCAGAGTTAACAAACCCAGCATATACATTTACATTGCATTTTAACACTCAGGCAGGGAAATTTTCACATCTTTTTGCAAAAAAACTTCCTTGATGCGCTCTAATTCCAAATCAGTCAAATAGTCAACAGTCCAGTTAGCTTGACGGTGAAGTATTTGAAAAGGGTAAGTATTCGCAACTCCCACAACTTGCATCTGAGCGCGTTTAGCTGCTTGAATACCCGCCGGAGCATCTTCAATGGCTAAACATTCCTGAGGTTGTAAATTCAAATCTGGATATGCTTGATTGAATCTCTCTAAAGCCAGCAAATAACCCTCTGGTTGGGGTTTACTGGTATTGATATCATCACCTGCGACAATAATATTAAAATATTCAGATAGTTTGGCACGTTCTAAAACCAGTTCTATTTCTTGATGCAAAGCACCACTAACTAAGCCTAGTTTAAGATTATGCGATCGCACCTGAAAAATTAAATCTTCTATTCCCGGATACAAAGGCAGTTTTTCCAGTTTTTCTAGTTCCAACACATAAGCCTGAGCTTTGCGAGTGAGCAACTGAATTAAATACTCTTCCGTTACCACCCTACCACGATTTTTGAGCAAGTCTTGAAAACAAGCGCGATCGCTCCTGCCTAAACAAGCTTGACGCTCTTGTAGCTTTTGCGGTTGCAAATTTTCCTGCACCAAAATCGCATCTATCAATTGTAGGTGAACTGCTTCATCCTTAATGATGACACCATGGAAATCAAATAGAACTGCCTTTAAACTCATGCCACGAATTGGTAAACCCACATCCTCACCAATCATTATGATCTATTTTGGTGCATAGTCAAAGAAAAAAGTTGACAGATCAGCTTTTGTGTAACATACTTGTAGTATAGTGATTTAATTCTAAAAATACCATGCAATACTCAAAATCAATCAATCCAACCAACCAGTAAATCAAACTTAACTTTTTCAAGTTGTAATCTGGAATTTTGCTCCTTAAATTTTGACTTTGTATTATGCCCTACGAACAATTAGGAATTACCACACCACACCCCGTTTTATCCTGGGCAAATCATTCTTTAGGCTCAGATGAAACCAAAATGGCCAAGAATGTTGCTTCCTTGCCATTTGTATTTAAACACGTTGCCTTAATGCCCGATGTTCACTTAGGAAAAGGCGCGTTAGTTGGTTCAGTTATTGCTACCAAAGAAGCCATTATTCCTGCGGCTGTGGGTGTAGATATTGGTTGCGGTATGAGTGCCATTAAAACATCATTTACAGGTGAACAATTAGAAGGCAAACTCAAGAAAATTCGCCTGGATATTGAAGCAGCAATTCCTACAGGATTCAATGCCAATGATAATGTAGAAAAAGCAGTAACCAACTGGCAAAAATGGCGCGATTTTTCTAACTTGCATCGTGGTGTGCAAGATTTAGAAAGTAAAGCCATGAAACAAATGGGTTCTCTGGGTGGAGGAAATCACTTTATCGAAATTTGTCTCGATACAGAAAACCAAGTTTGGTTAATGCTGCATTCCGGTTCAAGAAACATTGGTAATAAACTCGCACAATGCCATATTAATACTGCTAAAGAACTAGCAAAAATGGCAAGTGAGAAATTACCAGATCCAGATTTAGCTTATTTTGTGGCTGGAACACCGGAATTTAAAGCCTACTGGCAAGATTTACAATGGGCGCAAAATTACGCACATTTTAACCGTGATGTGATGATGTCACGATTTAAAAAGATCGTCGAAAAACATTTAGTTGGAGGTAAAGTAACCAAACCTTTATTAGAGGTAAATTGTCATCACAACTACGCCGAAAAAGAAGTACATTTTGGTGAAGAAGTGTATGTCACTCGTAAAGGTGCAGTTCGCGCTCAAACAGAAGATTATGGGATTATTCCTGGTTCAATGGGAGCAAAATCTTTCATTGTCAAAGGTAAAGGAAATGCTCATAGTTTTTGCTCCTGTAGTCATGGTGCAGGGCGATTAATGTCCAGAAATAAGGCAAAAAATGTCTATACCCTTGATGATTTAATTGCTCAGACTGAAGGTGTAGAATGTCGTAAAGATGCAGGAGTTTTAGATGAAATTCCCGGTGCTTATAAACCTATTGAGCAAGTAATGGCAAACCAAGCAGATTTAGTAGAAGTGGTAGCAACACTTAAACAAGTTATGTGCGTTAAAGGTTAAAGTAGGGTGGGCAATGCCCACCTTTTTTATTTATGCGTAAGTATTCAGCTATAGCAATCGTTCATACCCAGATCCCCGACTTCTTTTATTTATTGTGTCCATAAATGATAAATTGATCTTAGAAGTCGGGGATCTTATCGCCTTACCTGAATTCTTACATTTATGCAACAAATAAAAACATCTCTACAAAATCTCTGAACTGCTAAACTTTCAAAGCTTTTTCGGCTTGAAAATGCAACAACAAACCATATTCCAAACCTTCAACGACTGCTTGATAGGAAGCTTCCAAAATATTTGCCGAAACGCCTATTGTCGTCCAACGTTGTTGACCATTACCAGATTCTACCAAAGCGCGAGTTTTGGCAGATGTACCTGTATTTCCGTTCAGAATTCTAACCTTATAATCCGTCAATTCAAAATCAGCAATGTGGGGGTAGAAATTCATCAAAGCTTTACGTAAAGCTGCATCTAAAGCTGCAACTGGACCATTACCTTCCGCTGCTTCGAGAATATTATGACCATTAACAGCAACCTTAATTGTCGCTAAAGAATTGGTACTTTCTTTACCCTCTACCAAATCACAATGGACTTGAAAACCTTTAACTTCAAAAAACTGTTGTCTCAGTCCCAATGCCTCATACATCAACAGTACAAAACTAGCTTCTGCGGCTTCAAATTGATATCCTGCACTTTCCAATTCTTTCATCCGGTGGAGAATTTGCCGAGCTTGAGGATCATGTTTATCTAATTCCATTCCCAAAGTCCGAGCTTTAGCCAACACATTACTTAAACCTGACTGTTCAGAAATGACAATGCGGCGACGGTTTCCTACTTGTTCCGGCTGAATATGTTCATAGGTTAAAGGGTTGCGTTCCACCGCAGAGACATGAATCCCACCTTTATGAGCAAAAGCCGAACGTCCAACATAAGGTGCGTGTTCATCAGGTGCAAGATTGACAACTTCGCTAACAAAGCGACTAGTTTCTGTAAGTTGATTTAGCTGGTGTTTACCGATACAGCTATAACCAAGCTTTAACTGTAAATTGGGAATTAGAGAACACAGGTTAGCATTACCGCATCGCTCACCATAACCGTTAATAGTCCCCTGTACCATTTTTGCTCCTGCCATAACTGCTGCTATAGCATTAGCAACCGCCATCTCTGAATCATTATGGGTGTGTATTCCTATCTGGGGAATTGGTGATTGGGTAAGATTTTTTTCCTCATTCCCAGTCCCCAGCCCCCAGTCCCCAATCTCCTGCACGACAACTTCAACTATCTGAGAAACTTCATGAGGTAAAGTCCCACCATTGGTATCACATAAAACCAACCATTCAGCCCCAGCTGTTGCTGCTGCTGTTAGTGTTTGTAGAGCATAATCAGGATTTTGTTTATAGCCATCAAACCAGTGTTCAGCATCATAAATCACACGCCGTCCTTGAGAACGTAAATACTCAATTGTGTCGCGGATCATGGCTAAATTTTCTTCTAAACTGGTCTTGAGTCCTTCAATAACGTGCAAATCCCAGGATTTACCAAAAATTGTCACCCAGCGCGTACCCGCTGCTAAAATCGCCTGTAGCATAGGTTCATCTACTGCTTTGGTATTGGGGCGACGAGTGGAGCAAAAAGGGACAATTTCCGCTTGTTTGAGGGGATTTTCTTGGAGTTGCCAGAAAAATTGCACATCTTTAGGATTTGCCCCTGGCCAACCACCTTCAATAAAAGGTATACCTAGTTGATCTAATCGGTGAGCAATGCTTAACTTATCTTCTATAGACACTGATAGTCCTTCCCGTTGAGTTCCGTCACGGAGAGTAGTGTCATAGAGCCAAAGTTGATGTGCGGGAGTTATGGTCATAAAAATGAGACCTGAAAGACAACTTTGTAGCGATGTGCCAATATATAGCAGGGAACAGGGAACAGGTGACAGGTGGCAGGTGACAGGTGACAGGTGACAGTAAGAAGAGAATAGGAGTTAGGAGCACAAGAATAGATTTTTCTTTCCATCTCCCCATCTCCTCATCTCCTCATCTCCTCATCTCCCTATTCCCTGCTGTAATTTAGTTTGTTATTTTCAATATGCCCCAGGTAGTAGCTCAAGGTAAATTAATTGAGTGTGAAAGCCAAGCCAATTTAAGAAAGGTGCTGCTAGATCATGATGTTGATCTCTACAACAGTGGTTCTAGAGTAATAAATTGTCGAGGACTTGGCAGTTGTGGTACTTGTGCGGTTAAGGTAGAAGGCGAAGTGTCCGCAGCAAATTGGCGTGATCAAACTCGGCGTTCGCTTCCTCCCCATTCTCCTACATCAGAGTTGCGTTTAGCTTGTCAAACTCAGATTTTAGGTGATGTGAAAGTAACAAAGTTTGACGGATTTTGGGGTCAAGGTTCTCAAATAGTTTGGACACCAGAAGTTTAAAAAGGAGACAAATAAGATGGGTAGATGGACACCCTTAATTTTGATGGCTGGAGGCGTGGCAATTTTGCTAGGTACGTTGCTTGGTATTAACTTTCCGATGGGTGGACAGCAAACCGCTAATGTTCCCCCTGGAAGGCGAGCTTCCAGCGTCCTCCCAGCTAATATTAATGTTAATAGCACGGCTACCAGGGATGATGCTCAAGCAGCTACTAGGAATAATTCTCAAACTGCTAACAGCAATAACTCTCAAACTACCAACAGCAATGATTTTTCTGATGATACTCGCAGCACCAGCATAGCTCAAAGTAATGCTACTACTGAGTCAACAGGAACTACCGATAGTACACAAAACACAAATACTACTGATACTTCTACTTCTACTTCTACTTCTGCAACAGATACTAACTTAAGTTCAGGTAATAGCAATCAAGACAAAGAGCCTATTCGCGCTTTGTGGTAAGGACTGGGGATTGGGGATTGGGGACTGGGGACTGGGGACTGGGAAGAATTTACCAATTACCAATTACCAATTACCAATTACCAGACCTGATAGGTTATTAGTTATTTACTAATGACTCATGACTATTGACCAATGACTAGCGACATTTTAATTATCGGTGGTGGCATTATCGGGTTGGCTTGCGCTGTAGAATTGAAATTGCGGGGTGCAAATGTTACTGTACTTTGCCGTGATTTTACTGACGCAGCCAGTCAAGCCGCAGCAGGAATGTTAGCGCCTGATGCGGAAAATATCGCCAATGAAGCTATGCTTTCTTTGTGTTGGCGATCGCGTGCTTTATATCCCGACTGGATTAGTAAACTAGCAGAAATAACAGGTTTAAATGCAGGTTATTGGCCTTGTGGCATCCTCGCCCCAGTGTATAAAAAAGCAGGGGAGCAGGGGAGCAGGGGAGAAATATCAATTTCCCAGTCTCCAAGCTTTTGGTTAGATAAAGATGCTATTAATCAATATCAACCAGGATTGGGAGCAGATGTAGTTGGTGGTTGGTGGTATCCTGAAGATGGGCAAGTTGACAACCAGGCTTTAATAACAGTTCTGCGGACTGCGGCTGATTCTTTGGGTGTGGAATTTAAAGATGGAATTACAGTAGAAGCCATTTGTCAACAACAAGGACAAGTTATAGGTGTCCAAACTAACACGGGTTTGCTTAGGGCTGACCATTATCTTTTAGCCGCAGGTGCATGGGCAAATCAATTATTACCTTTACCAGTGCGTCCCCGCAAAGGACAAATGTTGCGGTTGCGAGTACCGGAATTTGTGACAGAGTTACCTTTAACACGAGTTTTGTATGGTGAAAATATTTATATTGTTCCCCGTCGCAATCGCTCTATTATTTTAGGCGCAACCAGTGAAGATGTGGGTTTTACTCCCGATAACACACCAGCGGGAATACAAAGTTTACTCCAAGCTGCAACTCGCCTTTATCCACAATTAGAGAATTATCCTATCGCAGAAATGTGGTGGGGTTTTCGCCCTTCTACCCCCGATGAATTACCGATTTTGGGCGATAGTCACTGTAAAAATTTAACTTTGGCTACTGGTCATTATCGCAATGGGATTTTGCTTGCACCAGTCACAGCCGCGTTAATTGCTGATTTGATTTTGTCACAAAAAACCGATCCTCTTTTAACTAATTTCCATTATTCCCGCTTTCATCATACACCCTTGCAAACTCAGTCATCTACGATAACATCCATGCTTACTCATCCTGCTAATTTCACTAACGGACATGGTAAAAATTTATCTTTACAAACTGCTGATCTACATCTGCAAGATTCAGGATTAATTATTGCTGGTAAAACCTTTCAATCTCGCCTAATGACAGGAACTGGCAAGTATCGCAGCATTGAGGAAATGCAGAAAAGCGTTGTTGCTAGTGGGTGTCAAATTGTCACCGTAGCTGTAAGACGGGTACAAACTCACGCACCAGGACATGAAGGTTTGGCAGCAGCTTTAGATTGGGGTAAAATCTGGATGTTACCTAATACTGCTGGCTGTCAAACTGCGGAAGAAGCGATTAGAGTAGCACGGTTAGGACGAGAAATGGCCAAGTTATTAGGACAGGAAGATAATAATTTTGTCAAGTTAGAAGTTATACCTGATGCCAAGTATTTACTTCCAGATCCCATTGGCACTTTGCAAGCTGCGGAACAATTGGTAAAAGAAGGTTTTGCTGTTTTACCTTATATTAATGCCGATCCCATGTTAGCCAAGCGGTTAGAAGATGTTGGTTGTGCAACAGTGATGCCTTTAGCTGCGCCCATTGGTTCAGGACAAGGACTGAAAACTACTGCCAATATTCAGATTATTATTGAAAATGCGAAAGTACCTGTGGTGGTAGATGCTGGTATTGGTGCGCCTTCGGAGGCTGCACAAGCGATGGAATTAGGTGCGGATGCGTTGTTAATTAATAGTGCGATCGCACTGGCTGAAAATGCACCAGCAATGGCTTATGCGATGAATTTAGCAACTGTAGCTGGTCGTATAGCTTATTTAGCGGGTAGGATGCCAATGAAAGACTATGCTAGTGCTAGTTCTCCTTTGACGGGGACTATTACTGGTTAGTGAAAATTTTAGATCCTGATATTTAGGAAATATTGGGATCTAATTTTTGATATTATTGTGTGATTAAGCTGATATTTAAACAAATACTTAAACCTATAAGCAAATATAAGCTAAATCTCACCTAAATTATAAGAACCAATAACTAATAGAATTTCAACGTTGCACAATCAAGACCTGTTTGCTTAATATAGAATCAAGACAGTTGCTAATTAGTTAATAGTTCTTAACAAGTTCACTAAACTTGAGAGTCCCCCCGCGAGAAAATTATAGGTAATATAGATAACCCTGAGAAATTGATTTTATATTTACACATCTTTACAATTTGGCATCTTTGGGAAGAGTCGATTAGGTAAACACCGGATGTCTATGTTGCTGATTACAGATGAATAACAGCGATTTAACAAATAAACTGTTCAGAAAGCTTATTAAATTGTTTGAAGTTATGTAGCCTTTTACTTACACTCCATCCAGCACTGCGATAAACTATGCCTTGATTATGATTCCTTCACAGAGAAGAACACTCGCAAGGAGCCTTTTGTCAATGTCTCATACAGTAAAAATCTACGATACCTGCATTGGCTGTACCCAATGCGTCCGTGCTTGCCCTACAGACGTTCTAGAGATGGTTCCTTGGGATGGCTGTAGAGCGGCTCAAGTTGCTGCCTCACCTCGCACAGAAGACTGTGTAGGCTGCAAACGTTGTGAAACAGCTTGCCCCACCGACTTTTTGAGCATCCGAGTTTATCTGGGTGCGGAAACAACTCGTAGTATGGGTCTAGCCTATTAGAATACTGAGATTATAAAATACTCAGTAAAAAGGTGCTGAGGAATGAGAGAGTGAAAGATAGGAATTCCATCGACTGATATAATTCTTGCTTCTTCTCTCAGGATTCAGCCTTTTTTTAGTCATTACTCCATAATTTGGGCGTTTTAGAACACAGAGCGTCAAAATACTTAGCCGTATCGGAGCAAATTGCTCCTTTTTATTTGATATAATGACCCCTTTATCCTGACAACAATACTTATTAAATTTAGGAAGCAGTGAATAGTGAACAGTTGTCAGCCCGATAGTGAGGTGTTAAAACCAAATGCAACTGATATTTAATAAATATTAATCATCCTGTAACCGGAGTAGTGTGACAAATGTGCGGAATTGTTGGATATATAGGCACTCAAGCGGCGACAGATATTTTATTAGCCGGACTAGAAAAGCTAGAGTATAGAGGTTATGACTCAGCGGGAATTGCCACTATTTGGAAAGATGACGTTCATTGTGTGCGGGCTAAGGGTAAACTACTGAATTTACGTTCTAAACTAGAACAAATTGAAAATCCTGCCCAAATTGGCATTGGTCACACTCGCTGGGCAACTCATGGTAAACCAGAAGAATATAATGCCCACCCACATCTAGATACGGCTCTGCGAATAGCAGTAGTGCAGAATGGTATTATTGAGAATTACCGTGAGTTACGAGAAAATTTAAAAGCATTAGGACATGAGTTTCGTTCAGAGACAGATACAGAGGTGATACCTCACCTGATAGCTGAGTGTTTAAAACATACTGCTGAAAATTCTTCTTCCCCTTCTTTATTGTTAAATGCAGTGCGGGAAGCGGTAAGTAAGTTAGAAGGGGCTTATGCGATCGCTGTCATTTCTGCTGACTTCCCCGATGAGTTAATTGTAGTTCGTCAACAAGCACCTTTAGTGATTGGTTTTGGCCAAGGTGAGTTTTTCTGTGCTTCTGATACGCCAGCAATTGTCCCCTATACCCGCGCTGTATTACCCCTAGAAAACGGCGAAATCGCCCGTTTGACTCCTTTGGGTGTGGAAGTATACAACTTTGCTGGACATCGTTTAAAAAAGCATCCCCGCACCTTGAACTGGAATCCCATCATGGTGGAAAAACAGGGTTTCAAGCATTTTATGCTCAAGGAAATCTATGAGCAACCGGGGGTAGTGAGAGCTTGTTTAGAAGCTTATTTTCCTGCTAGTTCAGAAACGCCTGTGACGCTGGGTTTAGCAGAGGAATTTTACGCAGATTTAGAACAAATTCAAATTGTGGCTTGTGGTACAAGTTGGCACGCGGCTTTAGTGGGTAAATACTTATTAGAACAATTAGCAGAAATCCCCACTCAGGTACAGTATGCTTCAGAATTTCGCTATGCACCATCACCGCTGACAGCCAATACTCTGACTATTGGTGTTACCCAGTCTGGGGAAACTGCGGATACTTTAGCGGCTTTATCTATGGAAAAAGAACGCCGTCAAGGTAAAGAAGCCAAGTATCAACCGCGACTTTTAGGCATTACTAACCGTCCAGAAAGTAGCCTGGGTAATATGGTGGCCAATATTATTAATACTCATGGAGGTATTGAAATTGGGGTTGCCGCCACAAAAACTTTTATTGCCCAGTTGATGGCGTTTTATGGTTTGGCGTTAGATTTAGCGTATCGTCGACAAACAATTAGTGCTGCTAGATTAGCAGAAATAGTGATAGGTTTGCAACAGTTACCAGCAGAAATTGAAGCAATTTTAGAAACTCAAGAAAGATATATTGAGCAATTAGTACATGACTTTGCAGAAACGAAAGATTTCATTTTTGTAGGTAGGGGAATTAATTTTCCGATAGCGTTAGAAGGGGCTTTGAAATTAAAAGAAATTAGCTATATTCACGCCGAAGGATATCCAGCAGGGGAAATGAAACATGGACCTATTGCTTTATTAGATGCGAAAGTTCCGGTGGTGGCGATCGCCATGCCTGGTAGTGTATATGAAAAGGTGATTTCTAATTCTCAAGAAGCGAAAGCGAGAGATTCCCGGTTAATTGGTGTTACTTCTGTGAATGATGGGGAAGCAGCGGAAATCTTTAATGATTTAATTCCTGTTTCTGATGTGGAGGAAATTTTGTCCCCTATTTTGACGGTGATACCGTTGCAATTGTTAGCTTATCATATTGCGGCGCGGCGGGGTTTGGATGTAGATCAGCCAAGGAATTTGGCCAAGTCTGTAACTGTTGAATAAAGGAATAATTCGGGATAAAAAAGTTGGAAAATAAATAAAAAAATTTTACAATTTCTCCTATGGGTGTATGTACCAGTCATCCAAAGGAGAATTTTTATACCCAGATCCCCGACTTCTTTAAGAAATCGTGGATCTATTAGTATTAGATATCATATCTCTTTCGCCATTCTTACCCAATGTTCAATCCCCTTCTTTGTCGGTTGTCTAACATCCCCAAAAGTCCAAACATCCCGTTTATGCTGCGGTCCATAACTAACATGAATCGGTCTAGTGCTACCATAAAAATACAAAGAATCAAAAGGTAACTTATTTTGTAAAATCCAATCTACCAAACTTTCACTCTGTAAATCTGCAATCATAAAATCACAAGCTGCACCCAATCTTTCACAATAGTATTTACCATTTTTATTAATTTCACAACTTATATGTTGATCTAATTTAGGTGCAACCCGTCCATTTTTTTCTCCTGTCAATATGTCTTTTTTCTCCAAATATTTTCTCAAATCTGATGAACAAAAACCATAGGTGAGACGAAATTGTTCTCTTCCATAATTATCAATAATTGGATCAATAATATATCTATTTAAATCTTGTAATGCCGGAATACTTTCTTGGATATTTTGTGGAAATGGATTGATGTGTTGAGCATATTTATGGTAAGTCTGAGTGCAGGTACAAAATTCTTCTAATGTCAGGTATTTACCTAGTTTTAATTCTTTCATATTCATTGATATATGACTCATATTTGAATTTTGAAAAAATC
>NZ_JAYGHA010000016.1:95993-122899 GCF_034931405.1 Anabaena sp. UHCC 0451 | reverse complement strand
ATCCCTATAGCACCTTGTCGCAGGTAACATCATCATTATTTATACCCTACACCCTACAAATACACATCCCATCCATACCAAAAATTTTTATCCCTACTGAATTTATATGTTGTATTAGTAGTGTAAATATATCAAATAACTTATCGTTAGTGTCAGAACTGTCAATATATCAACAGCTATGAAATAGTTTCCATAACACGGTACAAATAACAGAGAAGGATATTCACAAAACCAATGCAGTTTTTCAACACAATCAATTTTACTGTTCCCCTGTTAGCCAGTGCCACAGAATCAGCAGATAGTTCCATGGTAGTAGCCGCTGTGCTACTAAGCTTAGTGGTAATTTACTTGGCCAGCAAACTGGGAGGGGAATTATCTAACAAAGTAGGTTTGCCACCGGTTTTAGGTGAACTTGTCGGTGGTGTCGTAGTCGGCACATCTGTATTGCATCTATTGGTATTCCCAGAAGGGGGTGCAGATAGTTCTAGTTCTTTAATTATGACCTTCCTGCAAATTACTGCTGGATTAACTCCAGAAGCCACTCCACAGGTGTTTGCCGCACAGTCAGAGGTCGTTTCGGTTTTAGCAGAACTGGGTGTGATTATCCTGCTATTTGAAATTGGCTTAGAGTCCAATTTAAAAGACTTAATGGAAGTCGGTATCCAAGCTGTTGTTGTCGCCATAGTGGGGGTAGCAGTACCCTTTGCAGCAGGTACTTTTGGTCTAATGACTTTGTTTGGTATTAGTGCTGTACCCGCAATTTTTGCCGGTGCGGCTTTGACTGCTACCAGTATCGGTATTACCTCCAAAGTCCTCTCCGAATTAGGTCGCTTGAATTCTAAAGAGGGGCAGATCATTCTCGGTGCAGCAGTGATAGATGATATCCTGGGAATTATTGTCTTAGCTGTAGTAGCAAGTTTAGCTAAAGATGGCGCAGTAGATGTAGGTAATGTCATTTATTTGATTATCAGCGCCACTGCTTTTCTCGTTGGTGCAATTGTTTTGGGTAATGTTTTTAATAAAACCTTTGTGGCGATCGCTGATCAACTTAAAACACGCGGTGAATTAGTCATTCCAGCATTCATCTTCGCCTTTGTTATGGCTTACCTGGCTGATGTTA
The DNA here is from genome assembly GCF_034931405.1 of Anabaena sp. UHCC 0451. Taxonomy (NCBI): domain Bacteria; kingdom Bacillati; phylum Cyanobacteriota; class Cyanophyceae; order Nostocales; family Nostocaceae; genus Anabaena; species Anabaena sp. UHCC 0451. The sequence continues at coordinate 121,779 of NZ_JAYGHA010000016.1, read as the reverse complement.
TCCACTTAGAAGCCATTCTTGGAGCTTTTGCAGCTGGCTTAGTTCTAGAAGAAACCGATAAACGCAAAGAACTACAAAAACAAGTTATTCCCATTGCGGATATGCTAGTGCCAGTTTTCTTCGTCGCTGTCGGCGCAAAAACCGATTTGGGAGTTTTAAACCCCGCGATTCCCACCAATCGGGAAGGCTTAATTATGGCAATTTTCCTGATTACAGTCGCCATTATTGGTAAAGTGATCACAGGTTTAGCCGTATTTGGTCAACCTGGTATTAACCGTCTGGCCATTGGTGTGGGAATGATTCCCAGAGGTGAGGTAGGTTTAGTATTCGCCGGTGTTGGTGCAGCTAGTGGCGCTCTCTCAAAACCACTAGGAGCAGCAATTATTATGATGGTAATTCTCACTACCTTTTTAGCTCCCCCTCTGTTAAGATTCGTTTTTCCTGAATCAAAAACAGCAGCTACTTTAGACGAGTCTTCTGATACACCATGACTTGTAGCAACCACAAATGATGGCAGAAGCTTGGATGTCACCTCAGATTCAAGAGGAGAGCGTGAATAAGTAGAATTCATCTTTTTCTGGTTTATACTTGTCCATAGTTTATTATGGACAAGTATATTTTGGTTGATTATTTACACGTCTAAAATGTCCATCATTTTTGCCTTCTGACAACTCTACCCAGATATAGCAGCTTGATTTGATTCATGAATACAGAGTTTTTGCAAAAATCACCCAGGAATCCTATATTTAAAGGATTCATACTGAACGGAAACTTATATTTCTCAATCACCGTCTCCTGTGATAGTCAATTTTCCCTTGGTTTTCATTGGTGCTAGGCTTCCTATTTATATTTATGTTTCCACGTAAAAAGGGAAATTAAGAAAGCAATAACTAATTATGTCTTTTTATTTATGAGCAGATAAAATTTTAATATCAAATTTTAGCTTTCGATAATAACCTTGTAGTGGAGAATATTAATCTAAGAATCCCAAATATAAAAATCCCAACTTATTATTAGTAATGACGGTGTGCAGATTTGCAAAAATTGTGAGATTGAGATATTGGTGACTTTTATAAATGCAACTCAGGAGAAATAACTTTGAAACTACATTACTTACTCCCCAGTACGGTTGGAACTATTGTTTTACTATCATCCCCGACGTTAGCAGCAAAATTAGAATCTTGGCGGTTTGATAGAAATCAAAACCGACTAGAAATTAATACTTCGGGTGCTGTCCAACCCCAAGCGCAACTCATCTTTAACCCCACAAGGTTGGTAATTGATTTGCCAAATACTGAATTTGGGCGATCACAATTAACTCAACCAATCGGTGGTGCAGTTCGTGCAATTCGCATAGGACAATTTAACCCCACAACAGCCCGTCTAGTTATAGAACTCACTCCTGGTTATACTCTCAACCCCCAAGAAGTGAAATTTGTCGCCATAAGTCCCAGTCGCTGGACAGTGCAATTACCAAAGATAGAACTTGAAAAACTACCACCCACTGCCAGCAATAATACTTATAATTTAGCAACTATAGACTCCCAAGAACCTCAAAATCGACCTGAGTTTTCCACAGCAGCCAACATTACAGCAGGAACAACTCAAATTCAGAAATTACAAACCACAGGAGATGGTTTTTTTATTCGTACCAGTGGTAGTAATCCTCAGATCAAGGTCAATCGCAGTCTTGATAGCGAAACGCTACTGCGAAGCGCAGATCGCAATACCATATTTATGGATATTGCCGGCGCTAGTTTATCACCACTGCTGACACAAAAGAATTTACCTGTTAATCAGCATGGTGTCAGCCGCATCGAATTCACCCAACTACGAACAACACCAAGCGTTGTCCGTGTAACATTAAGAGTAAACAAAGATAGTCCCGACTGGCGAGCAACTGTCAGTAGTGTCGGTGGACTAGTTTTATTACCGACAAAAGGAGTTGTTCGTTTACCTCAACAGATTGAGCGATCCACACCCCTTCCTCCTACCTCTAGCAACCCCACTGTTAGAAACGCCCCAGCTACTATTGAGTCTGTAGAACTAGCAGGTAATGGCACACAACTACTGATTAAAGCTAACCAGAGTTTATCCGCTACAGGTGGCTGGGATAGAAGCTCTGGTTTATTTCGCATCACTATCGAAAATGCTAAATTAGCTCCCAGAGTCCAAGGACCTACTTTTGATGCTAATAGCCCCGTCCTTCGTGTTCGTTTGCAACCCCAAGCCCCCAACAAAGTAGTTATTTTTGTCCAACCAGCATCAGGAGTCAGAATTGGAGAACTCAACCAAGTTGGTAACGAGCTTTTAGCTCTACAATTACAGCGATATGGTCAAGTTAGACCTTCAATTAGCTTACCTCCCTTACCATCTCCTAACAGTGGGCAATTACCAGACCCAAATATCAGAAATCCCCAGCCGCGTCCTCGTCCCTCCGTTCCTAAAGGTAAATTGTTAGTTGTGATCGACCCTGGACATGGCGGTAAAGACCCCGGAGCTATTGGTATTGGCGGAGTACAGGAGAAGAATATAATTTTGCCTATTAGCCTCAGAGTAGCAGAAATTTTACAACAAAATGGTGTACAAACAGTATTGACCAGGGATTCTGATTACTTTGTTAGCCTCCCAGGAAGAGTGCAAATGGCACGACGAGCCAACGCTGATGTCTTTGTCAGCATTCATGCTAACTCAGTAGGTCTAAATCGTCCTGAAGTTAGTGGCTTGGAAACTTATTATTACGAGAATGGTTTGAGTTTGGCTCGCAGTATCCATAATAGAATTCTCCAAAGTGTCAATGTCAAAGACAGAAGAGTACGGAAAGCTAGATTTTATGTCCTCAGACAAAGTTCTATGCCTTCAGTTTTAGTAGAAGTAGGTTATCTCACTGGTAGAGAGGATATAGCCAAGCTCAGAACTTCAGCTTATCAAAATCAAATGGCAGAAGCGATCGCACAAGGTATTCTTCAATACTTAAAACAAAGATAAGTAATTTCATTTCCAGTATTGAGTAAAGATACGGCATGATCTCAGATATCTTCTGTGTAAGATTAATTTCACCAGAGGTTAAATTAATTGACCTCAGAATATGGCAAAATCAAAAACCTATGCTATAATGCTACGCCATTAGCTATGTCTAGCTCCTAGCAGCAAGCTCAAATGTAGATAGAGGGTGAGTGAAGGTGTGAGGATTTATCAAGATGTTGAGATATTGACGACTCCCATGAATGCGAATCAGGAGAAAAAACTGTGAAACTACACTGGTTGATACCCAGCACTGTTGGAACCATCTTCATGCTATCATCGCCCGCAACGGCCGCAAGATTAGAATCTTGGCGATTTGATACCAATCAAAATCGACTGGAAATCAATACTTCTAGTCCTGTACAACCCCAAGCGCAACTCATCTTTAATCCCACTAGGTTAGTAATTGATTTGCCAGGTACTAGCTTTGGTCGTCCACAGTTAACACAATCAATAGGTGGAGGCATTCGCGCTGTCCGCATTGGGCAGTTTGATGAACAAACAACCCGCGTAGTTGTGGAACTCAATCCTGGTTATGCTCTAGACCCCAACCTAGTAAAATTTACAGCGTCTACTGCTAATCGCTGGCTCGTACAATTACCAAAGCTAGAAACTGATGTACTCCCTTCTTCTGTTTATGCCAATGAGCCAACAGCAGAAACACCCACATTTATACCCGCTATACCCGCCTCAAAACCATTCACACCAACCCTCTCCCCCAGAAATACTTACAACATGGTGACAACCTCTCCTGTCACCCTAACTAGCCAAGATATTGCAGTCAATACTACAGGGGGGATAGTTCAAATTGAAAATTTACGCATCACAGGAGATGGTTTTTTTATTCGTACTAATGGCGGTAATCCCCAAGTTCAAGTTAATCGCAGTCAAGATAACCGCACAATAAATGTTGACATTGCTGGTGCAGCCTTATCACCAAATCTAGGACAACGAGATTTGGTAATTAATCGCTATGGTGTTAGCCGGATCAGACTTAACCCACTGGCAAGTAAAACACCTACTGTTCGCATGACCTTACAAGTCGATAGCAACAGCCCCGACTGGCGAGCCACAACCAACGGTGTTGGCGGTTTTGTTTTACTCCCTGATCGTCTTGTTAAAGTTCCCGAAACTCAATCCCCTGCCCGAAATATTACCAACTCCCTATCCACAATTCAATCTGTGGAATTGGCTGCTAATGACACACAATTACTCATTAGAGCCGACCAAGCTGTATCGGCTACCGGCAGTTGGGATAGAAGCTCTGGTTTATTTCGCATTACTATCGAAAATGCTAAATTAGCTCCCAGAGTCCAAGGACCTGCTTTTGGTGCCAATAGTCCTGTGCTGAGGGTACGCCTACAACCACAAGCAGCGAACAAGGTAATTATCTTTGTGCAGCCAGCATCAGGTATCCAAATTGGCGAACTCAACCAAGTGGGAGAGCAAATTATCGCTCTGCAATTACAAAACTCTCGTCGCTTCCAACCTCCTATTACTCTACCTCCCTTACCCAGAAGCCAAGGACAACTGCCAGACCCCAATATAGAAAGTCCTCAACCACGACCTCAGCCCCGCTTATCAGTTCCTAAAGGCAAATTCCTAGTAGTGATTGACCCTGGACATGGTGGTAAAGATTCGGGCGCTCCCGGTCTAGGTGGTTTATTAGAAAAGGATGTCATCTTACCCATTGGTAAAAAGGTAGCAGCAATTTTGGAGCAAAATGGTGTACAAGCTGTGATGACGCGAGATGCTGACTTTTTTGTGGAACTACAAGGGCGGGTAGATATCGCCAAACGCGTAAATGCAACTTTATTTGTCAGCATTCACGCTAATTCAGTTGATAATCGACCTGATGTGAATGGGCTAGAAGTATACTATTACGATAGTGGCTATAATTTGGCGGAAGTTGTTCGTAAGACTATTCTCCAGGATATTAGTACCATCAAAGATAGAGGCACGCGCAAAGCTAGATTCTATGTGCTAAGAAAAAATTCTATGCCCGCCATTTTAGTAGAAACAGGTTATATGACTGGTCGTGAGGATAACCCCCGCTTAGGCTCGTCAGAATACCAAAATCGTATGGCTGATGCGATCGCTCGTGGTATCCTCAATTATTTACAGCAAAAATGAGGGGACTGGGTACTGGGTACTGGGTACTGGGAATAAGTTTTTACCAATTACCAATTACCAATTACCAATTACCTATCATTAGTAGTCAACCAGCAGATTGTCTGCTAAATTCTGTATTTTAAATAGCAAAATCTAAATCAATATTTGCCTGTGTATTCATCTTCCATTTTTAAAGGTAATCTTGACGATTTTTCCGATAAAGAAGCCCAAATCTCCCCCATTGGGGTGTTTGATAGCGGTGTAGGTGGGCTGACTGTACTACGACAACTCTATAAGCAACTTCCCAATGAATCAATTATTTATTTTGGGGATACTGCTCACCTTCCTTATGGTATTCGTTCACAGGCTGAAATTTTACAATATGTGAGGGAAATACTGAACTGGATGCAACAGCAACGGGTGAAAATGGTGATTATGGCTTGTAACACCAGTTCTGCTCTAGCTCTAGAAAATGTCCGTCAGGAATTCAACTTCCCCATTCTCGGAGTCGTCCTACCAGGAGCAAAAGCAGCAGTAGAACATGGTAAGCGTATTGGTGTCATTGCTACCCCAGCTACTGCTAAAAGCAATGCCTACCGTCAGGCTATGATGGAAATACAACCTGATATCCAAGTTTGGCAAGTTAGTTGTCCAGAATTTGTCCCCCTAATTGAGCAAAATCGTATTCACGATCCTTATACAACTGAAGTTGCTAGAGCTTATCTTGAACCTTTGCTGAAACAGGAAATTGATACTTTGATTTATGGCTGTACCCATTATCCACTTCTAGCACCCGTATTGCGATCGCTCCTCCCTGCTCATGTCAAATTAGTTGACCCTGCTGTTCACGTTGTCACAGCTTGCACCCAAGAATTAGACCTATTAAGCATCAGAAATAATCACCTACCAATGCCTACTCGCTTTGCTGTCAGCGGTTGTCCCCAACAATTTGCTCAGTCTGGATTACATTGGTTAGGCTATACTCCTCTGGTAGAACAGGTATACCTGACTGATGCCACAGTCTCCTAAATCATTAGTCATTAGTCAAATAATTTTGCATTTTAGATTTGTGTTAGCAACGCTTATGCAACGCAGCTAGTATTTTAGATTGACAATTTTAGATTTGTATTGCCGACAAGCAGCTTGCTTGTAAACTAGAAGTACCGAACCATCTTCATCCAAAATCTAAAATCCAAAATCTAAAATCCAAAATCTAAAATCCAAAATATTATTGGCTATTGACTACCTCTGTCACCTTTGTTATTAATCCTCTTTCCTGCTGACGCTGCTCCTGAATTCCAGAAGTCCCACTTTCAATCACACTATTCCTACCTGTTCGCTTTGCTAGTGCTAATAATAAGTAGACTGTAAATAAATATCCAGCAGCTAAAATAAATATCATCATAGGCATATTTTCATAAGTCATTGTTCTACCAACTCAACTTTCAAAGGACTATAAAATTTCATACACAAATAGTAGAACTTCAGCCAATCAAGTATATTCTTGGTTGCTGTAGTTGGCTATGCAAAGCCACCCAGTAGAGTTTTAATTCTCTCTGGTTAAGCAATTTATTATTTAATTAAGTTGTTCGCAGACCACGCCTCCGACAGCAGTTAAGTTGCTAAATAGCAATTTAAAACTGCGCTTCTCAGCACTCTACCTAGTCTGCGTTATCTACCCTCACACCAATCGAGCAAGATATACAGTTATCTTCAACATTAGCTGAAGATGTGTAGTTGCTTCCTGAATAGAAAGCACATCATCCAACTCAAAAGGTATTATTGCCGCACAGCAAATTTTGAGGAATCACTTCCTGCATTCTGTCGGCGACTTGTTATTTTAGACTCACAAATCCAATGAGTAAAACCACCTATTGATGATTAAATTTTGCTGGAAGTGATTATCTGAAAAATTTTAAATTCCTATATCCTAGCTTAACACAACAGACCTGGATTTTTAGCTAACTTCTAAACTAAATTTCAAATTTTCTCAATGTTGACACACCAGAGTTTATTTTTTCAAACCGCATTAAAAAACGCTAATAAGAGTTAAAGGAAAACCGTGTAGGGTCTAGGGGATGAGGAGAAAGTAAACAGCGATAACTGATAACTTAACTTTGCGCTGGCTATGGTTTATCTTAAAATGAGTAAAGGATATGTAAACTTTCGTAACCAAAGTCAGAGTCCGCCCATCCATGACCCCAGCCACCTCCCTGTTTACCCCTGTGGAAGCAGACCTGCGAATACTAGCAGATAACCTCACACAGCTAGTTGGAAATCGCCACCCCATCCTCTATGCAGCAGCCGAACATCTATTCGGTGCTGGGGGCAAGCGAATCAGACCAGCCATTGTGCTGCTGATATCGCGGGCGACTATGCTAGAGCAAGACATTACGCCCCGTCATCGACGATTAGCAGAGATTACGGAAATGATCCACACAGCCAGCTTGGTACATGACGATGTAGTAGATGAATCCAGTGTACGCCGTGGAGTGCCTACAGTTCATAGTTTATTTGGCAACCGTATTGCCGTACTAGCAGGAGATTTCCTCTTTGCTCAGTCCTCCTGGTATTTAGCAAATCTCGATAATTTGGATGTAGTTAAACTTCTTTCAGAAGTAATCATGGATTTGGCTGCTGGAGAGATTCAACAAGGGCTAAATCGTTTTGACACTAATCTTTCTACAGAAACATACCTCAAAAAAAGCTATTACAAAACAGCCTCGTTGATTGCCAACAGTTCTAAAGCTGCTGGATTACTGAGTGGAGTTACCCCAGAGAGTGCTGAAAATTTGTATAACTACGGTAAGCATCTTGGGCTGGCATTCCAAATAGTAGATGATATTCTAGATTTCACCAGTTCTACAGATACCTTGGGTAAACCAGCTGGTTCGGATCTTAAAAGCGGTAATTTAACTGCACCAGTGTTATTTGCCCTAGAGGAACAACCTTATCTAGAAGTGTTAATTGAAAGAGAATTTGCCCAAGAAGGGGACTTAGATCAGGCGCTAAAGCTAATTGCAGATAGCCAAGGTATAGAGCGTGCAAGAGAATTAGCGGCTCACCATGCTCAAATATCAGCTGAACATATTGTCACCTTAGAACCCTCAGAATCACGGCAAACATTAATTAACATGACTGATTATGTGCTGAGTCGGCTTTATTAGGGACTAGGGACTAGGGACTAGGGACTAGGGACTAGGAAGAAGAATCTTACCCAATCCCCAATCCCCAATCCCCAATCCCCAATCCCTTCTGCCTTCAGGCGATATCTGGAGGAACTTGCTGATTGGGTATATGTTGCTGCAACGTCTGTTCAATTATTTTTTGCAGATTAGTTCGCTCCACTTCAATAGCGTTACTAATTGTGCCAGGAGTCTCAAAAAAAACTATACTATCTACTGGTTCTAATGCCAGCAGTTGAAACAAAATATGAATTACAGGCATGGGTTTAGCTACTGCTTGAGGGTCAAGCCCAGCAGATGAGGACAGAGAAATATCCTGTAATCTAGGAAAGGCGTAAACTACGCGTTTTTCTAATTCAGGATTAGCCCTGTGCTTCAATGTAGTTAAAATCCAGCGTTCCTGCAAATTTTGGAGAATATAGTACTGGGGGTATTGTAACTTTTGGGCGATCGCTTTCAGTGCAGGGGCAATTGTGGCTACAAGTTTTGGTGTAACACCATCATCAGGTGCATTGTCAATCAGCAATTGAATTTGTACTTCTAAATTTGTCATAGCTTGTAAATGGCTCCTGATTAATGTCCAAAATATTCAAGCAGGGAAACAGGTGACAGTTAACAGTTAAAAAGACTAACAACTGATAACTGATAACTGGTAACTGAAATATGTTAGGGTCTTTTTAAAATTCGGACTATGAATTCAGCCGCAACCGCAACTACTCAGGGAGATAAATCTATCGGCGTGGAGGTTATATTTCAATTTCTATTGAAAGAGCTACAGCAGTCAACCCGTGCAGAGAAAAAATGCCGTGATGTGGCATTACGAATTGCTGGGGAAGTCCTGCGAATTTGCAATGAGAGTAAACGCATTCAGGCTTCTGGTGAAATAGAAAGCGCCGCCATGACCCTAGCCAAACATCGGCTGCAACAATGTCTCAGGTACTATCAACTGGGTTCCAATCGAGGTAGGGTAGAATTACACAGCACTTTAAGCGCTATCATTTATCGCTATATTAATCCACCTCACAAGCAATTGAGCTATCAGGGGCGGCTGACTATCATAGAAGATTTTCTCCAGGGTTTTTATTTGGAGGCTTTGAATGCTTTTCGCAGGGAAAATCAACAAGCACCCACCTATCGTCCCCAAGCCCTACTAGAATTAGCCGAATATATGGCATTTACCGAACGTTACGGTAAACGTCGGATTCCATTACCAGGAAGACAACAACAGTTAATTATCCTGCGAGCGCAAACTTTTTCACAACAGCAACCTCCAGAAACTAGCGTAGATATTGAACAAGCGTCTGAAGGTAGTAGTGGTGAAGCTGATGGTTCTTGGGAAGAACCAGCAATACAACAATTGCGTGCCGCTATGGCCATGCAAACTCAACCAGAACCGGAAGAAGATACTTTGCGCTCTGTAGTAGTTACAGAATTGATGAATTATCTTGAACAACGACAACAGTCAGACTGTGCTGATTATTTCTCTCTCCGTCTTCAGGATTTATCAGCACAAGAAATTGAGTCAATTTTGGGTTTAACCCCACGTCAACGGGATTACTTGCAGCAACGCTTTAAGTATCATTTAATTCGGTTTTCTCTTTTACATCGTTGGGAGTTGGTTCATGAATGGTTGGAAGCATCTTTACCTACTAATTTAGGCTTGACTCCCCATCAATGGCAAATGTACACAGTCAAGTTGGATGAAAAAGATAGGTCTTTATTAGATTTGAAGCAACAAGGAGAATCTGACGAAACAATTGCCAAGGCTTTAGGATTGTCAATAGCACAACTGCAAAAACGGTGGTTTAAGATTTTGGAACAAGCCTGGGAAATTCGTAACTCATTTGTGTCCGGATCTAGTGCATCTACCCATGAATAGTGACTCACAACCCTTACAATACCAGTTACTCGAGTAGTTGTTGGCAGATAATTAATGTCAAACCGGCGAGCATCTCTGGGTAGAGTGTGAGAAAATTGATGGGGTAGAAGACCCTCTTTTGAAAGCCGCTACATTATTTAGTGAGCCAAATTAGAGAGGAAAATCCCAAACCTTTGAACTAGGAGAAATTCCTACTGTGCAAGAACGTTTCCAAGCCGTCCTTAAGCGTCGGTTACAAGTCGAAATCCAAGACCACCCACCTTTATTCCCTTGGGAAAGTCAATTAGTAGATTATCCAGAATTTGTGGAAGAGCCATCGATTGCTTTAGTTCCTGCCTGGGGGTGGTTGGCACAGCAATCGAAGCTTAATCTGCCAGTTCCTTTGCCAGATAAAATTTTTCAGCAATTGATGGACAAGTGTCAGTTATTACTGACATCTTCCCTACCATTAGGACCAAAACTAGTTCAGGCGGTAGAGAGCTTTTTCCCTGAAGATTACCAGTTAATCAATGATGTAGCTGGGATGGTACTCAGAACCTCTTATCGTTCTGTAGATGCCCTGGAGACAATACCCAATATTCAGAGGGATTACTCAGATTTACAACCGCGTCAACAAATGGCTTTGTCTTTAATGGCGGCTAAACAACTACTGGAAAATTTGACTCTACCAATTTCTTTTGCCAATCCAGTAATAGAACAACAGTGGCAAACTAATGCTGGTACGCTGATTATCCGGGTAGAATTACAGTCACTGGGTAAGGCAATAAAGTTGCGTGTTCATAGTGAGTTACCCACACCGGGGGTTTTGATGCTTCACGGAAATGGTACTCAAGCAATTGCTTCCTCTGGGGTGGCAAATAAAGCAAGTCTAGAATTAGACTGTCAACCTATCAACCAGACTTATACACTGGAAGTTGAATGTCCAGAACTAGAACCGCAGCCATTATTGTTGGTAATTAATCTCGCGATGTAATTCTCATCAATACTGTTGTTACTCTGAGTTGATAAACGCCGATAAAAAATGATGATCCTGGTTTTAAAATTTACTCCTTTTTACAAAAACAGTAATTAGGGCGTTTATAGTAGGTAACTATGAGCAGGACACTTGTAAAAAATGCGTAGCTTCCCGGAGATGTACAAAGGGGTTATAAAGCTACCATCAGGTAAAGCTAAGATTGAAGACAAGGTAATCAGTTTTCTTACCTAACATTGTGTCCGTAGCGTCTACATCATAGTTATACTTACCTCAAAATGTTAAATTTATCCAGGATGAAACGGTTTTGGCGCTTCCCCGTAAGTGATAACTGGCGACAAAATAGACAGAAGTCGTCTTCAGCAGAAGTGGAAGATTCAATTTCCTTACGGGTGCTGGTGCTGGGACTGGTAATTTTAGGAACTGTGGCGACGGATATTGCATCGGAGACTACCTTTAGTTTTTGGGCAGTGCCTCTGAGTACGGTGGGTACAATTTGGAGTTATTACCGTCGTCGCAATGCTAATATTCCAGTCAAGTTCTGTATTGCTATAGGAATGTTAGTCGCCCTGGGTGCTTTTTTTGGGCGATTTGTGGGTGAATGGAATGATACACGCCTAAATTTGGCTCAGTTATTAATTGAGCTTCAGGTGCTGCACAGTTATGATACACCCCGGCGCAAGGATTTGGGCTATTCGATTGTCATTGGACTGATACTTCTCGGAGTGGCTGCAACCTTAAGTCAAACTATGGGTTTTGCACCTGTGTTGCTGTTATTTTTAGGTGTGGCTTTGCCAACTTTAGTTTTAGACTATCGCTCACGCTTGGGTTTAAAACCATTAAAAATAGATAAATTCACCAAGAAGAATTTTGTCAGTGCTAATTTAAAAGTTCTAATTGTCAATTTCTTGATAATTTTAGGGCTGGGACTGGGAATTTTTGCTGTTTTACCCCGATTACCTGGTTATCAATTACGTTCTTTTCCTGTTAGTGCGCCGATTGATTTCAAGGGTGATTTTACAGGTCGCAACATTAATAATCCTGGTTATGTACGCGGGGGTAATGGTGGTGATGGTACGGGACAGGGAAACAGTGGTGAACCAGGAAAGGTAGATAATAATTTCTACTATGGTTTTAATAGCGAAATGAACCAAAACCTGCGGGGGGAAATGAAACCCAAGGTGGTGATGCGGGTGAGATCCCAAGCTGAAGGTTTTTGGCGAGTTCTGGCTTTTGATCGCTATACAGGTAAGGGATGGAAAATTTCTCGTAATGATGATGTTACGACTTTGAGGCGCTCATCTTGGTCTTACAAAATTGATCTGGATATGCCGCTGATCACAAATCCTACTAAAGAAGTTGTACAAACTTATAATGTGGTATCAGATTTGCCTAATTTGATACCTGCTTTGTCTTATCCCAAGGAAATCTATTTTCCCGGTCCTATGATTGCAGTTGATCAGGAAGGGGGTTTGCGATCGCCTGTGCAATTATCAGATGGGATGACTTATACTGTACTTTCAGAAGTTCCCTATCGCGATCGCACTTTGCTGGGTAAAGCCTCTACTAAATATCCAAAGGAAATTAAAGATTATTATCTACAAATTCCCCCAGAAATTGCTGATCAAGTCCGCCAAAAAACTGAAGAAATTCTCGCTGATTATAATCGTCAAAGAGTTTCCCGCACTGAAGATACCAGAACTCTTAATTCTGTTTACGAAAAAGCACTTTACTTAGCTCAATATCTCAAACAAAATTACTCTATCCCAGACAATCCATTAGGATTACCTTATTTAGATCCAAAAGATGATTTGGTAGAATCCTTTTTATTCAAGCATCAAGGCGGCTATCCAGACCATTTTTCTACTGTTCTTACTGTGATGCTGCGTTCTATAGGCATTCCTGCAAGGTTAGTAGCTGGGTTTGCACCGGGAGAATTTAATCCGTTTACGGGAATGTATATTGTGCGTAACACGGATGCTTACGCGATGACAGAAGTGTATTTCCCTAAATATGGCTGGTTCGCTTTTGATCCTATTCCTAATCATCCATTAATTCCGCCTTCGATTGAAGAAGATCGGACTTTTAGCGTTTTACGTCAGTTTTGGAACTGGGTGGCTGGTTGGCTACCTTCACCAGTGACTGGTTTGCTGAATAGTATATTTGGCACATTATTTACCTGGTTTTTTAGAGCGATCACTTGGTTTTTCGGTTTATTTTCTCAAGGTTGGCTAGGTGTCGTAACTGGTTTAATAGTGGGAACAACCACAGCTTTCTTTGGTTGGTTGGGTTGGGTACAGTGGCAAAAATGGCTTAACCGTCGTTGGTTAAAGAAATTACCACCCATGGAAAGACTATATCAACAAATGCTGCAATGGACAGCCGAAAAGGGTTTGGGTAAACATCAAGCCCAGACACCTTTAGAATATGCTCATGTATCATATCAACAACATCCGAGAGAAACGGCTCAACTCATTGATGACATTTGTCAAGCTTATGTTAGTTGGCGTTATGGAGGTCATATTCCGAACTGGAACCAATTGCAGATGCGGTGGAAAGAATTGAAAAAAAACAAAGATTAATGGTGATATAGTTCCAAAAAACATGGACAAATATCTCATACCCTTTGTTTGCCGGGAATAACCCCTACGGGGTGTTAGCGAAGCTCCTCCGCAGGAGGCACTACAACGCCACGCCACTTGCTACAAGTCGGGTTAACCCGTGACAACTTACAAGCGAGTATATCCCGGCTTGATGTCATCCCCTTTGAGTCAGAGTTTCAGTACATGACGACTCTGCATGAAATCGAACAACAAGAACGAATTATTTACGTTAAGGGTTCGGTAGAGGCGATTCTCAAGCGTTGTCAACAGATGTTAAATTCCTCTGGGGAACTTTCTCCTGTGGATGCAGAAACTGTAAATCAGCAAGTTGATACAATGGCGCATCAGGGTTTACGGGTGTTAGCTTTTGCCAAAAAACCAGTTTCTGAGAATCAAGACTCATTAGATCATGCAGATATCGAGAATGATTTGATTTTCTTAGGTTTACAGGGGATGATCGATCCACCCCGTGCTGAGGCTATAAGGGCGGTGCAAGCCTGTCAACAAGCTGGTATCCAGGTGAAAATGATTACAGGTGATCATGCTGTCACGGCGGCTGCGATAGCGAAGAAGCAAAATTCATACTCTCTGGGCGATTATAAATCGCGGCTACACAGACAAAACCCACCTTCGTGGGTTCAGAAGCCTTGATAATATTACTATACTTAAATATGTAAAGTTTTGTAACGACATCCAACATTTCAGCCTCTTGGTCAATAGCTGGAGTTTAGGTAAAAATAAATCTTGCGCTTGTATTCCAAGTTCCTTGAGTTTATTTAACAGATGTTCTGTTTTAATATTTAAATCTTGCCAGTAATTATTCATATTCATCTACTCAAATTCTATAATTCCTTTTTCCGTCAATTGCCAAGTTTGTGAACTACCTATCATTACAACTTTAGCAGGTTTGAGTAATTTAAACCTACTTGTAACCCTACTTCCTCGAATTTGAAACAACGCTCTAAAAGTATCTATCGTTGAACGACTGAAACTAAAACCCCTTTTAGGCATAAGATATAATGTATCTCTACCAAATAACCAGTATAAACCTTGATTTTGTCTTTCTAAAACAACAGCTTCATTAATACCTTGGCTACGGTTTTGTATACTAGAACTAGTTTCCGAAACTTGCCTTGCTTGCTGTGAAATTACTACAGGATTAGAATTATAAGTTTCCACAATATGTAATTCTTCAGGAGTTACAGTTAAACTGTTAGCTGTATTTACTGCTTGCTGCTGATTTGATATTATTTCCTGTTGATTATTTTCAGTTTGATGAGAATTTTGGGTTAATTCTTGAACTGGTAATTTAATTTTATTTTCTAATTCACTATACTTATTTTGTATTTCTTGAATTTCAAGTTTAAATTTTTCTCTTTGTTCTATTAACTGCTGAATTTGCGATTTTAACTGGTGAATTTCTGAATCTGTTTTATTTGTGTAATCTGTAAATTCGTCTTGTGATACAGATTGAATTAAATTTTTTTGTACAACTGCTGAATTATTAACTTTACCATTTGATGCTGCAATGGGTAATAATGGTAAATTCCCAAACTCTATTAAACCTGGTTGTGTTAATATCCAACCTTCTGCATTTCTAGCTGGGTAAACTTGAGCAGGTTTTTTGAGAATAAATTCACGGGTATCTGAGTTATTATAATTATGATTTTGAAAGAGTAAATTAAATGCTTCATTCACACTAGGATTAATTTTACCATTGAGTTTGGTAATAGGAAAAAGCCAATAAATATCATTATCAGTAGCAATTATCCAATAATTTCCTCTATTATCTTCTGTGAGTAATGTTTCTTGTGTACCGTTAGTGTAGTAGTTTGGGGAGAGGTTTACTAATATTGCTGTTTTTTCAATTAACCTGGGAATGTAATTATATAATATAATTAATTCCTGTTCTGAAAAATCTACTTTTTCAAGATTATTAATTGGCATAAAATTGATTTTTTATTTATTTTTAAAATTGTAATTTTCCAGGTTCTATTAATTGCCAATGTTGTCCAATAGATGATACTGTTGCTGGTTTTAACAATGTAAAGCTACTGGAAGAACTAGGATTATATCCTAAACACTCAAAACAGTTTGATATTGTTTCATAATTATACTCATTAATTTTAATGTTTCCTTTGGGTACAAGATATTCATAATTTCCTTCTCGAACTATCCAGTAATTACCTAGCTGATTTTCCTCTAGAATAGGTGCAACCTTTTTCCCAATACGACGTTGTTCAACTGTGTGATCACTTTCTGCAACAGTAATTGAATTTGCAGATAAAGAACGAGGATTATTATTATATACTGCTACTATTTGTGATTCCTGATTAGATAGAGATGTCTGAGATTGATAAATATTTTCTGTTTGGGGTTTAGGTGGATGTACTGCTCTATTAACTGGTGTATTAATTGGTTGATAATTTTTAGATGTGTAATTTGATAAACTGGGACTTTGAGGATTTTGAGAACCCATTTCTAAAGTTTTTAACCTTTCATCCAAATTATCAAAATGTCGTTTAATTTGTGTAAATTCACCTTCAATGTAATTTACAATTCCTTCTGGTTGAGTTATGTTATGTGACGAATCACTTTCTTTTGTTTCCAATGTATTCAACTTATAAAGTAACCAAGCAATTAATCCCCCAAAGATAATAAAAATTAGGATAGTAACACTAACAGTTAAATTCAGACGTTTATAAACGTTGTCAATTTCAGCTTGGGATATGATAATTGTATCTGTATTTTCTGAACTTGGTAAAGCTAAACTTTGAATATTAGTATTATCTATGAAAGTATTATCAGATTTTTCCTTAATCAATTTATCAAATTCTGTAAATTGCTGATCTAAATTTTTGATTCTTTGGGATAAAAACTTTTCTAGCTCTTGCTGTGTCGTTTTTCTAAAAATACCTGTAGGATTTATACCTGTATTTTTTTTAAGTTCTATCAATTTTTGCACTTCACGAATAGCATCAGGAGAGGTTAAACCTTTTTCTAATGTTTGGATGACTTTAGCAATATCTGTAATTGTATTATTGATATCATTAATTAGTTTCTGAATCTTAAAATCATTGTTTATTAACTTAGTATTTTTGGTTAATTCTAAAATGACTTCCTGCAATTTCTTTAACTTTGTATTAGTTTCCATAAAATTGACATTACTTTCCTGTAAATCTTCATCTACGAGCTTTTTTAAATCCCCATTCAATTTGTTTATTGATGTTTTTAACTCACTATGTGCAGATAAAACTAGCTTAAAATCATCTGCTTTCTGTGGAACTACAGAAGATGCACTAGCTTGAACTTTAACATTATTCTTTTCTGATTCTAATGGAGGACGTTGACACCCAAGCATAAGAGAGATGAGTAAAGAAACTGATATATATTTGATATGATTTGTTTTCAACATAATATTCACTTATTGTTTATTGAAATTCTAAAATACCACGTTCCAATACTTCCCATTTATCTGCACTGATGGAATTTACCTTACCTGGTTTTATAAGTATGGTATTTTTGGATTGAGTATGACTATAATCATTACATTCAAATACAGATTCTACAGTCTCTTTATTATAGTCATTAATAGTTAATTTTTCTGGAGGAAATATATAGCAACTGTCTTCGCTTGGATATATCCAATAATTACCCAAGTTATCTTTTTGAAAAATTGTATTAGTCTTTCTACCACTGCGACGGTTTTCTTGTGTTTCCATTGATTCGGAAACTTTAATTATAGATTCCCTAAAATTAGGATCATGATTTTTGTATTGATTAACCAATTTTAGTTCCATCGGTGTTAATATTAGAGCAGGTTTATTTTCTTCCTGTGATTTAGGTTCTATTTCAGAGTTTGCTGTGTCATCTAAATCTTCATCTTGAACTACTTCCTCAACTTCATTAATTACTACAGCTTCTTGATTTGTAGAATTAACGTGATTAATTTGTTGATGTTGATTATCATTAATAATACTTTTAATGACTTCAATAACTAAGGGATGTTTTAACTTATCTATTAATTCTCTAATTTCTTCATTATCAGCTATTAAATTATATTGATCTCCTGATTTTTCTGTATTTTCATAGGCTTTTAATTTTATTTGAAGTTCTTGTATAGTTAGATTTAATTCTTCTATTTTAAGACATTGCTGTTGATTAATATCCGTAAGTTCTTTATTTTTTTTCTCAATTTCTTTTAGTTTATTAATATGATTTTGTGCAATCAATTGTTGCTGAGAGTTAATTAAATCAGTTCTACAAAGTGGACATTTTGCGACTTTATCCATGTTTCACCTCTATATACTTTATAAAATTGAAGTAAAATAATATGGGCGATACTTTCGCCCATATTTGAACGGCTTTATCTACCAGCCCATTCCTTAGCTAAAACTTTAAGTAAAGCCTTTAACCCCAAAATAAAAGGTGGCTCTTCACTGATATTCTCTACTTCACCTTTAATGGAATTTAAAGAATTTCTCAACTCCTTAGCTGTAGCTTTCCACAACTTTTGATTGTATTCAGGATCGGGATCATCTGGATATTCTTTTTCAAATTCATAACCTTCTAGTGGCTTAATTCCATCAATTCCTAAATCATCTAAACTGGCATGAAAAGCATCAAGAAATAGTCTTAACTGATTTAATTCAGGAATTTGATATTTAGAAATCGTCTTAGCTTTAAATTCTAAACGGTCTTGCCAACTATAGGTTTCATTATCTATTTGACAACCTTCACCAGCAATTACATGATCTTTTTCCTTTTTATTTAAACCTTTGAGCTTTTTATCTTTTAACACTAAACCACAAGCTGCTTCATCTTTGGGGTTTTTACTAAGGCGTGTAGGTTCTTCTGTATCCGTAAAACCAGAAGCTACACTCATCATCCGACTTAATAAATCATTAATTTCTGAATTTTTGTCAAATTCTCCACCTTCAGCTAACCAATGCAATAAACGCGAACCATTACCACCAATATAGACTGGAGTGATTTCATCAAGAGTGTATTTACCCTCTTGATATAAAACAGATAGAATCTGACCAACATAAAAGTACAAACCAGATATACCTATTGCCATTAAGCGTAATAAACCTTGAAATTCTTTATCTTCTTCCAATAAATCACGTTTTTTATCTAACCAATTATCCGCTTCTAGCCGCATCCAAACATCAAGTTTAGCATTAAAAGCAACTCCTTTTAATCTTGTCCATTCATCGGGATTGATATCTAATTTTTTGAGAAAATTAGGATTGATTTCTATGAACTGAGAAAATAAATCACGTCCTGCTAATTCCACAGAACATTGATGAACTAACTCATCATCTTGCCAAATAGAAATATCTGATGTGCCACCACCCATATCAATACAAGTGGTGTTGACCAAATTTTCTTTTTCGTATTCAGCAAAATATTGGGCAACAGCTAAACTTTCAGTACGGAAATAAGTTGCATCATCCTTAGCAGGACTTTTATGTTTAATACCTGTTTTTGCTTCTAGTTCTTTAGTAATTTTCTGCCAAGTTTTGGCATAATTCTGTTCTTGTTTAGATGAGAATGCTGATGGAAATGATAAAGACCATTGAATGTCAAGCACTCCATTTTTAGCTGCTATAGCACTAATTTGTAATGCTAAATGTTTCAGGAATAGTTGATTATTGTCTAAATTATCAGTTTCCCATTTGAGATTAGTTTTAATCCAGGTTTCTTGGGGTGAAAAGCGATTACGCGCAGGAATATATAAACGTCCATCAAAAATTGGATTTAATGAGTCTTCTTTTGTATTTCTTTGCCCTTTTCTAGTTAATACTGTAGACATAGGAAATGGTCTATCTACCGGAATAAAACTTTCAGGAATAAAGTATTCAAACAAAACTGGAAATCTGGTTTCTGCTAACACATAGGTAACTTTACGGTGGAGAATTTCTAAGTAAAATCTTTCTACTATTTTATCATTTTTATTGACATAGACGTTAGTAAAGGAAGTACCAAAATCAACACCAACTACCCATTCACCCGTTAGTGGAACTTCTTCTGGAGTTGCTAACAAAATCAAACCAATTGTATTGGTGTAAATGTCTTTACATTCAATAAATGATGGAAATTCATCTAACTGTACTGTTTGATAAGATCCTCTACGTTCTTTAAAAGAATGAACTTCTTTAGCACCGGGAAAACTAACCTGAAAAGTCTCCTCCCCATACTCAGCATCATAGTAAAATCCATAATATTCCTGCCAACCCTTAGCCCGAAAATCAGGCCACACCTCTAAAACCGGAACTTGATAAATAATATTCTCCTCTAACAAAGGATAGTCCTTAGTTAAAAAGAAATTCTGCGGGGCTTTTCCACCCTTAACACCATAAAGAGGCAAAGTTAAATTTACCCGTACCTGTGAACCACCAGCACCATTATTAACCAATTGTAATTTAATTCTCTTGGTTAAATCCTCCGGTGTGAAATAGTTTAACAAAATCGGATTCAAAGGAATTAAAGGTGTAATATTCCGCTTATTAAAAACTAAAGATTGTGTACCTTCAGGCAGTAAAGCACCTGGTAAAATTCCTTCTTGATCAATAAATTTTAACTCTGGTAAAAATAAATCTTTCGATTCTAAACAAACTACTTGTCTACTTTTATTCCATGTATCAATATCTTCAGGACGAAAAGCAGCTAAAGTTTTACCTTCATAAACAGATATATTTTGTGGTGGTTCATTCCAAGCAGTAGCAATATTTGGATCAATAATCAAAAGTGGGGGAACAATGGGTTTATTTAAACTGGGAATAACTCTAACATTAGATTCTTTTACCTCTACTTTAACAGGTAAATTCAGCGCAGTTAAAGCACCTCTATTAATTTCAACTTCAAAATATGCCGGGTTATTACTAAATTGAAAGTTCGGTGTAGTTGTCACACCCAAACCATTGATAAACCCATTCACTAACCCCACAATTCTATCAATAGCTTTACTATCACCGTTATATTTTCTGATTTCTTTACGGAGGTTATCTAACCAAAATGCTAACTGTTCTTTTTCCGTTTGATTGAGATAATTATGGGGTGATTTTAACTGCAATGTATCAGCATCCCACCAAGGTATACTATCCCATTTTCCCTGTTCTGAAGGTACAACAAAGGTACTAGGTGAAGTCATACCTACAGGTTGATCATTACAGGTAAAAACATATAAATCTTCCCAGGGATGTTTATTATTATTAAATGTATAAAGGGTATTAACAGGATCAGGTAAAAGCTCATATAAAGAACGAGCAAAAACATGATTACTTTTTTTTATTCCTAGTTCTAAAAGTTGGGCTTTAATGGGAAAATTGCGGACTTCTGCTAATGCTAAAGCCGCTAACATTCCTTGCCATTGAATAATCATTTGTTCCCGAATTGGGTAAGCATCATTATGTAATGCCATTTCCATTGATAAAGCTCGCGCCCAAATTGTGGGAACAGAACTAACACTGGTTACTGCTCCTGGTGCTTTGTAATCTAAACTAGAGGCGACATCGTTAAAAGCTTTTGGTGCTTGAGTATCCCAAATTCCAGGATTACCCGATTTTACATCACAATCATTTTTCAGTTTTGGTAATAACAAAGCAGACTGATTATTAGTATATGCACTGGTCATGATCTAATTTCCCTTATCAACAAATTTCTTTCTACAAAGAGTTTTTTCTACAGAAATTTCTGCCTACAAACGAGACACAATATATAAAGCCTTAGCCAGTCCAAATATTCCTATTTTGGGTAAGTTGCTTATAGCTTCAGGATTTAATCGTCTTTTCAATTCTTGTACTGTATCCCTAGATTTTTGGTTTTTATCTCGACTGTCACCAATGATTAAATCTGATAAATAATCAGGTTTCATGGAACTATTAGCGAAATGTTTGGCATTGAATAATTGAATATTCTCATCAGCACATTGATGAATTTGTGATAACCAGCGTAAATAATCTTGACACCAAATACTAATTGTTTCTAAGGCATTTTGTTGTTCAGGATCATTAAAATCAACTGACTTCTGTTGATTATTTCCTCGCGCGCGTTCCGGGAAAAAATTCGCAAACCAAAATCCTTGAAGACCTCTTTGAAATTCTTTAATTCCTATCCTCTTACATTCTGCTAACAGTGGGGCAATATCAGCTAACCACGCAAACGCAAACCTAGTAGCATTGACTAACTCAGCAGTGACTAATTTTTGTTCAGGAATATCTCTCCAAGTGATGTTTTTTAAACTCTCCCGATTCATTAACACTACAGTTTTTTGCTGCGGAGTTGTATTTAATAAAAATTGTCTGGCGGCTAATGCAGCATACATTTCAATAAAATGGGGATCATTCCGTTGGGTATTTTTGCCCACACTAAAAACTTTAACTGGAGATAAGTTTTGATTACCCAATAAATAGACAGTATCAAAAGTTTCTTGTGCCTGACTACCATAATAACGCAGGGCGGCTTCTGTATTTAATAAAAATTGATCAGACCGGGCATAAACTGTTTCTGAATCGTCTACTGAAGTAGGATTAAATCCGAAATAAGGTAGTGCAAATAAACAACCAATATCTACTTTACTTCTAATTCTTAAAGTCTCTAGTTTATTATGAATTAACCGCCCAATAGTTGGTAGTCCTGAAGCACCTGTACCCCCAAAAATTGACCCACACAGAAATATTTTTGGACGTTTACCACTCCCTGTATCTGTTTGTAATTGGTTCATGAGTTGACCCCATGAATCATAATCTAAAGCGTCGAGTTTTACCTGACTCATTACCGCCGCACCAATGGCAGGACGACCCCGAAAACCTACATCTAAATTAGCTTCTCTTTCTTGGGAAGTATAGAGAACATCAAATAAATTTCCTAATGCTGGTTCATCATCTTTGAGCAGGTTATATTCAAAAAATGACCCCAGATTTTTATTGACGCTGGTATTAGCAAAAGGCGACCATAAACCAAAGTCTCTGATTTCGGTTTTCATCCAAGGAAATTTATCAGTCAAATTTAATTTATGGCAATCTTGATAAATTTTCAGACTTTTTCGCGCTCGTTCTAAATTACCGTTATTTTCATCAGCATCAACAAATAATAAATTGAGAGTTTCTTCGTTAAAAAGTCCTATAGATGCTAATTGAATTATTGATTCAATGCACTTAGCACCAGTTCCACCAATTCCAATTACATAAATTGACATTTATTAATCTCCCATTAGTTTATGACGGATAAAAAAAGCTCCAGGGGGAATATATTTGACAGTTTCAGGAGAACTAGTAGCGGTATTTAACCAATACAACCAAATAGTATCAAAGAGGAAAAAGCCCATTAAAGACATCTGCGCTTCATCGCTGCGGTTAACTAACAAGACTGTAATCCCAATTGTTACTAAAGGCAGCAAAGATAGTAAAAACCAAATTAACAACCATTTACCCCTGCTACTACCGCCCGACTTGCTCATTACTCCCAGCACACACCAAAGAATTGTGGAAAACATACAGACCCCAAACATAATCAGTGCAGCTGTGGTATAGTCAGCAGCAAGCCATGTATCCAGGGGAACTTTTTGAATGGGTACGATTTGATTTTCATAGATGAGACGCTGTCCCAAAAACATCAGTGCAGCACCGATGACAGTAAATATAATGATTCTGACGATCTCCCACGGCTTCATTAGCCCTCCTGATAATTTCGATTGATCTAGAAACTTGCCGTCTTGTTGAGACTTAACATTAGTATTCTTTGTTATACTCTCATATTGTTATTAGAATGGCAACAAAAAATACCGTAAAATTACTTAACATTTATTAGTAATAGTAAACATATCAACACAAAAGTATTAGCGGAGAATGTAGAAAATGATGCGTATCAAATTGCTAATTGTGGTCTTAATTGCACTTTTCCTAACAGCTTGTAACAAAAAGGAAGAGTTAAAATGCGAAATTCCTAATGTTAATGCTGCCAATGGTCAAACTGTCGGTAAATCAAATAATCTCAATGTGGCTATTTATGTAGATGGTAGTGGCTCAATGTTAGGGTATGTGAAAGATGGAGAAACAAACTATGTAAAATCTCTCCAATCTCTCAGAAACCTATTTGAGTTAACAGGTAAATTACCCGTTGAATATTATCGTATTGGTATTCCTATGCAAAAAATTTCTGGTGGTGAATACTATAGTTATGGAGGTAGTCCGATTTTTTATGATGGGAGTAATGCCAAATTTAAAGCTGTATCAAGTCCCATAGATGCTGCTGTTGTTCCTGCTGAAAAAGGCCAGCAAAAAATGACTGTAATTATTACAGATTTAGAACAAAATAGCGGTGATATTACCAAATTAAATAAAAGAATCCAAGATGCTTATTTTAATTCTGAGAAAAAAGATTATGCAATAGGTATTTGGGCTGTAAAAAGTGAATTTAATGGTAATGTCTATATTCAGGAAGCTAACAAAATTAAAACATTTACCTATAATTCAGGCAAACAAGCAGATAAATTTCGTCCGTTTTATATATTATTTATTGGACCTGTTCAAGATATTAAATATTATTTTGAACAACTGCAAAAATATGATGCTAATCAATTATTAGCCAGTAGTAAGTTAATGATTTTCCATCCTCATCATATTCTTGATAAAGTATCTAGTTTAGAAACACCACCAACTTCTACACCTAAAGGTATTACTAGACCTCTATCTTTAGTTAAAGATGGAGTTGCTGCTAGTAAAGGTAACTATGAGGTATTACAGATAAATTCTGGTCAAAAAGATAGTTTAACACTTAATTATAGTATTCCTTTTTCACCAGCTAAATATAGTTTACTTGTAGATACAAATTCTCTACGACCAAAAGTTAAAGCAGAAAAATTTGATAAGTTTGATAAAAAGTTTTCATCTGTTGACGCTAATTCAGAAATAGGTAGTGCGATTGAATTTAAAGATTGGCAAATTATTCCTCAAGAAAATAAGTTAAACTTTGCCGCAGTTTTCCAACCTAATAAATTTCCTGAACCGGGTATTTACAAATTACAGTTTGATATTGTGAGTGAAACTTTGCAAGTTCCTACTTGGTGGAAAGAATGGGATTGGCAAACTAGAAGCAGTGAAGCAGATGGAGCAAAAACGCATAATTTGGAAGAGTTTTTTATGGCTTTGAAAATTAAGACAGAAACAATGAAAGCTGAACAAGCAAAAAATGACGAAGATAAACAATGGTTAGTTGGTCGTTTGTGTTATGGGATACAAAAAAATTAAATTATTAAGCCTGATGATTAATCATCTTGAATTCCTTCCCTCTGAAGATGTGGCAACAGTAATTTTGAAAATTCTATTCCTTTAGAGATAGTTTGATTAACCTATATCTACTATATTTACATCTATCGGTTGATTGTCATCAGGATGATAATTGCTAAAATGATGGTGTGAGTGATGATTAATTGATAAAACAAATCTCATCATTTTGCAGAATCTATTCATTGCAGGTTAGCTTATGACAGTTCAGAATGACAAAAGACAAGTTTATCAAGATAAAGTCAAAGCACAACTAGATAAATTTAATGCTCAGATAGATGAATTAAAAGCCAAAGCCAGCCAAGCAAAAGCAGATACGGCAATTGAGTATAACAATAAATTGGAAGAAATATATACCAAGCGTGATGTTGCTCAAACCAAGTTAGCAGAATTACAACAAGCCGGTGAAGAAGCTTGGGCAGAAATGCAAGTTGGCTTTGAAAAAGCTTGGAAAGAACTAAATACAGCTTTTGAAGGTGCTGTTGCTAAACTCAAATAAGTAGATTCAACCTAATTGGAGTTTAGACTAAATTTCGCTACCAAATCGCTAAAACTCCTTCTAGGATATGATTTGAAATTTTACTATTCCCTTGATTTTCTGTAAAATGTAAGCTTTATATAGCAAGGGTTTAAAGCTTACAAAGAAAAATTTAGTCTAAACTCCAGATATCAGTATCTTCAGTAATTGAATATAGGACTCATATTTGAATTTTGAAAAAATC
>NZ_JAYGHA010000016.1:87256-95908 GCF_034931405.1 Anabaena sp. UHCC 0451 | reverse complement strand
ATCCCTATAGTTAGTTAAATTGCTGTCATAGTAACGCAATTCCCATCTATCATTGTCGTAACTAAATTCCTCTACATTAGAAGTTTTAGAAGCAAAATCACCAAACTGTAATTCTAAATTGTTTTCACCAACAGATAACACAATTGGTGGTAAAGAAATAGTTGATTGTGCTTGGAAACTTATCGGAAATTGTGAACCGATATCAACAGGAAATTGTGAGCCTATATCAATCAGATTGAAAGGTAAATCAATAATAGGAAATGGAAACGGCAGAGAAGGCATAGGATTTGTCGGCTGACTAGGCTGTTGAGGATTTGTGTCATTTTCAGCCGTACTTGTAATAATATCCCGCACTTGGCTTTCTGTCAGATTAGGATTAGCACTAAGCATCAGCGCCACAACCCCAGCAACATGGGGAGCGGCCATAGAAGTGCCACTGTAAGTAGCATATTGATTATTGGGAACTGTAGAGTAAATATCCTCACCTGGAGCAGTGACATATTTAATTTCTTGAGAACCAGAACGGTTAGAAAAATTAGTCAATTGATTATTTTTATTTACTGCCCCAACAGCAATTCCTGAATCATAAGCATAACGGGCTGGATAGGATGGTGTAGAACCGCCATCGTTACCTGCGGCCATAACAACAATTACACCGTTACTGCTGGCATATTCAATAGCTGATTTGAGAGTATTATTAGAAGAATTACCTCCTAAGCTGAGGTTAATTACATTAGCACCATTATCTACAGCGTAACGAATACCATTAGCGATATTTGAGTAAGAACCAGAACCATTTTCATCTAAAACTTTAACTGCCATAATCTGAGAATCATAAGCAATTCCAGTTACACCACTACCATTATTTTCTGCTGCAATAGTCCCAGAAACATGAGTTCCATGGCCATTATTATCTAAAACATTATTGTTGTTACCATCAAAATTCCAACCTTGAGAATCATCAATATAACCATTACCATCATCATCTATTCCATTACCTGCAATCTCTTTAGTATTAATCCAAATATTATTATTTAAATCGTTGTGGTTATAGTCAACTCCAGTATCTAGTACAGCCACAATAATTCCCTGACCTGTATGTCCATTTTGCCAAGCTGTAGGAGCATTTACCATATCTGCACCCCAATTATTTCCACCCAACTTAGGAGCATCTGGATAGGGACTTTCACCAGCGGCGTTACTAACTGCTGTTCCTGCATTGACTAAGCCATAACCATTGTTAGAGTTATAGTTGTTTATGGTAGCAATAGGCTGACTATTTTCATCTTGCAGTGAGCTACTATGACTACCCCAACTTAAGCTACTGTCAACCGATGTTTGAAAGGTATCGACTGGGGAAATAGATGTAATATTGAGTTTATTTTGTGAGTACAAATTTTCAGGAATATCAAATTTCATCAGACTTTTATCCTTAAAAATCATAATCTTTTTTCACAGTCTGAATTTTTCAAACCTTTGTAAAGCAAAATTTTGCAAAAGCAAGTTATTCCCCTTCGTCAATAATTACTATAAATTGACGACTATAAAAAGCCAAGTTGATTACGAATTTAATATTTTAAAAACAAGCAAATATTACAATTACTAAGTTATGATTTATGCTATTCTTGTATAAAGGCTCAATTTTAAAAAAGTAAATTAAGACTATTGGCAACAGTATAAAAAATTAAAGGCTGATTTTGTATGATGCTTCACGGATTTATTCAACTTGATATGCTTTGATTTTTTCTGGGCTGGGTTGAAAGTTTAGAATTTATTCAATTTATTCAATTTATTATTTTATCAGAATATGGTGACTATCAATGGTAATTATTTTTTATAATGGTCAGGACTTACGCAAAACAGGACGGAAGTAGGGGTAATTCATGAATTACCCCTACGCAATAATCAGGTTTTGAGTTCAATCTTTCGTAAGTCCTAATGGTAACAAAATTAGCCAAATTTGATAATAAAAAAACTCCGTTACCAGCGATTGAAGGTGTTGACAAAATTAGCTGAATGCTTACATTTTTACCTAAAAATACACTTTTTTTGGGCTTCAGGCAGATTTTTCGCTAGTAAAGCCAAATCTTTATCTTGTAAAGATGACGCACTATAAAATGAATGTTCTTTGAGTCTTGGTGTGTAATCGAAAAAGATAGAAAATCTATCTGAAGTTACAGGTATCTTGCCACGATGAAATATACTATGAGTAGCAGCAAAAACCACTGTACCAGCAAGACCTATACACGATTTATAATTACTACAATGTGTTACTTTTTGCATAATTTGATCACAAATGTACCCAGATTTATATCTAAGGGATTTAGATATTTCTGAACTTAAAGCAGGATGAATATATTGAAAAGGTCCCTGGCTTTCATCAATATCATGTAAATAAACTATGATTTTTAATATCTTTCTTGCTTCTTTATCTATATGCCATACTCTTGATCCTTTTTCTAATTTATTAGCAATATCTCGGCGAAAATATACACCATGATAGGCTACTGGTAAACCAAAAAAATTCTCGATTATATTTATTAGTCTTTTTTCTAAACCCCACAAAAAAATGATTGGGTATGCCATAATTTGCTGAGAACTAGCATGAATAACAAATTCCTGATTATCCTCTGAAGCAGAGGTGGGAATCTGGGGAATCAGATTTTGTGCAGCTTGTATAAATTTAGGAGTAGATGCAATTCCTAAATCTGCTAAGGAAGTTATGAAAACTCCTTCCTGTCTAATTTTCTCAACTATTTCTTGATCATTTTTGGAAATACTTGCTAGATGGGGAATATATTTTTCTACTTCCGCTTGATAATTAAGTTCAGCTTGATATCGTACATAGGGAATTGTATTAATTATTTGTAATATTTTGTTTTTTGTTTTTTGCAAAAGATAACTATACATGAGGTTTTCTTCTTATTTCAATTTTATTCAAGTACAACTAAGTCAACACTAATGAGACTTTGAATTTCAGAAATCTACAACTACCGATTTTAGAAAAATAGTCAATACTACTAGACTACTAGCAGAAAAACTAAAGTTTAGCTTATTGCCCAATCAAGATTTTTTTGGGATTGGCTATATTTTTTCTCAACTTTAATTTATAAGATGATAACCATTAATATTTCTTTTAATATTCTTTCTAAAGATATATTTTTTTGACTTTATTTAGTATTCTATAATTTTTTCATGACATTTACTAGTGTTATTGGTTTAATATAATAAAAATATTGTTATTGTTTTAATTTAAGCTTAAAATGATTTTTTGGTGTGAATTTAGTTTTTTAATACATTGCTAATCTGCTTGTAAAGTTTTATGTTTTGATCTTGTGACTATAAAAAATGAAAACATATACCGCTATACTGTTGGTAAAGAGTAGTATACAAAAGATATGGTTCGCTTTTTTTTAATAGGAATTTTGGTATTATTAACGGCTTGTAATAGTATTGCATTGCTACCAACTTATGAGTTAGTCGAAAAAGCAATAACTATTCAGCTAGAACAAAGCAAACAGGAACTTCAGCAAAAGCTAGATTTAGATTTTCAAAATTTCGATATTAAGCGAATAGCAATTACTCAGCAACAGCCTTTAACCATTGAAAATTTACCCGCTTACCGTGTACAAGGAAGTTATGATTTAACTGCCAAATTATCCAAAAAACAAATCACTCAGCTACACAAACCCTTTGAAATTTATTTGCAAATTCAACAAGAAGGTAAGAGTTGGCACTTATTACTACCTGAAAAAACTGATAACAATACTCCGTCAATTTGGCATAGTTATCTGATTCTTTAATGAGTACATCATATCCCCGATTTCTTGAAAAAGTTGGGGATTTAAATTGTAGCTTAAAGAGAGTTTTAGGTGTTGACTTTTGATTTTAAATTTGTTATCATGGAATCGATAAGGAAGAACTATCTTGTAATAATTCTAGTTTTCATAAACTCTGCCTTTCCAAGCACCTCCGCGTCCTTGTCTGTGACGGTTAGCAGAATCTAAAGTCATTAAAGTATATAAAAAAGCAATTATAGGTAAACAAAATGCTAACCAAAGGGGAGATTTATAAAAGCGAATAATGGGAAAATATGCTACTGTCATTAATAGCCAAGTACATAAACTGATGATAGTAATGGGTAAATTTTCCATCACTAAACCTAAGATAATTCCTAACGGTGGCAGCATATAAACTAAAATCATGCCTAAGACACTTCCTCCTAACAACAAAGGAGAATAATTTAGTTGTGTGTAGGCGCTACGGGCTACCATATTCCAAATAGTTTCTAGGGAATCATAAGGACGTAAACTATAGGTTAAAGCATCTAATCCTAACCAAATTTTTCCTTGATGAGATTTAACAGTTTTGGCTAAAGAACAATCATCAATTAAAGCTTGGCGAATTATTTGTAGTCCACCAATTTTCTGAAGCATTTCTCTACTAATTAAAATACAACCACCAGCAGCGGCCGCAGTGGCTTTTTTATGGTTATTTACCCAACGAAAAGGATAGAGTTTTTGGAAGAAAAAAACGAACGCAGGTATTAACAATTGTTCCCAAAAACTTTGACACCGCAACTTGACCATAATTGATACTAAATCTAAATTCTCGGCTTCAGCTTTAGCAACTAATCTATGCAAGTTACTAATATCATGTTCTATATCTGCGTCGGTTAGTAAAAAATAATCGGGTAATTGTAAAGACGTTTCATGAAACGTCTTTAAAGCAGCTTTTATACCTTGTTCCATCGCCCAAAGTTTACCAGTCCAACCAACCGGCAAATCTGCACTATAGACAATATGCAATTGTGGAAGTTTGTCTACTGCGTAAGCTACCCCTTGGGCAAAATTGGCTGTACCATCCGTACTTTGATCATCCACCAAAAACACTTGGAAATTACCAGGATAGTCTTGAAGAAGCAGCGATCGCAAACTAATAGGAATAACATCAGCCTCATTCCGCGCTGGAACTACAACACACACCGTAGGTAAAGATTTTAACTTATTTTGTGCAGTTTTTAACTGCTGATCTACCCGCCAAAATTGCCCCCAAAACAACAGTAAAAATAACCAAATTGTTAAAGATAAAACCATCAAACTCAATAAAATTTCTACCATCACTCTTGCAAATTCTCAGTAATTCAGACAGAATACATTGTTTGTTGATTTTGGGAAACAATATTCTTTTCCCAAGGTTATGTTATTAACTATTGGTGCTGAGGTGCGTATTTTATGCAAACACAAGACAGGGGCAAAGTCAAGCAAATTACAGAAGCGATTGCAGCCAGTCAAAAACATCTGCTGTCAATTCAAAAACCAGGCGGTTACTGGTGGGCGGAATTAGAATCAAATGTTACCATCACGTCCGAAGCTGTACTGCTGCATAAAATTTGGGGAACAGACAAAACTCGACCTTTGCATAAAATTGAAGCATATCTGCGATCGCAACAACGAGAACATGGAGGTTGGGAACTTTTTTATGGTGATGGTGGAGAACTAAACACAACAGTCGAAGCTTACATGGCTTTGAGATTGTTAGGTGTACCCGCAATAGATCCCGCATTAATAAAAGCTAAATCTTTAATTCTTCAAAAAGGTGGAATTAGCAAAACCCGCATTTTCACCAAATTACATCTAGCCTTAATTGGTTGTTACAATTGGCGCGGACTTCCTTCATTACCACCTTGGGTAATGCTATTACCTGCTAATTTTCCCATCAATATTTATGAACTTTCTAGCTGGGCGCGTTCTAGCACAGTGCCATTATTAATAGTCTTTGATCGTAAACCTATCTTTAAAATTGACAACCCCATCAATTTAGATGAATTATATACCGAAGGTGTGAATAACGTCAAATGGGAATTACCAAAAAATGGTGATTGGTCGGATATATTTAATATCCTAGATGACGGATTTAAACTAGCAGAAAGTTTGAATTTTGTACCTTTCAGAAATGAAGGTATCAAAGCCGCAGAAAAATGGATTTTAGAACGACAAGAAGCTACAGGAGATTGGGGGGGAATTATTCCTGCTATGTTAAATTCTCTCTTGGCTTTAAAATGTTTAGATTACGACGCTAACGACCCGATTATATATAGAGGTTTAAAAGCAGTTGATAATTTTGCCATTGAAACAGAAAATAGTTACTGCGTTCAACCTTGTGTATCTCCCGTATGGGATACAGCCTGGGCAATTCGCGCCTTAATTGATTCAGGTTTTCCAGCAGATAATCCTGTAATTGTCAAAGCTGGAGAATGGTTAATAGAAAAACAAATCCTTGATTATGGTGATTGGAACGTAAAAAATAAGCAAGGAAAACCCGGCGCATGGGCGTTTGAATTTGACAATCGTTTCTATCCAGATGTGGATGATTCTGCTGTAGTTGTCATGGCTTTACATCAAGCAAAATTGCCCAATGAAAATCTGAAAAAACAAGCTATAAAAAGAGCTTTAAATTGGATAGCATCAATGCAATGTCAACCAGGAGGCTGGGCAGCTTTTGATATTGATAATGATCAAGAATGGCTGAATTCTGTACCTTATGGCGATTTAAAAGCCATGATTGATCCAAATACGGTCGATGTCACCGCTAGAGTCATAGAAATGTTGGGTGCTTGTAACTTATCAATTCAACCAAATAAATTAAAAAAATCCCTTGATTATCTTCTCCATGAACAAGAAAAAGAAGGTTGTTGGTTTGGACGTTGGGGGGTAAATTACATTTATGGAACTAGTGGCGTTTTATCCGCTTTAGCTTTAATAAATCCCCAAAAATATCGCCCTCATATAGAACAAGGTGCTGCTTGGTTAGTCAAAGTTCAAAACCTTGATGGTGGTTGGGGAGAAACTTGTTTTAGTTACAATGATTCCAGTTTGAAAGGAAAAGGAGACAGCACCGCATCACAAACAGCATGGGCATTAATTGGGTTAATAGCAGCAGGTGAAGCAACTGGGAAAATGTCTTTGGATAGTATTGAAAAAGGAATTAATTACCTGTTAGAAACTCAAAAATCAGATGGTACTTGGGATGAATCATACTTTACAGGAACTGGTTTTCCTTGTCATTTTTATCTTAAATATCACCTCTATCAGCAATATTTTCCTTTAATGGCGTTGGGAAAATATCAAGCGATTAAACAATAGGAATTGCTTGAGAATAAGTAAGTAGGCTTAATTAATTGTTAGATAGTGGAACAGGCTTCTAGCCTGTTGACGGGCAAGACTTGTACTGAGCGCAGTCGAAGTATGCCCATCCCACATTTTATATTTAATTGCAACCAGCTACTTAGACTAATTCGTTAACAGCGACATGAATTTGTTAATAACGACATGAATCTGTTAACGACTATAAATAATTTATTATTAGATATCAGGAAGAAAATGCAGACTTATACTAAGTAAGTTGGCAGAAAAAAATCAAAGTATGTAACAAAATATTAAATCGCTAAAAGTCTCTCCCCTCTTGCCTTTTGCCTTGTATATCTTTATATTTGTCACTTTAATTCTTTTTCTGATTGATGCCACTGTTCCCAGAAAAATCCAGCTACATTTGCAAACTGTGATATTAGGAATAATATTGTTACTAATATTGCTGATTGACTTAACTTGCTCAGAAAGGGATATCTGAGTAAATTCAAATAAAATTTGAGTGGTTCAACTTTGATGTGTTCATTGGTGCGCTGAGTTCTGATTTGATGAAAGCAAAATGCACCGCGACCATAGTTAAAGTGCTGAAAGTAAAAGGTTTTTAATGTGAGTAGATGAGCATGATAAATAGTAACTTCTGGAATATAAATCATTTTGTTACTTTGGTGCAACCAGCGATCGCAAAATTCCCGATCTTCTGCTGCTGATAAAGGATAAGTCACATCAAATTGTCCAACTTGGTTAAATAATTCCCTAGAAACCGCGAAATTATTAGACGTGAAAAACGTTGCTTGAGCAGAATTAGTGTTGTAATAATCATAAAGATAATCAATCAGTAGTTGACTCGCTGTAGAATAGGGATTATCTAGGAGAGCGTTCATCGTTTTTCCCCCTAAAAGAGCATTAGGTGTCTTAGAGAAGGCATTTTCGAGGACTAAGAGCCAATTTTGCTCAGGGGTGCAGTCATCATCTGTAAAGGCTAAATATTGTCCTTTGGCTGCATTTACCCCTGTATTTCTGGCTTTGGCAGGTCCGGCATTGAGTTGTCGGATTAGAGTAAGATTAAGCTGGTGATAATAAGGGTTGACTAAGTTATCTAAGGGGTTATCACTGCCATCATCCACAATAATGACCTCAAAGCGATCGCCAGGATAATTAAGATGGGTGAGGGAATCTAAACAGGTTTTTAGTCTTTCGGGACGGTTATAAGTTGGGATAATAATTGAAAAATTTAGCATAAATATACAATATGTGTTAGTTATTTAGCTTTTCCCCCTTTCCATTAATATGTATAGGAAGCTATGGAATAGATTTTAACAGTAAAGTTTTTGATTAACGATAACTTTGTAGGAGCGAGGGTAGGCTATCGCTCGGATAGTCTAAATGGGTAAAGGATTCTAGACAGGCTGCTAACTGTGTTGGATGGTTGTAAGTGTGAATAATAACAAGTCAGGTTTACCAATGTTCTCAACCGGATTCAGAGGGAACAGGAAGCAACAGGGAA
>NZ_JAYGHA010000016.1:58841-87145 GCF_034931405.1 Anabaena sp. UHCC 0451 | reverse complement strand
AAAGTTTCTTGTCTATTCCCTGTTCCCTGTTCCCTATTCCCTATTCCCTTTTTTTTGTAATTAGGCCTTAGCTAGATTGAGATTAACCCAGCAAGCTGCTATTGGGGGTATAAAAAACTCCTAACTCTGTTAGAATTGCAAAGACTTCTTCCGCAACAGTTGGGTATAATTCATGGGGATAATGAACAAAATCAGGCATATTAGCAATACCTGCTTTTTTTAAAATTCGATCCATATCAACAATTGAAAAGTTAAGCTGTTGGGAAAGTTCAGCCAACGCTAAATTAAATTCCATGCGGCGGATTCGCTCTGATTTTTTCACAAATTGGTAATTGTGGGTTAAATCTCCTGGATCTAAAGTCAGCAAATTAAAAACTAAGATATGAGCATTTGTTTTTTCTCGCAGCAAATTAATCAGTTTCCCTAAATTGTCTGAAAAATCTGCCACTGTCATTTGACCTATACTAATAAATTTTTCTCGAAACCATTTGGCGGTAGGTAAATCTTGCAAAACTGAATCCATTGATTGATTAAGCCACCAGATACCTGGATCAATTAAAAATCCATGTTCTCGATGCTTATAAACTGCCCGTTTATAGTCTCTTCCAATTGTCAGAATAATAACACTTTTAGGAAATTCTTCGCTGCCATTTATTCCTTTAACTGAAAAGTTTTGATCAAAAACATTGGTATGGAAAGAGTCCGCAGGAATATCTAGTTTTTTGATCACTGGTTCAACCACTTCATCAGAGTAAGTATTGAAGTAGTTTTGCAGCAACATATCTGAGCGAAATTTACCCATTTTTCTCTCTTTAAAAATGCAACAAGTACCCTTTAATTGCGGTTGAATTAGAGGAATACAAGCGAATATTGCTTGAAGATCGCAGCCTTCATTGACATAAATTCCAATTTTATTTTCTCGTTTTGTCTCTGACCAAAAAATGGTATAGTCATCACTCAAATAGGAAGACTCTGCTATCAATTTGTTAATTTTCTTTAACTCAATAAGTTGTTGCCACCAATTAATCCGATACTCAATACGTTGTTGCCACCAATTAATTCGCTGGTCAAGAAGATAATATCGCTGTTTTAACCAAATCTCAACTCTAGTTTCATCACCGAAAAGAGATTGCCATAATTCTAATCCTGGTCTGAAAATATTTTTAATCATTGTCAGCTTGCTCCTATAGACTAATTAAAACTGTAACTTCATGCTGTTAATGACTCCTATCAATATTAACAATCACTCGAAAGCCACTTAGTTGACTTGAATCTTGTTCTAAATTATCAATAGGTTCATCAGGATCACTGGTTAAGATAGCCAGTAAATTACCGACAGTTACATACTTTTTTTCTGGTGCTGCAATCAAACGCAAGAAGCCTGTATCAGAGGTACAGATTTTCAGCTTTTCACTAGCCACTACAGTTAAAAAGCGATCGCCTTGATGAGAGGATGGGGACAAGATAGCGATCGCACCTTTGGGACGATTTAGCCCCTTCTTATTTTCAACCTGAATTTCACATAAATCTTCTCCATAATCTACCCAGTCTCCTAGTTGTTTATACCAGCGAATTATTCTCCCTCCTGCAATTTTTTTGTCAATGTATGGTAAAGTCAGCTTAAAAAGCAT
Source organism: Anabaena sp. UHCC 0451 (assembly GCF_034931405.1). NCBI lineage: Bacteria > Bacillati > Cyanobacteriota > Cyanophyceae > Nostocales > Nostocaceae > Anabaena > Anabaena sp. UHCC 0451. Next base: position 85,514 of record NZ_JAYGHA010000016.1, on the reverse strand, counting down.
TTTATTTCCTCCTTTTTCCAATTTGAGCCAGTAAGGGGCGATTTTCAAAAAATCCCACATCTGCTATCACTCGCAAAAATTCCTGGCAAATAGCTTGATTAGCTGCTGATGTATATTCTAGAGCTTTTATTAGATGCTGACTCGCCCCTAATTCCGCTATTTGCTGATCAACATCAATCAAAGAAATTCCCCATTCTAAGGAAAGTTTAAGTAATGCTAGATTTAGTTTAGTTAATTTTATTGGTAAGGTTTCTGGCTTTTCATAATAGTTGCAAATGTGATCATTGCCATCAATTGTACAAGCATTAAAGAAAATAATATAAGCTCCAATTTTGTCTTTGATATAGTTAATGACTTGACTGAAATTTTCCTGAGATTGTTGGGCTGTCAGACGAAAAGCTAATTCAAAGTTTTGTCGGAAATTATCTTTTTTATCTTCTGTCCATTGCTGTTCCCAATCTTCTGGTGGAGCAATTAGATAACCACTTTCTCGATGCTGATAAACAATCTGTTCAATTTCGGGCAGGATAGAAAAAACAATAATGTCTATCTTACTCTCATTCAGGTTCAGAAAACCATTTCCTATATCTAAACCAAAAGATCGTAAAGTTTCAGGAATAGGAACTTGAGTGATTTTTTGAACTAAAATATCTGAACGCTCTCCCTTTTCCTGTAGGATGTCAATTTTAAAGGATTCTTGATATTTTTCCCTAACTAACTCTCGTAAACCTTGCTGGATTTTTTGTCCACCTTCCGCTAAAGAAAGTAGAGAATTACTGAGATCATTGTCACCTTTGAGTAATATTCTCAGGTGAGATTTACCGCCCATTTTTGGGTTTTCCATACTTGTCTCCTGCTTGGGATTATGGATTATACTAAAAACGACTAAAGTCTGGACTTTTTTATAGTACCAAGAACAAGTTCAAAGCCTCTCCCCGTTGCGGGGAGAGGTTTGGAGAGGGGTTCTATATTTGGTTAAACTATGAACCGTTTTCAGTATAATCATTTACTTTCATTGTGGATTAAAGGCATTGGCAGTAAGATTACCGAGGAATTTGTGTAATAGATGGTTAGGATTTTGTTCTACTTCTGTCACTATCTTCCTCATTTCCTGGAGAACGGGAGGTTGATCTTCTTCATAAACATCCCCTGATAGCAATTTCTGAACATCCAAACGATAACGAGGATCAGAAACAAAAAGAGTGAAGAGGACATTTAAGCGGTAATAAAGAGAAATAAACTCATACCAATTTTTAGTCCCTCGTTTGAGGATAGTTTCATATTGGGCAAAATGCGATCGCTTAAATCTGCCATCTTCCAAATTAGATTTTTCAAAAGCCTGAATAATATCCTGACTAGCGAATTTAGCACTATTTAAAGCAATACTAATACCAGAGGAAAAAATAGGATCAACAAAACGTGCTGCGTCGCCAATTAAGATCCAACCATCACCACACAAATCCTTCATGGCGTAGCTATAATCGCCTTCTTCCTGAAAAGGCTTTACTTGTTTAGCTTGTTTTAATTTTGCGAAAACTTCTGGCTGACTTTCAACACAACTCCAGAAAAAATCCTCTCTTTCTTGTTTCTTTTTAGTAAAATATTCTTTTTGAGTAACAATCCCAAAACTGGTGATTGTTTCAGTAATGGGAATTTGCCACATCCAAGTATTAGCAATTGGCAGAAAATGAATAAATATATAATCTTTTTTGTCAGATATTCCTCGATCATATCCTTCAAACCAAGTATGCAGAGCAAACTGATTAAAAACAGGATCTTTTACCTTTAAGTCTAACTGAGAACCTAACAGAGTCCGACGACCACTAGCATCAACAACTAATCGTACCTGTGTCTCAATAACTTCATTTTCAACAGAGACAACTATTTGAGGGTAATCATTTTCCGGAAAATTAATTCGGTTAACTCTCGCACCTTGATAAACAGTTGCACCCAGCTTTTCAGCATTTTGCAGCAGCATTTGATCAAATTTAGCTCGATCAACATGATAACTATGTTTTTCACCAAAACGGACATCTGCAAAATAATCTGATGGCATCCCTTCCCAGTTATGACTATATAGTTTCTTGTTAGCAGATGTCCAAGCCGCACCATGTTTATGTGGAAAACCTGCCTCTTCCATCTCTTCTAATAAGCCTAATTCTTGTAAAATTAGATTAGTAGTGGGAACTAGAGACTCGCCAACATGAGGACGGGGAAAATATTCTTTTTCAAAAACAACACAACTAATATTAGCTTTAGCCAAATAAGCTGCAAGAGTAGAACCCGCAGGTCCACCACCAATAATTCCGATGTCAAATTTGGGAGCGTTAATGTTCATAAGATTATTTCCGATCATGATTTATTTATTGGTTTAATTTACCCATCACCAAACAAGTGAGCGTATTAAGATTTGCGAAATTTTCGATCACAACTTCATCAGGTCGAAGTTTTGCTTGAAACTGTTCATCTAGAAAGCTAATCAAGACAAAAATACCCAAAGAATCAATAATATCTTCTTCTATTAGTAAAGAATCATCCTCTAAATCAAATTCAGGTTTGTCATAGAGAAATTCCTGCTGTATATAGGTTTTGATGGTGTCTTTAATTTCTGATTGAGTAAACAGAGTCTTCATAGGAAAATCATTCTTTAAGTAAGGTATATTCTCAGAAAGTAATTAAGTTAAATTTTTCTGAGATTGTTGGGCTGCTAGGAGAAAGGCTGATATCATTATCGCTTTTGAGTAATATTCTCAGATTATATTTTATCACCCATTTTTGGTGTTTCCAACTTATCTCCCACTTGAAGTTCATCATCTTCTAACCACGCTCTATAGAAAACGCTTTTTAAATTTTTTTCCCATCTCAGGGATAGTATGAGATAATTTAAATAACAAGCCGCCCACATTGTTAAAAATTTCTGTATTGGGATTGTAGGCACACCAAACATACCACTCTTCTACGCCAGAAAAAACATAATTTAGCTGTGAACCTTTTAGTTTTCCTTCGTAAGCTTCTCCCGTATAATTCCAAAAACTACCTGTATTTTTATCAATGATTGTTCCCTTATTTGTCACTTCAAAATTCAGTATTTCCGTTTTTAACTGAGGAGAAAAAGCGATGGCAAGTGAACTTTTAGGTTGATGAAAAATAACAATCTCTTGCTCTGCCACAGTATCATTAACAATAGAGCCAAATTTATCCAATTCTACGAGGGGATAAGCTTTTGAACTATTATTACATCTAACACCTAAAACTAGAGTGTTATGAGGTAGTCTTCCATCAAGGGGTTGAACTAAGGTTTCTGCAAATGTGCTACCTATGCCCGGAGAACCTGGAGAATGGCCACTACCATGTCCTTCTCTGAGTTTTTCTTGACCATATAAGACCTGAGTTCTAGGATGAAGATTAAGCCATTGCTGCCACTCTAGTTGCCATAGGGGGAGTCTTTCGATAACTGTTCCTTTTAAAGAACCACTAATTGATTCACCGCTAAAGGAAGTCCAGAAACTTCCCGTTTCTAGATCTGAAATAAAATGAGTTCCGTTATATAATCCTATCAGGCGAAATGTATATCTTTGACCTTGACTAACTGCATTAAACATGGCAGCACTACTACACATTTCGCAGAGAGCGATCAAAACTGCTTGCCCATCTATAATGAGGTTGGCAATATGATGATTTTTCATAATCCACCAAGGCAATGCCCAAGCCCGATCATTGAAATATAACCCCAAAATGGTGTCATCGGGGCGCATATGTTGAGCTTGATTCCCTGGACACCAAGTCGGTTCATTGAGAGAGCGAAAGTATTCACGCTCTTGTAAGTGTTCCTCAGTAAATAATTTCGCTTGAGGAAGATCAATAATGCCTTGTTCTCTAAACTTGTTTTTTTTCATGTTTTTATAGTTAGTATCAAGAATTATTTGCGCTCAACCGTAATAAAGAACGATCAATTTTTCCTGTTGATGTTTTTGGTAAAACATCTCTAAATTCAAACTGAGGAATCATATATTTAGGTAGATATTGTGAACAGAAAAACTCTAAATCTTTCCCGTTCGTTATTTCTCCAGCTAATAAAACAACAATTGCTTTAATCAGATTTCCCAATTGTTCATCGGGAATGGGAATAACTACGCTTTCTTGAACAGCCGGATGATTATGGATGACTGACTCAATCTCTCCCAAGTCTATCCGATAACCTCGACTTTTAATCAAGTTATCTTGACGACCTAGAAATTGATAATTACCATCTGCCTTAAGTTTGACCAAATCCCCAGTTCGATAGACTTTATGAACATTAGAGTCACTATAGCGCGGATCTGCAACTAAAACAGTTTTTGTTAACTCTGGCATTTCCCAGTACCCCCGCATCAACGATGGTCCAGCTACATAAAGTTCTCCTATTTCGTCAACTTGAGCTATTGTACCAAACTGATTGACAACAAATACATCATGATTAGCACAGGCTTTTCCAATAGGTAAGGACTGCTCTTGCTCCCCCAACTTCTCAATCACAGGATAATAGGTGCAAACGTTCGTTTCTGTTGGACCGTATAGGTTATGATAGTTGACATGGGGTAATAAAGTTTGCAATTCTCTTAAATATTTGAGGGGAAAAACCTCCCCAGCAAAAAGAATATGTCTCAGATGGGGAAACTGCTCTTGATTTAAGTTACCGTGGAGTACCAACTGAATTAAGATTGAAGGAACAGAATACCAAATGGTGATTTCTTGTTGAGCAATAAAACGAGCTAAATTCAAGGGAAATACTGAAAGTTGTGAAGCAACAAGAATGACGGTTGCACCTGCTTTAATTGTCGTAAAAATGTCAAAAATAGACAGATCAAAATGACAGGGAGCATGATTAGAGATGCGGTCATTTTCGTGAATTTGAAAACAGTTATCAGCCCAGGTGATAAAATTGAGTGAAGCAGCATGAGAAATCATAACTCCTTTAGGATTTCCAGTAGAACCAGAAGTATAGAGAATATAGGCAATATCCTCGCAGGTTAAATCATTCAACAACGGAGTTAAATCTGCTTGTAATACTTGTTGCCATGCTATATATTTTATTGATGCCGTATCGTCTAGATAAATTTCAAAATCAGTTAAAATAACTGTTTGTAAGGGCAAATATCCCTCTAAAGTTTTTTCTAATGGTTTGAATTTTTTCTGGTTACTGATGAGGGCTTTTATACCACAATCATTAATCAGTAAAGCAATGCGTTTAACTGGTGCAGCAGGATCAAGAGGAACATAAATTCCCCCCGCTTTGAGAATGCCAAAAATAGCAATAACTGTTTCAATAGATTTGTGCAGATAAATACCAACGCGATCGCCCCTCACAACTCCCGATATTTTTAAGCTATGAGCTAACTGATGAGAAATATTATTTAATGCTTCATAAGTAATCCTCTTTTCTCCGTCAATAACAGCTACTTTATTAGCATATTGTTGGGCGCTAATTTCTAAAAGTTGGTGTAGTAATTCTCCCATGAGTTATAGCCCCAAATATTTAGCAATAATCAAAGATTGAATTTCCGAAGTTCCTGAGTAAGCTTGACTTCCCAGTGCATCCCGCAATTCCCTTTCTAGCTCAAATTCCGTTAAATAACCGTAACCCCCATGAATTGAAATAGCATCTAAACAGGAGTCTATCCAAGCTTGACTTAAATAGAGTTTAGTCATTGCTGCTTCTAACAAAGCAGGTTTTTCCATCTGTTTTAACCATCCCATTTTATATAAAAGATTTCTCCCAGTTTCTAATCGCAGTTTCATCTGCACTATTTTATTACCAATTAGTTGAAATTTGCCAATCGGCTGACCAAACTGTTGGCGTTGACGAGCATACTTGATACAACGATTTAAAATTCTTTCCATTGTTCCCACCGCACTAGCAAGAATAAACCCTCGTTCCCACTCCATCGCATGATTGAAAATTGCCATACCTAATCCTTCTTTTCCCAGAATATTATCCTCGGAAACTTGACAATTATCGAGAATAATTTCTCCCATCTGAGCAGTCCGCAATCCCATTTTAGACAGCTTATTTTTCATCAGAAATCCTGGAGAATTTTTTTCAATTAAAAATCCTGTAATTCCTTTTTTATTTCTTTCAGAATCAAGATTGGCAAAAACTAAAATCAGATCAGCAACTGGGGCATTAGTCACAAACATTTTACTACCATTAAGAATATATTTATCTCCTTTTTTTTGAGCGATCGTTTTCATACTATAGACATCAGAACCAGCTTCTGGTTCACTAACAGCATGACCACCAATTAACTTTCCTTGTGCTAACAGAGGAAGATATTGCTGTTTTTGTTTTTCTGTCCCAAAGGTAATAATAGGCAGTTCACAAGCCCAAATATGAGCATTCATGGCAAAGATTAGTCCATTGTCTTTATAGGCATAACCCAAACTTTCTAAAGCGTAAATTGTAGATAAAATATCCATTTCTTGACCGCCGTAGTTTTGAGGAATGATTAAAGATTGAATCCCAAAATTAGCCCATTTATGCCAATCCTCTTGATTAAACTGTTCTTGCTGATCTAATTTAATGATGTCCTCACTTATTTCTTGTTGAGCAAATTTAAGAATTTGTTCTCTGCGGTTAATCTGTTCCTGACTCCAAGAAAAGTCCATTTTAGAATTGTCCTCTTTATTATTTTTTAAAAATTTCTTTTAGTGCCAACACAAAAGTTTCTCGCCAGCCTCTTTGTTGGAGAGATTGTCGGAAACGGATATATTGCTTAACCTGAGTTAAGTCTTGATGATGTTTAACTATTTTTAGATTGCCTCTCATTCCCATATAGTGAATTCGCCGCTTATTATTAACATTAATAGTCTCAGCAATGTTTGACAAATTAAAATGCCTCCCATGAAGAATTTTCACAGCTTTATTCACAAACCCAGGCTGAATAAAACGACAATTGTATTCTGGGGTTAAGGTGGCAACTCTTAAATTACTATGGTATATTGCTTCTCGGAAAGTGGGTTGATCTGGTAGGTAGTTTGAAACTAAGTTACGTTTTAAATCTCGCTGATATAGAGATAACCAAGTGTTGAAAAATTCCTCAACTTGAGGAGATTTTTTAAATAGAAGTATCCCAGCATTAAATTCGGGAAAACAGTCAGGAATATTTTCCACTGTATATTCTACCCCCCAACGTTGGGACGCGTGAGCAGCAGCTAGATCGAACTTTTCTAAAAGCATAAACAATTCCCGAATATCATCGCAAATATAAGTATCACTATCTAGATATAAAGTATTTTGATAGGGAGATTGTGCTAGATAAGACAATTTAGCACTTTGACGACAACTATTATATATGTAGGTAGAGATAGGAATTACCCGCTCAAAACAGTCCTCTTGCACTTGTTGATCGGTAAAAATTGTAATTGATAAATCAGGGTTATGACGCTTTAGGCTAATTGCTGATTGACAAGCTTCATAACTACAGTTTTCACCAGTAACAATATAAATAACTCCGTTAGATTGTAGATTATTCATGATTTTTTTAGAGTTTATAAATTTAAAATTTAATTAGAGAATAGACGATTAATATGACTTTTAATTCTCAGAATCTGCCTCACTTTATCAGAACCTGCATAAACTTTACCAATGACTGAATTGAAAGTTTGAAATTTTTGCAAATCCTCTTCAAAGAAAGAACCATATTCATTAATCTGTTTGTTAAATAATTCTAGGGCATATTCGTAGAGTTGAATATCAAATTGATTATGTTTTTGAATGAAAGTCAGTATCTCCGGTGAAAATGCAGACTCTGGTGGTTTATTAGTAGCGACTCTCTGACGATAATAATAAATATTTCTCCAGCCTAAATAATGTTTCATCAAGATTAAAGTTTCATCAAATTTTTCAGTGATTCCAATGACTTTAAAATTATCTTTGAGATTTTGCTTTGCCAGTTCTAAGAGTTGCAAAATATCTTGATTATGATAATTAATTAAGCGAGTATCACCTTCTTCTTTTGCTTTTTTCAAATCTTTAAAGCCGATTGAAACTTGATAGGGAAACTCTAGTCCAGATAACCATTTAGTCATTGCATTACTTTCCCTTGCTAGACAAAATTCTTCTAAGGTCATTGGTTTAGTATCTGGATTAGTTTGTCGAAAATAATAAGATGAAATCACCCTTTGGACAGGATCACGGAGTAAAGTAATATAACCATAACTTTTAGGTAAATAGTTATGTAATCCAAACCCAATGTGACCTTGAATAATCTTAATTTTTGATGTGTTAACTTGATTTTGAACTGATTCGATGACTTCTGAAAAAGGTTGACGATGGGGAACTGTAATTATTTGATTACTCCGATAATTCTGCTTGATTATTGATTGTAGGGTAGTTCCTGCTGTTTTTTGAATGTGTGTAAAAATAACCAAGGGGTCTTCCATCAAATCTTGGTTTAAGTTCATAATTTCAGGCTTCACTAATTGTATGATTTTCTTGATCTAACACATAAAGGCGATCGCAGTGGGTTATTGTCGTTAAACGATGGGCAACAATAATCATAGTAACTTGACCAGATAACGCTTGAATTGCCTGATTAACGCTTTTCTCTGTTTCATTATCTAACGCAGAAGTTGCTTCGTCAAAAACTAATATTTTCCGCTGATGATAAAGAACACGCGCAATGCCAATCCGTTGACGTTGACCTCCTGATAAACGCACTCCTCGTTCACCCACAAGTGTTTTAATACCTTGGGGAAGTTGTGCAATCATTTCTGTCAATTGAGACATTTCAATGGATTGATACAATCTTTCTAAATCAATCTGTTCCTTTTCAATTCCAAAGGCAATATTATGCTCTATAGTATCATCCATTAGGAAAATAGATTGGGGAACATAACCAATTATATTTTGCCAGGCACGCAAATTTTGATAAATGGATATTCCATCAACCATAATCTCGCCCTTTTCAGGCTTTAAAATTCCTAGAATAACATCAACTAAAGTAGTTTTTCCCGCACCTGATTTACCAATTATCGCTATTGATTCTCCTTTGTTAATTGTTAAAGATATATCCCTAAGTACCAGTTCTGATGTATCGGGATAACAGTAATTTATCTGACTCAACTCAAGTTGATTGTGAAAATACATTACTTGATTTTCATGAGTTAAATTATCAAACTTTTGCGAATGACTAACTTTATCTATTTGATTTAAATCGTTGTAAATTGTCTCTAGAGCATAGTGAGAATTTTGAAGATAATTGATAGATGATATTAGACTGGATGCTGCGGGAATTATTCGTAATGCCGAAAGAGCAAAAATACCTAAAGTTGAGTTTAGTTCAGCAATGTTTTGATTCCAGAATATTTTGGAGATAGCTATAAAGATAATAATTGATAAAATTAGAGTAATTTCAATGAAAATTTTTGGTAGTATTTGGTAATTTTGAAAAAAAGTAGTTGCTTGTTCTAAATTATGAGTTGGTTGTAGTAACTGTTGCTCAAAATAGGATTCACAACCAATCACCTGAGTTTCTTTTAAGCTGCCTAAGCTATGATTGAGAATTAACATCATCTCTTGCTTAGATTTGGATTGTATCTCACCCCATCGTCTAATTTTTCCCCAGATATAATAACAGAAAATCAATACAGGTAAGAGAATAGTTAAAATCAAAGATAACAATAACCTGTTAGTTCTAGCTAAAAGAATACCTAGCACTAAAACTACGACCAAATTACTAACACTATTTAATAAAGGTGCCATACATTGTTGAGAGAAATGGCTAACCTCAAACACAATATTTTTGACTATATCTGCACTATTTTTACTGAGGTGAAATGTATAAGGTAATTTCAAATATCCTTTAAGTAATCTTAAAATTAGTCTAGTTTTTTGGTGATTATAGAATTTATTGATATAATTTTGGGAGAGTATATATAAAGTAGAATTAATAAAAAGTACCAGCATAAAAACACAACCAAGGATAGTTATCCAGTAATTATCATCCCTGATTCCTGATTTTTGGTAAATCCAATAGAGCCAAGATATTTTAGTAATAAATTCTGGTTGGGAAGCGACTATAATAAAGGGGGAAATGAGTCTAATCCCCATGGCTTCTAGTACCGATGCACCAGTTACCGTGAGCAGAATTAAAACTAATTTCGTTTTCTTGATATTGAGAACGTAAAAGACTTTTTCTAAATATTTAATCATAGGTTTTCAGTGTAAATCTTTAAAGTTTGTTGAGCCATTAAATGCCAATTCCATTGCTGGGCAATGGTAAAATTATGTTTTCCCATATCCAAAATGTGATACTGATTGTCTATTGCAAATTTCATAGATTGTAACAATCCATCATTGGCGTTAGGGTCATAGAGAAAAGCCCCATATTGATCAAGAATTTCACTAAAATGTCCTATTTTCGGGGCTATGCAAACTCTTCCAAAAGACATTGCCAGTAGAGCAATTCCTGAAGTAGTAAAAACCTGATATGGCATTATAGCACAATCAGAAGCATTGAAATATAACTGGACTTGATCATTAGCAATAAATTTTGGAGAAAATGAAATATTTTCGCTATTTTTGATTTTATTTTCAATAAGAATAGCAATATTTTGATCAACTGGTTTACCAGCAATTAATAAATATATATTATCTGGTGGTAATGCTTGAAAAGCTTCAATTGCTTGAATAAAACCTTTATAAGGATAGATGTTGCCAAACAGGAGAAAAACGAAGGTTTTGGCTGGAATTCCGAGATTTTTTCTGGCTTCTTGTTGATTGATTTGATTGGGATAATAATCAATGTAGTTAGCATGAGAAACTACGAATAATTTATTTTTATTCACTAAATTTTCAAAAGATTTAGCTAATTCTAGCTTAGTGAAATTACTGTGGGTAATCAGAGCATCAAGGAATTTATCTATAATAAAAATGTGAGTCTGATTTAGGGAATATTTACCCCCAGCCATTTTATCATTCCATTCATGTACTGTCCAAACAATTTTAATTTGCAATATTTTTAAAATTAAAATTTGAATCAGAAACACAAATGTCTTAAGAGGTTGATAGAATTTATGCTTACTAACAAGAAAAGGATGTAAGGTATGAATGTGTAAAATAGTTGGTTGCCAAAACTTCATAAAAAAAGGCAGAAAAATGAGATCACAATAATAAATTTCTACCTGACATCCTTGACTGATTAACTGTTCTGCTAAAAGTTTTTGGTAAGGATTATGAAGTTGCCAATTGGAAAGAAAAACAACTCTTATAATTGACATATAGGGTTTCTCCAATCAGTGAGCTACATTAACATTGTTAGACACCTAATTTTTGCCGATAAGCTCGCAACTTTGATATTAATTTTGCTCTCAAACTTACAGGTTTAATAGCTACTGTTTCATCTTTGATAACTTGATAAACTAAACGACGATCTGTTGTTTCACCCCAACCACTGGGTTCACGTCCAAATTCAGCAATTAAAACAGTCTTGATACCTGTTGCTGCTAACCAATCTAAGAAAGCTCTTTTTTCTGATTGATTCTCTCCTAAAAATTCATCAAATAATAATAAACTACCAGTCTGTAGTAGAGGTGTTAACCAAGTGAGAGCGCAATAGGTTGAAGAATAAAGATCAGCATCCAAATGAGCAAAACTGACTTTACCTACTGTTCTAGCTAATTCTGGTGTGAGACTATCTTCAAAATAGCCTTTGACAATTTTAACTCCGGGTATTTTAGGGGGTTCGCAAGCAAAAGTTCCTACCTCTGCATTTTCAAATTTTTCTCGTAACCCTTCAAAAGAATCACAAGCGAAGATTTGTTTTGCAGAATAAAAACCAAATTTTTGATGTCGTTGAAGAGAATTACGAATTACCTTCGTTGAATCTCCATAAGCTACTCCAAACTCAATTATATTTCCGGGAATATGTGCTGAAAGTGCAATACAAAAATCTAGGACTTGGGAACGGGGAGCAAAGTTGACATACTGTTCTAAATGTTTCCAATTTCCCTTTGAGGGGTCTTGAGAAGAATTATCTAGCATTGATCTTAAATTGGATGGATCTTGATGTTTAAAGTTTGGATTATTCATAAATAACTAAATTTTAAAAAACTCAATTTTTCCGAATTTGTGATGCTTTAAATATGTCCATTCATTCCATAAGTTTTGGAAAATATAGGGTTTAATGCCGAAAATATTTAACTTGAGTAAGTCGTATAATTCTTTCCCCCGACCCATAATTTGATATTCTTTTATGTTTTCTTGACGACGAGTAACTAGGATTCTATCTTGACCAATAAGTTTAGTCAGAAAATCAGGAAGGGGATGATATTCATCAGAAAACATGAGTTCAAAAGTCTCCTGAGTTAATAGCATATCCCAAATTAAATGATATCTCGGTTCTGTTCCTCTATTATAGGCTGAATGAATACAACCATTATTAAAAAAGAAAATTGAACCTGTTGTAAAATGATAGATTTGATTTTCTATCAAAAGTTCAGCTTGATCGTTAGTGATAATAGGTAAATGAAATCTTGCTCTTAGGGAATAATAACTTTTTAAACCCCGCTTCTGATGAGCGATAACAATATGTTCTTCATGAGGAGATAAACCTCCTTTTTGTCCTAATCCCATTATTCTCATATTATAAGCATGAGGAAAAACGTCAATAAATCTAGCAATTGTAGGGTACTTTTCCCTGTGGTGAAATAATTTTCCTGCTACAGTCAAGTCATGATCTGATGAAGTGTCATCAAATTTCCCCGAACGATTGAGCAAAGAAAACTGCATGACATCACCATAGGGATTAGACCAATTACTCAGGTGTTCTTTGTCCTTCACGTCAGAGGGTTGATTGGCTTTAATTAAAGCAGTAATTTCCTGCTGCAAATTATCAAAAAAGTTGTGGTTAACATCAAATAATTTTAGACATTTTAAGCCCCCTTTATGGTGATTGCCTTTAACTAACTCGGATAAAAAAAGTTCAGGACTCATAATTTTACTTTTTAACTAATGCTAGGTGAGAAGTGATATTAAATTCATGCTATGTTGAGCCGCTTGTTTTTGCTTAAATCGGTAAGCATTTCCGATGGAAACTAGCTGCTGAGAGTGTTCTTGATAATTATGGTCAATGTCATCAATCAGAGAATAAATATGATCTAATTCCAAAGCATCTGTGGGCAGACAAAACTTTTGCTGTTCTATGGATTCCATAAAATCACGACATTTGGGTTGATATTCTAACAGAATAGTAGGAACACCGCACCCACAAGCAAGAACGGCAGAATGTAGCCGTTGCCCTAAAACTAAGTCATAAGATTGAATCCTGGCTAGGGTTTTTTCGATATTTGTAAACTCTTGCCAAATAGAAACATGGGGTAGATGGTATTGGTGAATTAAAGTTTGTCCCAGTTGAAAATCACTTTTATGGAGAGGTAAAAACTCAACCTGCCAACCCAATAAAAGAAGATGGTGGACAACACAAGCAATCACTTCATTAATGTGATTTTGCTCGCCTTTGATAAATCCGTGACTTCCTAAATTAATCCCGATAATTCTTTGCCGAGAGAAATTCAATTGTCTAGGAATACAAAGTGAGAGGGCAGGATCACCAATTACTTGAGGTTTAGTTAAACCATGCGCTTCTAGAATTCGTGCCGATTGAAACCCTCTGACGGCAACATAGGAAGCATCTTTGAGGACAGAAACCCAATCAGCCATTAATTGAGTATAGTTGACTTCTGGGCGCTTTTCTTGCCAAAAAGCAGGATCTGCTACACCTGTCCCCAAAACAATGCCGGGTTTTCCCTGATGGAGTGCTTCTTGAAACCAGTCTAGATAACTTTGCCAATGAATGAGTGTGCCACCTCCTAAAAAAACAAAGTCATAAAAATTGTCTCGCTTAATTAAATTACGATACAATATTAACTCAATTGGTGCAGATTTATATTGTTGGCGATAGTCAGGTTCAGCCCTAGAATAATAAAGTAAAATATTTTGATTAGTAAATAGCTTTTTAAATCCTAGATATAAAGCTTCATCCCCTAGATTTTGATAGCCAACAAATCCTATATAACCAGCAATGGGTTGTTTTTGGAAATAATCAGTCCAGTTGTTAAAAGATTGAGCCGTTCTAGTGCCAAAACAAAGATTGATGGTTTTAGCTTGAAGACTGATTACAGGATCAATAAACTGAAGAATTGTTTGTACAAATGCTAATTTTTTCAGCCAAGCTTTAAAATTTGAGCCATTTTTAATTAAACGTTCTTTTTGCCGCAAAACGATTAACTTAATCCATTCTAGCCATCCTTTTATACTTAGGCTATTAGTAAGAGGGTGATAGTTTTGTGCGAGCATTTCACAGCGAGTTATCTGTTCAATAATGGCAATTTCTGTAGATGATAATTGTGCTTGCCACTTATAGATAGGAGTAGAATCAATCTGTTTTAAAGCCTGAGATTTATTAATTTTCGCGCTCCCTTGATAGTTAATTAACGGACTAGTGGTTTGAGAACGCCCAAAAATCATCATTGATGTATAGTCTTCATTAATAAATTCACATACTTGTTTTAAAATAGCTTCGGTATGATTAATGAGGTTTTCATAGTTAATACTAATCACTCGCTGATCTTCGACCCATTTTTTAAGTTGCTGAATACTGTCTCGCCAAGTTATAGCGTGTCTATTAACATAGGAGTTTGCCCAAGGCATGGTGAGGAGGGAAGCGGTAACAGCCCTGGGATCTCTTACCATCCAGATAATTTTAGCTTGAGGATACCAATCAAACAGCAGATTCAGTGATTGATAGTGATCGGGTGTTTTTTCGCCCCAGCGTGTTTTTTGTCTCTGGGTCGCATATTCCTGTAGTATGCTGGTAAAGATGGTTGGAAAGTCTGTCTTACCTGTGTTGAGAATAAGCCTATAGGTAGTTTGAGGATTGATGTCGAGGCGAGAAAAATGTTGACTATGGGTAAACTCTTGCCAGAAGTCTGCAAAATGAGTGGGATTAGTTAAATCTAAGTGAGAGTATTGCTTAATCCAATGGCGGAGAAAATGAGTTTCTGAGGGAATAGCAATGTGAGGATGGGCTGACAACATGGCTGTCATCAGGGTTGTACCAGAACGGGGCATTCCGACAATAAAAATGGGAGGATAGGCATTTAAGTTGTCTGGATTAGGCATGGGGAAACCGAATATTTATTTGTGATGATTTTTGAGGGGTGAGATAGCTAAAATGGCTAATGCTAATGCTTGCTGCCATAATTTTGGTGCTAATAATCGGATAGTTAAAGCATAACTAATTGCACCTATGACTGTACAACTGATTAATGGGTTGAAAGGTTAGTTATTGCGATCGCATTTATTGAAGTGCGATGTTTCAACTACCATCTCGACTAGGGGTGGGTTGAAAAAAACAAATCCTGGAATGCGATCGCTAGTTAAGCAGGTTGGGATTTAAAATAGTTACAAAATAGAAAAAATAGAATTGATTATGGGAGGGTTGAAAGGCGCATTGCGTTTGGGATTATTCTAAAGGTTTTTAGTTATAATTATACAAGTGTTATGAAATTAAGTCTACTTCATCAAATTAGCGACACTAATTTGCGAACTGCGACAAATAATTTGGCAAGTGACACAACAACAAATCGGGATGACTGGATTCGAACCAGCGGCCCCTGCGTCCCGAACGCAGTGCGCTACCAAACTGCGCTACATCCCGTTAAAAAAATATTCATATCAACCCCATCATATCACAACCCTAGCTAAATAAAAAAAACTAAATCTTTCATAAAGGACTTTGCTTGCTAGGATTAGATTTAGATAAATTCAGTAATCAAAGCGGATTGTGACTGTAAAACCAGACTGGTTACGGGTAAAAGCGCCTCAGTGGGAGCGCGTCGGTAACGTTAAAGAAATTTTGCGGGATTTAGCCCTGAATACGGTTTGTGAAGAAGCATCGTGTCCCAATATTGGCGAATGCTTTAACGCCGGAACTGCCACATTTTTAATTATGGGACCAGCTTGTACTAGAGCTTGTCCTTATTGTGATATTGATTTTGAGAAAAAACCTCAACCCCTAGATGCTACCGAACCCACGCGACTAGCAGAAGCAGTGCGACGAATGCAGCTTAATCATGTCGTCATCACTTCTGTCAATCGGGATGATTTAGCCGATGGCGGTGCATCTCAATTTGTTAAATGTATTTCCGCAGTTCGCACTGTCTCACCTAACACTACAATAGAGGTGTTGATTCCAGATTTATGCGGAAATTGGAATGCTCTAGAAATCATCCTCCAAGCCGCACCGGAGGTACTAAATCACAACACAGAAACAATATCTCGCTTGTATCGTCGAGTACGTCCCCAAGGCAATTATGAGCGGACAATGGAATTATTACAACGTTGTCGGCAAATTTCACCCAGCACATACACCAAATCCGGTATTATGGTGGGTTTAGGTGAAACTGATACAGAAGTTCGCCAAGTCATGCAAGATTTACGAGCAGTAGATTGTGATATTTTGACTATTGGGCAATATCTCCAACCCAGTCAAAAACACCTGCAAGTAGCTGATTTTATCACCCCTACACAATTTGCAGCATGGCAAGCTTATGGTGAAGAAATCGGATTTTTACAAGTTGTTTCTTCACCATTGACAAGAAGCTCCTATCATGCTGAACAAGTTAGGGAATTAATGAAACGTTATCCCAGGTAGATTAGGTTACAGCTTACAGGTGACAGGTGACAGTGGAAGAAGGCAAGAGGCAAAAGGCAAGAGGTAAGAGGTAAGAGTTAATTAATTTTCCCTAGTCCCCAATCCCCAATCCCCAGTCCCCAATCCCCAATCCCCAATCCCCAATCCCCAATCCCCAATCCCCAATCCCTGACTAATGACTAATGACAAAAATTCAAAATCTATCGCCATTTTGGGTGCAGGTGCTTGGGGTGCAACCCTAGCAAATTTAGTGCGAGCAAACGATCATCAGGTGCGTTTGTGGTCACGTCAGGGAACGCTAAGTTTGGAGATGGTTTTAAAAGATGCGGAAATAGTCCTCTCTGCTATCTCCATGAAAGGTGTCAGAGATGTAGCTTTATTAGTCAAGTCTTTTCCCTTGTCTCCAGAGACAATTTTTGTCACAGCTACAAAAGGCTTAGATCCCCAAACTACCTGTACACCTTCGCAAATTTGGCAAACCGAATTTCCTGATCATTCAGTAGTTGTCCTGTCAGGTCCTAATTTATCTGAAGAAATTGCACAGGAATTACCAGCCGCTACCGTAGTAGCCAGCAAAAATACCGCTGCTGCTGAAACTGTGCAACAGGTCTTTTCTTCTAGTCGGTTTCGTGTGTATACTAACCCTGATCCAGTAGGTGTAGAACTAGGTGGTACACTCAAAAACGTGATGGCGATCGCATCTGGTGTCTGTGATGGGTTACATTTAGGAACTAATGCCAAAGCAGCCTTAGTAACTCGTGGCTTGACAGAAATAATTCGGATTGGCGGACTTTTTGGCGCAAAAACAGAAACATTTTATGGTTTATCTGGTCTAGGAGATTTGTTAGCAACCTGCAACAGCCCCTTAAGTCGCAATTACCAAGTTGGCTATCAGCTGGCTAGTGGGAAAACGCTGACAGAAATTCTCGCTACCTTACCAGGAACCGCCGAAGGAGTAAACACCTGTCGGGTTTTGATGCAAATATCTCAGCAGCAAAAAATTACTATCCCGATTACTGAACAAGTTTATCGGTTACTGGAAACTGAAGTTACACCTCAACAAGCCCTAGATGAACTAATGTTAAGAGATATCAAGCCAGAATATCACCAATAAAGTTACAGCTTGTGCCATGCTGTGCTATCAGCATTATTTCGTAACTCACATCCACTAATTACCAAATTATCACTAAAAAAATTGTTAAATCATCAGGAAACTACCTTCTCCATCATGTAAATATCACCATGTAGTTTATCAACAGCAAAATTACTAGGAATATGTATATACTTAGTTTTTTAAAGAACTGGTTATACCTAAGAATTCCCCTGTTGACTAGGTAATTTCCTATTTACAGGCTGGCTTTAACTGAAAAACGCCTATGAGTTCAATCAAAAACTACACTCACCGATTAACCCGGTAACAGTGTATCCTTAATAAGTTGTCTGAAAAGTCTAATTTTATACTATCCATATTTTTTAGTTCGCACAGGGTAAATTTGTTTGTGTACTAGCGAATTTTATATTCGCCACAAATTTTTCAGATAGCCCCGTTAAACCATTACAATCTTTTGCAAAGAATTGTACTGCAAAACTCAATTGTGTTATTTCAACGTGAATTACGGGAACAATAGCAACAGTTGATTAACAGACCATAATTTTAGCTGACCGTAATCTATTCGTACCTTCACAATAAGACATTATGCCAGCAACATCTTTCTATACAGATGCAGCCTACGATTCCCAAAAGTCTAACCCAACCTTGGACTCTGATCTAAATATTGATGAGGGTGATTTATCCCTAGAGGATATTCAAGATATAGAAGTCGCTGCTGTCGATCCTCATCATCTAGCTGCTAACAACAACCGCCGCAGTACAGACTTAGTACGTCTATACCTCCAAGAAATTGGCCGAGTACGTTTATTAGGACGAGACGAAGAAGTTTCCGAAGCCCAAAGAGTTCAGCGATATTTGCGGATGCGGATAGTCCTTGCTAATGCAGCCAAGCAAGGTGACGAAGTAATTGTTCCTTATTTGAGATTAGTGGAAGTTCAGGAACGTTTAGTCTCTGAATTAGGACATCGTCCCTCCTTAGAAAGATGGGCGACTACTGCTGGTATTGACCTATCTGATCTCAAACCCACGTTATCAGAAGGGAAACGTCGCTGGGCAGAAATTGCCAGTTTGACAGTCAAAGAACTAGAAGAAGTTCAATCTTACGGACTCCAAGCCAAAGAACACATGATCAAGGCCAATCTGCGTCTTGTGGTGTCTGTAGCTAAGAAATATCAAAATCGTGGTTTGGAATTGTTGGATTTAGTCCAAGAAGGTACTCTAGGCTTAGAACGAGCCGTAGAAAAGTTTGACCCCACAAAGGGTTATCGCTTTAGTACCTATGCTTATTGGTGGATTCGTCAGGGAATTACCAGAGCGATCGCCACCTCTAGTCGCACAATTCGTCTTCCTGTTCATATTACTGAAAAACTTAACAAAATTAAAAAAGCACAACGGAAAATTGCTCAAGAAAAAGGTCGCACCCCGACTTTAGAAGATTTAGCAATTGAATTAGACATGACAGCCGCCCAAGTGCGGGAAGTATTGTTGCGTGTCCCTCGTTCCGTTTCCTTAGAAACCAAAGTAGGCAAAGATAAAGATACCGAATTAGGGGAATTATTAGAAACAGATAGCGTCACCCCAGAAGAAATGCTCATGCGTGAATCTTTACAAAAAGATTTACAGAATTTACTGGCAGATTTAACTACCCGTGAACGTGAAGTTATTTTAATGCGCTTCGGTTTATCCGATGGACATCCTTACTCATTAGCTGAAATTGGCCGTGCTTTAGACTTATCACGGGAAAGAGTCCGACAAATTGAATCCAAAGCTTTGCAAAAACTTCGCCAACCCAAGCGCCGTAACCTCGTCCGTGACTATTTAGAATCTTTAAGTTAGATGAGGGAACAGGGAACAGTAAGAAGGCAAAAGGCAAAAGGCAAAAGGCAAGAGTTTATTCTTCCCTACCAATTACCAATTACCAACTAACAAAAATTCTCAATAAGTCATGATTGTTGCAAATCTATCCCAACATTTGTTATATTCTCAATTGACAGGCTTTGTTGAGAAAATTTAGTATGACTGTCTACACAACTGGTTCACTTAAGGCAGAACTAAACGACCGAGGCTGGCGTTTAACTCCTCAACGTGAAGTAATCCTACATATTTTTCAAGAATTACCACAAGGTGAGCATTTAAGCGCAGAGGATCTTTATCATCGCCTAGAAACTGACGGTGAGGGTATTAGCCTCTCAACTATCTATCGGACTTTGAAGTTGATGGCCAGGATGGGCATTTTGCGGGAATTAGAGTTAGGTGAGGGACATAAACATTATGAACTTAACCAACCCTACCCCCATCATCACCATCACCTCATTTGTGTTAGGTGTAATACTACTATCGAATTCAAAAACGAATCTATTTTGAAAATTGGGGCAAAAACAGCCCAAAAAGAAGGATTTCACCTTCTTGATTGTCAACTGACTATTCATGCTGTCTGTCCCAAATGCCAACGGGCATTAATGCCACTTTAGCCAATTCAATTACTAAGCTTCTGCGTCGAGTCCTATAAACAAGAAAGCCAGATTTAACCATCAGATAATTTGTGGTTATTGGAGGTAAGTAATTAGTGGGGGGAATATTTCTGTTTTGTCGAAGCGGAAGCATAAAAACTTCCGCTTTTGACATATTTAGTGATCAGTTGTTATTCTCTTCCTACACCTGCTATTTTTCTTCAATCGCACCTTCTGCTTCATGTACTAGATTTCGCAAATTTTCCAAAGTTTCTGGATTCACATCTGCCCATAAACCTCGCTGGTTGGCTTCCAGCAACCTTTCGGCTATATCACGTAAAGCCCAAGGGTTCTTGTCTTGGATAAATTCACAGACCATTGGATCTTGTAAATAAGTATCCACCACACCCTGATACATATAATCTTCCACACATTGAGCAGTAGCATCATAGGCAAATAAGAAATCCACCGTTGCAGCCATTTCAAAAGCGCCTTTGTAACCGTGACGCATGACTCCCGCTATCCATTTGGGGTTAACCACACGCGAACGGTACACCCGTGCAATTTCCTCTCTCAGTTGGCGGACTTTTGGCTGGCTGGTGTTGGAATTATCACCAAAATAGGTTTCGGGGTTTTTGCCTTGGAGAGAACGTACAGCCGCCGTTAAACCGCCCTGAAATTGATAATAATCATCAGAATCAAGTAAATCGTGTTCACGGTTATCTTGATTGTGTAGAACTATTTGCATTTGCTTTAAACGTTGTTCAAAAGCTTCGGTAGAGGTGGCATTATTCTTTGTCCCTGTTCCCTGTTCCCCGTTCCCTGTTCCCCCAGAATAAGCGTAAGCACTCCAATTCATGTAAGCGCGGGCTAAATCTTGATCAGTTTGCCAGTTTTGGGAAGCAATTAAACCTTGAAGTCCTGCGCCATAAGCACCGGGTTTTGAACCAAAGACACGAAATAGCGATCGCTCGTATGCTGTTTCTAAACTTAAACCTTGTTCGGTCCATAAATTAGTATCTTGACGAACTGCATCCGCTAAGGGGTTTTCCTCTGCTGGTTCATCTAAAGCTGCTACTGCTTCCACTGATTGAGAAAATAAATCAATCAAATTAGGGAAAGCATCGCGAAAAAATCCCGAAATTCTCAAAGTGACATCAACGCGGGGACGACCCAAAATTGATAAAGGTAATATTTCAAAATCTACTACCCTTCGTGCTGCACCATCCCAAACAGGTTGGACACCAAGTAAAGCCAAAGCTTCCGCAATATCATCACCACCAGTCCGCATTGTCGCCGTACCCCAGACTGATAAACCCAGAGTTTTGGGATATTCTCCATGTTCTTGGGTGTAAGTTTCAATTAGGGTTTCCGCTGCTTTTCTCCCCACATCCCAAGCCGTTTCTGTGGGAATAGCGCGAATATCCACGGAGTAAAAGTTTTTACCTGTGGGGAGAACTTCTGGCCTTCCCCTTGTAGGTGCGCCAGATGCAGCACTAGGGACATATTTACCATCTAGTCCTTTGAGTAAGTTGGTAATTTCTTGGGTTGTGTTTTCCAGTGCTGGGAGAAGTTTTGATTGTATCCACTCCATCACCTCTTTTACTGTTCCCTGTTCCCTGTTCCCTGTTCCCTGTATTATTTGTTCTACTAAATGGGCTGCGTGTTCTTCTAAGAGTTCTATTACATCGCCGTGTGTACGACAGGATTTTAAGCTCACGCAGAGACGCAGAGGCGCAGAGAGATTTTGAGGAGGAGTAAAGGGGGTGCTGTAGTCTGTTGTTAAAGGATCTAAATCTAAGCCCCAATCTTTTGCGATCGCACGGGTGAGTCCGATAGAATAACGGTTAGGGATACGAGCGATCGCTACAATTAAATCTCGTAGTTGTCTACCTTGGGGAACTTGTCCGAAAATGTGTAAACCGTCGCGAATTTGAGCTTCTTTGAGTTCGCATAAATAACCATCAAGAGAATTTAAAATTAGAGATTCAAAATTGACAATATCTTTAGCATCGGTGATACCTAAATCTTTGTAGAGATTTTCCTTAATGACTAATTCCTGGATGCGATCGCGTATTGTTGGTAAACGAGAAGGATCTAAACTTTCTGCTTCGTAATATTCATCAATTAAATTTTCTACCTGTTGTAAAGCCCCATACAGTTCAGCGCGAGTCATCGGGGGTGTCAGATGATCAATAATTACAGCTTGGGCGCGTCGTTTAGCTTGAGAACCTTCACCCGGATCATTGACAATAAAAGGATATAAATGAGGCATAGCCCCAAAAGCCACTTCAGGATAACAAGTATTAGATAAAGCCACACTTTTACCAGGTAGCCATTCTAAATTTCCATGTTTCCCTACATGAACAATTGCGTCCGCACCAAAACAACTAGAGTATTTTTCCCGCACCCAATAATAAAAAGCTAAATAATGATGAGTAGGTTCTAAATCCGGTGCATGATAATTCAAACTAGGATCATTTTCATAACCCCGTGAAGGCTGAACACCCACAAACACATTACCAAACTGAATACCAGCAATAGGTAAAAACTCTCCATTCTCTGCGACCTCTGCGCCTCTGCGGTTCGTTTCTCCAAACAAACCCCAACGCTCAACGATTCCCTGTTGTACAAATTCGGGTAACGTAGAAAAATATTTTTGATATTCCTCCACAGAAAGACTTTGATTTACAGGTTTCCAATCCTTTCCTTCTGGGTCATTTGTCACACCAGCAGTTAACATTTGTATTAACTCATCACCATCAGCAGGAATATTTCCCACCTCATAACCAGCCAACCGTAGAGCCTTGAGAATTTCCACACAACTAGCGGGAGTGTCCAGTCCTACGCCATTAGCGAGGCGGCCATTAGTGTTGGGGTAATTTGCCAAAATCAAGGCTATACGACGTTCTTGGGGTGGTTTATGGCGTAATCGTACCCAATTAGCAGCCAGTTGGGCGACAAACTCAATGCGATCGCTCACTGGTTCATAAACTACCACATCAGTTTCTAAGTCATTATTGCGAGTTTGCAAAGTTTTAAAAGACACAGCCCTGCTAATAATCCGCCCGTCTACTTCGGGTAACACCACATTCATCGCCATATCACGGGGAGTCAAACCTTGTAACTGTGATTCCCACTGTTCAACGGAACTAGCGCAAAGAATGACTTGTAAAACAGGGACATCTAATTTTTCCCAAAGTTCAATTTGGGGTGTTTCCGTTTCCAACCGCGCTAGGGAAAAACTCGTAGTATTCAGTAATAGGCTAATATGCTCAGAGTCTTTCGGCTGGAAAAACTCCATCAACTCATTACTAACACCCGGTTCACGTAAAGAAGAAACAAAAACTGGCACAGGTTGTAAATTTCGCTGCACCACAGCAGCACATAAAGCATCAATAACTTTAGTATTTCCCGCCAAATAATGAGCGCGGTAGAATAAAATACCTACTTTGGGGATTGGGGATTGGGGACTGGGGACTGGGGATTGGGGATTGGGAAGAAATTTATTCTCCTCTGCTCCCCTGCTCCCCTGCTCCTCTGCTCCTCTGCTCCTCTGCTCCTCTGCTCCCCATCTCCCCACACGGGGAATAGGTTGTGGTGGTGGGGGGTTGAATGTGGTTAATAGGGAAATATCAGTAATATATTGGAGAGCGTTAAGGAAATTTTCTATACCACCTTCTCTAAAGTATTGCCATATTTGCTGAACAATTTCTGGGGAAATAGTAGATTTTGAGATTAAATCAGGATCTAGAGCGTCATCTCCTGGCATTACAATTAAATTTGTTCCTTGACGTTGTACAATTTCCTGCACTACTTCTAAACCATAAGACCAATAGGAACTTCCTCCTAAAAGGCGCAAAACAATTACCTGAGCCAGTTCTAACACTTGTTCGCCGTAAGTATCTATACTCATTTGTTGCTGTAATTGCAGCAAGTTGGCGACTCTTAAAGCAGGAAATTGTACAGGTAATTTGGAAACTGCTGCTGCTAGGGTTTGAACGTCGGTATCAGCAGCAGTAATGAACACGAAAGGGGCTGGAGTTTGTTCTAGAAAAATTAAACCTTCTGACTGATCCCATCCGCCTGGTGTGGCACTTATACGATGCATAATTCTTTATTAATACCTTAAACTTTTGGTGAGTACACAATCACAAAAAACCAGGAAGGAAACCGTAAGTCCCTACGCACAGGCTACTTCAACCCGCAGCGTACTGGAAAGAAGTAAGCAAAAAGGATTTTAGCCTACCCTTATCCTTTGTAAATTACCTATTGCCCTACGTAGGCATTCAGCCCATCTCACTAGAATTTTGAAAATGCTGAGTTCTCCCGATTTGAGCTTTTCTCGAACCTTGCCTTTAATTATATTTAATCGGCTTGGGGAATTGTTGCAGCAGATGGCTCAAGCAGTAGGCAGTGCTGCTTTAATACTGACAGAAGCTGTGTTAGCGCGGATTAGTATTCCCGTCGAGTGGCAAAATCAACGGTTTACCCTTGTGGTTTCTGAGCAATTTAGTGCGTTGCTGCTAGGTAACATAGAAGCAGCGGAGGAGGGAAATCAGGGAATGGAGAAAGAAACAATTAACGTAGATTCCCTCAATGTTAGTTTGACATTTAATTCCGAAGCGATCGCTGTCTTTATCTCTAAATTAAGAAATTTGTTTGAGTCTAATTCCCACACTTACCAAAACATCGCCCAATATCAGCAAGTTATTTCTCCTAATGATGCGACGTTACAAAGTAAGTTCACGTTGTTGTTATTAGAATATCTCCTCCCAATTGTTAACAATGAAGTACAAACCCCTCAAATTTCTATTCCCAGCGAGGGTTTTAGTTGTCAAGCG
Organism: Anabaena sp. UHCC 0451; assembly: GCF_034931405.1. NCBI lineage: Bacteria > Bacillati > Cyanobacteriota > Cyanophyceae > Nostocales > Nostocaceae > Anabaena > Anabaena sp. UHCC 0451. The sequence continues at coordinate 60,415 of NZ_JAYGHA010000016.1, read as the reverse complement.
GTGGAAGATGCCCTGACAAAACAAATTGCCCAAGAACGACTATTAAATCAAGTAACCACCCAAATCCGCAAAAGCTTGGATTTGCAAGTGATTATGGCAACGGCAATTAACCAAGTACGTGAGTTTTTGGAATTGGATAGATTAGTAATCTATAAATTCGTATCGTCTGATATCAAAACTCAAAACACATTACTTAACGGTCAATATTCACACCATGCCATAGTCAATAACAAATTTAGAGAACAAAATGATCAACATTACGAAAGTTTTATAGTCTATGAATCACTAGAGGCAAATTCTATCTCCTCTGTTTTGAATTATCAAGAAAAAGATTGCCTAAATCGAAGTTCTCAATGTTGGGAAAAGTACCACCAAGGTTTTATTTTAGCTGTGGATGATGTAGAAAAAACTTATGCCCTAGAAGCTTGTTTATTGAACTTTTTAAGAGGAATCCACGTTAAGTCAAAATTGGCAGCACCAATTATTTTTGAAGAACAACTTTGGGGGTTATTGATTGCTCATCAATGTCATACTTCTCGTAATTGGACCGATAGTGAAAAAAGCTTATTATCATCAATTGCTGAACAGTTGGCTATAGCTATTCATCAATATGAGTTAATGGGATCTTTACAAGAAGCTACCCGAACCCTCACTCAAGAAAAACAAACTCTAGAACAACGAGTTATTGAAAGAACAATGGCACTGCGAGAAGCTTTATTAGCCGCAGAAGCTGCTAATCGTCTACGAAGTGAATTTCTAGCTACAATCAGTCATGAATTACTCACTCCTTTAACTTATGTTATTGGAATGTCTTCGACATTATTACGTTGGCCTTTGGGTGAGTTGAGTCAACGACAACGCCATTATTTACAAACTATCCATGACAGCGGTGAACATTTATTAGAAATGATTAATGACATTCTTGATTTATCACAAATTGAGGCAGGTAAAACAGTATTAAATATTTCGGAATTCTCTTTGCTGAAGACAGCACAAAATATATTAGATTGTTTATTAGAAAAAGCAACAAGCGAAAAAGTTACCCTGAAACTTGATTTGCAAATTAATCCTACAAGTGATATGTTTACTGCTGATTCGGGCAGAGTAGAACAAATTCTCTGGAATTTATTGGCTAATGCTATTAAATTCACCCCAGAAGGTGGGAGTGTTACTTTACGTCTTTGGGTAGAAGACAATACTGCGATATTTCAAATAGAAGATACGGGAATTGGTATCCCCGAAGAAAAACTACCACTACTATTTGAGAAATTTCAACAACTGGATGCACCCTATCGCCGTCGCTATGAAGGTACGGGACTTGGTTTAGCTCTAACTAAACAACTTGTAGAACTTCATCGGGGTCGAATTGAAGTAGAATCCACTGTCAGCATAGGCTCAATTTTTACTGTCTGGATACCAAAACAATTAAAGTAGGGGTCAGAAGTAGGGGCTTATCCCTGACGGAACTGAAAGCATCAGCATTCGGTGTAAGGACGAAGCATTCGGTGTAAGGACGAAGCATTCAGTGTAAGGACGAAGCATTCAGTGCAAGGGCGAAGCATTCAGTGTAAGGA
>NZ_JAYGHA010000016.1:28445-58764 GCF_034931405.1 Anabaena sp. UHCC 0451 | reverse complement strand
AGTGCAAGGGCGAAGCATTCAGTGCAAGGGCGAAGCATTCGGAAAATAAACATGGGTAAAAATTGATAATTGATCGCCCGAATGCTTCGCCCCTACATGGGTAAAAATTGATAATTGATCGCCCGAATGCTTCGCCCCTACATGGGTAAAAATTGATAAATTGTTAGATTATCAAATACTAAAAATTCAACATGATTAATTTACAAAAAGGACTCATTGTTTCCTGTCAAGCACCTATAGATTCCCCATTACATGAACCTCTAGTTATTGCTGCAATGGCAAAAGCGGCTGTTAACAATGGTGCAGTAGCCGTCCGCATTGACACCCCTAATCACATCAAAGCCGTGCGGGAAAAAGTCCAAGTACCAATCATTGGACTATGGAAGCAAGTTATAGCAGGTTCTGATGTATACATTACCCCTCAGTTTCACCATGCTGTAGCAGTCGCTGAAGCCGGAGCAGATATTATTGCTATAGATGCAACTACCAGAAATCGTCCAGGTGATGAAAAATTAGTTGAAATTATTACCCGCATTCATCAAGAATTAGGTAAACCAGTTATGGCAGATGTAGATACATTGACAGCAGCAAAATTAGCTGTTGATGCTGGTGCTGATATTGTTGGTACTACTCTTTTTGGCTACACTGTCGAAACTAAAAGTTTTGCCCCTCCTGCTTGGGAACTCCTCACTCAAATAGTAGAAAAATTAGATACTTTTGTAATTTGTGAAGGTGGTATTTCTTCCCCAGAACAGGCAAAAAGAGCATTAGATTTAGGTGCTGATGCAGTTGTAGTTGGGACGGCAATTACTGGGATTGATTTGTTAGTTAAAGCTTATATAGCAGGAGTCAGGAGTCAGGAGTCAGGATTCAGAATATAAATTCTTTTCCCCCTGCACCCTGCACCCTGCACCCTGCCTCCCGGCTGTCTTAATGGTCAATTTTTACACGTAATTGATATTAGTTGGGAGGTTTGCGATTGCCTATGGCTTACGCCACGCTACGCTATCAGCAGCGCCCTTCGGGCGATCGCTACTCCAAGCCCACCAAGCACAGGTACAATGACAAAGATAGAATTCTTGCCACTTGCGACGATGATCTGGTGTTGTTACAGGCGATCGCCTATTTAACCAAACTTGTACCGCTTCTCTACTACTAGCATGACATTGGGGACAGCAAAATTGATATGCGTGAACTGCCTGATTTGTCCATTCTGGTGGAGTGGGAGCAAAAGCATCCATGTAAATATTTTGAATGAAGTTTTAGTAGTAATTTAATATACATATATTATTATGCCTAATAATGGAAATGATGGAACCAAATACTGAAATTCGCCGTTTGTTAGATGTCATGCCCGCTTCTGGGCGCATGATGACTAAAATTGTCAGTAAACCTGAACAAAACAAGGTTATAGATGCCGTTTTTCCCTTACCATGGAGTCAAGGACGACCAATATATATTAATTTTGATTTGTGGCGACGTTTGACTAAACCACAAAGAGATTTACTACTACTACATCAAGTTAGTTGGTTAACGGGAGTGAAGTGGTTACAACCAGATATCTATCAAGGAGTGGTTTTAGCAGGGTTATTAGGTGGAGTAGTTGAAGCTGCTCAGTCTGATGTGGTAGGTGTAATTATAGCCGGGGGATTAAGTGCTTTAGCTGCTACGCGAATTTGGCGGATTAATAAATCCCAAACATCGGCATTAAAAGCTGATACAACAGCTATTTTTATCGCTCAAAGACGAGGTTATTCAGAAGCTGAAGCCGCCCAACATTTGTTAACTGCTATTGAGTCAGTCGCCAAAATTGAAGGGCGTTCTAGTTTAGATTTTAACCAATTAATTCGTTGTCAAAACTTGAAAGCGATCGCAGGTTTGTCCCCTGTAACTATTCCAGAGAATTATCAACTGTAAATCAGATAATATAAACTGACTATGGAAATAGATTCTTTAGCAACTGAGGTGATTCTGACAAATCCGCGTCAGTCTCTTGGTAGAGTGCAACTTGATTGGACACCCCAACCGGGAAACTATCTTGATTTTGAAGGCAAAACCTATGCAGTATTAGAGCGTCGTCATAGGTATAACTTGAAGTCAGGACGCTACCATTTACATAACATCACTATTTATGTACAAAAGGCTAACCGACCATCAGAAAAAACTTTAGTACAAGGACGCTGGGTAATTGGTGATGCAACTTGTAGTTACAATGCTCTTTCAGAAATTATCCGTTGTGCAGTCAACCCAGAAGGTCCATGTAACTCTTGTCGTTTTTATGAAACTTAGGAACTGGGAACTGGGGACTGGGGACTGGGGACTGGGGACTGGGGAGAATCAAGTCAAAAGTCAAAAGTCAAAAGTCAAAAATTCTGTTCCCCATTCCCTGTTCCCTGTTCCCTTCTTTCCCAATTACCAATTACCTCACCCACTGTTAAACGAGTACCATTTACAAAATCCCATCCTGACTGGGGACGTTTACCAGTTAACTGAACTTCTCTCAACCACAAACAACCTTCTCCAGTTTGGACAATTGCGCCTAGTCCCTTTGCAATATTGACTACTTCTCCAGGTCGATGAGTTACAGTTGACAAATCAGGTATTTTGTGTAACTTTTCTGATAATTGTGTTGGTAATTCTTGAATATAAGTAGAATCCAAGGGAACGGTAGCCGTAATTTTTAGTGTTTGATTGCGAAAGGTAGTCATGCAGTTAGGATAAAAGCCTCGAATTTGATTATGTAATTCAATAGCAGTTTTCGACCAGTTGAGATTATAGTCTTCTTTTTGAATCAAAGACGCATAAGTTGCCAGAGAATCATCTTGAGGAATAGGTTTAATTTCCTGGCGTTCTAACTTTAATAAAGTTTCTACCAATAAATCTGCACCCGTGACCGCCAGATGATCGGCTAAAATTTGAGCATTATCCAATAAAGCAATCGGTGTAGTTGCTTTTAATAACATATCTCCTGTATCCATACCCGCATCCATTAACATAGTTGTGATGCCTGTTTCTTGCTCACCGTTATATAGACACCACTGAAGGGGAGCAGCCCCTCGATACTGGGGTAAAATTGAACCATGTACGTTGATGCAACCTAACTTGGGCATCTTTAAGATTTTCTTAGGCAAGATTTGTCCATAAGCGACTACGACAAATACATCTGCATCTAATTGTTGTAGTTGGGTTAAGGTTTCAGCATCTTTTTTAACTCTCTCTGGTTGCCATACTGGGATGTGGTGAGCATTCGCTAATATTTTGATAGGTGAAGGTGTTAATTTATTCCCACGTTCCCTGCGTTTATCCGGTTGGGTAACAACTGCTAAAACCTGGAAATCTGGGTGATTTAGTAATTTTTCGAGGGTGGGAACAGCAAACTGGGGAGTACCAAAAAATACGATTTTCATTCTTGACTAGTTATTTAGTGATTAGTTACTAGTCAATATTAAGTGCGTCACGAATCACTGACAACTGATTACCCAGAACTGAGCAAATGACAAGAATAATGAAAAAAACGCCCAGCAATTTTGCTTTTAGAAGCTTGAATTTTAGATATTTAGTGGTAGAGTATTTATTATCGGTGCAACAAAAAGTTAGTTGATAAAATACAATACTTTGGCAAACAGACTCACTCAGATCAGTCAATGATTGTGTCTTCTGTCTGCAAGGATGTATATTTTTTGCCTAGTGGGTGGACAATTCAGCATCTACTAACCCAAATTATCTGATAATTTAACAAAATTAGCTTTTTGTAGTTGAGCGATCGCAACAGATATTTTATTTATTATTTTATTCATTTGCGAGCCAATTATTACTTATGTATATATTTACATAGAGATTACTGAAAGAAATTCCAGTATTCACTGTAAATTATATTGTCATCAAAAACTCAGTAATTTAAAGAATGTAAAGGCGTGAACAATGATTAGAAAAGTTTTGTAAAGTGATGCAAAATTTGGTGCAATTATCTCGTTAAAGCTTTTAGTTTGTTGTTATACATATAATCATAGTTTTTCCTCTTCCTGCATAGACCTTGCTCCTCACATAGCAACTGCCCCTTCCTTAGAGAGTCCACTCATGTTGAAATCCCTTTTGGTGTCAGGATGGTTCCGCGTACAACCCTTTCTTAAGTACGTTATCCCTGTTATATTAATTGCTCCCTTAGTAGGGGTATCGGTTCACTCTAGCGTAGCGAAACAATCACAATTAAAATTAGGAAAAATTAATTCAGGACTGGGAAAATTTGATTCAAAGTCCCAAGAAACGTCTATTGCGAGTGTAAATGATTTAAACCTGGGTGAAGCTAACACCTTGGAAGTAAATATTGAAGCTTTTGTACCAAGAAACAAGTCTGTGAGTGCAGAAAGGCCAGTAGTACCGACTGCTAAAAGTGATTTTGGGGCAGAAACAGAAAATCAAGGGTTGGCTAGTAGGGATATATTGACAGTCTCCAAACAGGGAAATTTAGCCAAGATACCTGTTAATCAAACTAATTTGATCCAAAAATTAAAAAATGCTAAAGCTGAGGCATTAGGAGGAGAGGTTCATTCTTTAGAAAGTGAAAATCGGAGAAATGAAGTATTAAAAACAGCTACAGGCACATCAAATATTAGAGAATCACAGCCTTCCTTCATGACAGAAGTACCTGTTAATGAACAGCAACATCAATCCGACGCAATACCAGATGATCCCATGGGCAGTCCTCATCCAATCCCCTGGAAATGGATCATGATAACTCAAGAAGCTATTGGAGGGAAAGGTGGTTCTGGAGTGCGACACTATCGCAGCATACCAGTTGTTTCTCCTGATGGTAGATATGCAGTTTATAGCCGAGTGCAACTAGAAGTTAAACCGGAAATGCACAACAGCCGAGTTACTAGCTTGCTGTTTATCGAAGATCGGCAAACTAAGAGATTGCAGGTAATGGCTAAAACTGCTGCTATTAGTGATCCTCTATTAAATCAGTCGATTTCAGCCCACAAAACCGATACAGAAGGAAAAATTGGGGTTTTAGTGCCGATTAGCTGGTCAGCAACAGGCGATCGCTTTTTAGCCCGTAAATTTGTAGGCATTTTCAACACAGCAGATGTGACAGATCATGCCGTAATTTGGAACCGACAAGAAAATCTTACCAAAACCGTTGCTCCAACCCAAAATGAAGATGAGCATGAGAAAATTGCCATCTTGTTAGGTTGGAGTAAAAAACAACCCGATCATGTGCTGTTCCGTGCTGGTGAACTAGGGGAAGAAAATTGGCCTTTAGTACAAGTTGCTAGTGATGGTAAGAGTACAAATGTCACAACCGACGGAGATCAACCTGTCACTTTTGGAGTTAGAGATACACAGGTTTGGGCAGAACCTCAAGTTGCTTCCAGATAGTGAAAATTTGGATTTTAAATATAAAGACCCGTTATTACTCCAGGTAACAACGGGTATTTTTTTTGCGATCATGATCGAGAATAATCTTCAAGCTGATTTAAAAAATCTCATAATTTCTCGAACATGATCCAGAAATTGTCCGTCGGTGGAAAGTTGAGCGATGGCATTTCTAGCTTCTCTTGATAGTCGCTCATGTTCAGCTTGGTTTGTAGCCCTTAATTCTTCTAAACTAGCAATAATACGAGCTAATTCTCGACGAGTTTCTTCGCTAAACCTGTGGTTATTTGCTGCTAAAGAATAAGGTTGTTCTGGGTTAAGTTGGTCTTCTAAAGATTGGACTTTTTGCTCTATTTCATAAAAACGGTTACGAAGTTCTAAAATATCTTCACGGGGATAAGTGAATGCTTGACGAATCATTGTTAACCGAGCATATAAATATTCGTAGGCGCTAATAGCTGGACGCAGTAAAGTTAATAACAAAGCTGCGCCAGAACTGAGATATCCCACAGCACTAATACCAGTAGCAGCTAGGATATAAAGAGCGATAGCTGAAACTAAGTGTAAAGCAATAGCTAACCAGAGCGATCGCTTGGCTAAAACCTGTACATACTTAACCTGTTTATCATCTACAGGAATATTTTTGGCTATTGATTCTGCTGCTGCTGCTAAAACTTCCTTAGCTTGAAAATGAACATTCCACGGAACTGTCACAATCACCAATAACCACCAAAAACTAGCCCCTCCAATTACCCAGTCAAGAAAATTACCTGCGGGGATATGAAACCATTGCAAAACACCAAAAGCTACCAATAATGTAACCACAATTCCTACAATAGAACTGATAAAAAAGTTCAAATACATAGTTATTTGTCTCTAGTAAAACTCTTACCTATATCATGTTTACAAGTTCCCAGTTATACATATATCTTTGTGCTAGTTTTTCTACTAGCACATCATCTTTAAAAGCAATAAAATGTCAAAATTAATCATAATTATTTGCCCATTAGCTTGATCAGATGCTGCTATTTGAGGGAATCAACAACCCTACTCAGAAAAACTCAACTCAGCGTTTTATGTATTCCTTGGCTAAACTGGATGGAGACTTGACAATTAATAGCACAGGAGATAGTCTATAATTATTGCGGGTGTTTAATAAGAACCTTCTTAATTAATCAAAAATTAAACCCCTAAAAATCAGTGAAAACTTCAGCATCTTGGTAAGTTCGTTTTGTTAAGTTCGTTCAGGTGTCATCGACAAAACCCCAAGTCTGAATAGACATGGATTTTATTAGTATGCAGTTTCGGTTAGGGTAACGGAATAGAATCTAGGTTGTAATTTGATAGAGTTTAACCTCGATTTTTCATACCGCCACGGAAATTTTTCTCAACTCTGCTTGCTCGAGGCACAGAGCAACTTTGTTATGCAAATTAACAGCGTGGTAAATTCATTCCCTCGACTGCAATTTATATGAACTCTGATTGTTAACAGCACAGAGTAACTTTGCAACGCAGATTAACAGCAAAAATGTCAAACTTGCGGGACTAAAGCCCTACCAAAGCAGATGAGTAGATGACATCGCAGTAGTGGCAATTATCAAACATTGGCAGAATCAACAATAGTACAGAATTATGACTGAAACAGTTTTTAACCTCTCCACACTTAATGGTACAAACGGCTTTACTATCATCAATGGCAATAATAATGACGATCACTTAGGCTACTCAATTAGCAACGCTGGAGACGTTAACGGTGACGGCATCAATGACATAATTATTGGCGCTTATCTAGCTGATCCCAATGGTCAAAGTAATGCAGGAAGCAGCTATGTAGTATTTGGTACTAACAACGGCTTTCCAGCCACCATAGATATTTCTACCCTAAATGGCATCAACGGCTTTACTCTCATCGGTAGTACAGAAGGTGAGGCATCAGGCCGTTCTGTCAGTGCAGCAGGAGACATTAACGGTGACGGTATCGACGACCTAATAATTGGCGCACCCTTGATTGATGTAAAGGCAAAGAATGCTGGCAAAGCATACATAGTATTTGGCAAAAGCAGTTTCAGTTCCACCCCCACCATCAACCTCTCCAACCTGAATGGTAACAACGGCTTTATTATCAACGGAGCGATTGCCGAAGACCAATTAGGCTATACAGTCAGTAATGCAGGAGATATTAACAAAGACGGCTTTGATGATCTAATTATCGCCGCTTCCAATGCCTATACAGATCCCAATGGTCTGCCAGGAAAAGCTTACATAATATTTGGTCAGCAAGACTTTAATTCTGACTTCGACCTCACCAGTCTCAATGGTAGCAAAGGCTTTGTCATCAACGGTCTGACTGCGGACGACTACTTAGGCTTTGCCGTCAGCAGCGCCGGAGACATTAACAATGATGGTATTGATGACATAATTATTGGCGCACATTTTGCCGATCCCAATGGTAGCGGTTCCGGACGGGCATATATAGTATTTGGCAGTGAGGAAGAATTCTCATCAAATCTTGATCTATCCAATCTTGACGGCAGCAACGGCTTTATCATCAATGGTCAAGATGATGATCAATTAGGTTTCTCCGTTAGCAGTGCTGGAGACGTTAATAATGACGGTATTGATGACATAATTGTTGGCGCACACTTTGCCAGTCCTAATGGCGTTTATGCTGCTGGAATCAGTTATGTAGTCTTTGGTAAAGATGGTAACTTTGATCCCATATTTGATCTATCTACCTTGAATGGTAATAACGGCTTTGCTATCAACGGCATTGGAGAGTTGAACAACTCAGGTTGGGCTGTTAAGGGAGTGGGAGATGTCAGCGGCGATGGTATTGACGACATCCTGGTTAGCGCCAAAAATGCAGATCCCAATGGTGAGTATTCTGGACAGAACTACGTCATATTTGGCAAGAGCAACTTTACTCCTTTGATCAACCTTGCCGATATTGATGGCACCAACGGTTTTGTTATTAACGGCAAATCTGAAGGGGATAACTTAGGTCACTCAGTCAGCGGTGGAGGAGACGTAAATGGTGACGGGATCAGTGACCTAATTCTCAGCGCCCCTTTTGCCGACTCTGCAACTGGGGAAGGCTACGTGATTTTTGGCATCAACAGCGCCCCCACAGATGTGTTACTGAGTACCGACAATGTTGATGAGAATGTTGCCGCCGAAACAGTAATTGGCAAATTTACCACCGTTGACCCCAACGTAAAAGTTCAGAATTTCACCTACACCCTAGTGGCTGGTGCTGCTGATAATGATGCCTTCATTATTGATGGTGATACTCTGAAAATTAAGCAATCTCCAGATTTTGAAACCAAGTCAAGTTATCTGCTTCGAGTCAAAACCACAGATCAAGGTGGACTCTCATATCAGAAAGAATTGACTATCAATGTTAATGACATTGATGAAACAGGAGGTAACACAGGCTCAAATGCAGCACCTACGGATTTAGTGTTAAGTGCCATTAATGTTGATGAAAATGTTGCCGCCGAAACTATAATTGGCATATTTAGCACTACTGATTCAGATTCAGGTGATACTTTTACTTATAGTTTAGTTGATGATGAAAACTATCCTGATAATGATGCTTTCATTATTGCTGGTGATACTCTGAAAATTAAGCAATCTCCAGACTTTGAAACCAAATCAATTTACAACATTGGTGTCAAAACAACAGATGCAGGTGGACTTTCTTTTGTTAAACAGTTGACTATTAATGTTAATGACATTGATGAAACAGGAGGTAACACAGGCTCAAATACAGCACCTACGGATTTAGTATTAAGTGCCATTACTGTTGATGAAAATGTTGCAGATGAAACTATAGTTGGCACATTTAGCACTACTGATTCAGATTCAGGTGATACTTTCATTTATAGTTTAGATGATTCTACAAACAATGATGATAATAATGCTTTTATCATTGATGGTAATCAACTAAAAATTAAGGAATCTCCAGATTTTGAAACCAAATCAAGTTACAACATTGGTGTCAAAACAACGGATGCAGGTGGACTTTCTTTTGTTAAACAGTTGACTATTAATGTTAATGACATTGATGAAACAGAAGAACCTACAACTGGAGGAAATACCCAAAATCAGCTAGTCAAGATTGGTGATGATGTCATTCAAATCATTAGCGATCAAAGCAAAGTCACATTTGAAGTCAACCTGAGAGGCAATAATTCTAATTCTGTCAAGGAATTAGCAGTATTTACTGTTGATGATGCAGATGGTAGAGTTAATGGTATTGCCCCTGGGGAGGATGGATATACTCAGGCAGCATTGGCAAGAAGTAAGGTAATTTTCTCTGCTATTGCTAACATTCCTAACCAGTTTGATGCCAGCAACTTCAAGAAGTTATTAGAATTTAATGCTAATGATCAATTGAGATTTTATATAGTGCAGAATGGAACAACTGATTCTGTACAAGCTGGGTTTACTCCTCTTACAAATGTCATTTTCCCTAGCTTATCAAGTCTCAATATTACTAAGTTAAGTGATGATAATTTCTCTGTTGCTTGGGAGAATTTAGATATCGATATTAAAGCAACGGATAATCCCTTAATTCTGGGTACAAATCTACAAGGTAATCCAGAGGGAGAAAGCCTTGATTTACGCAATGTAAATGGTTTGGTAAACGCTGAGTTTACAGTCTACCGAGAAGCAGCATTTGATAACTATGTCGGCTTCTATAAAGTGGCTAATGAAAATGGTGGGATTGATATTGACGGTGATGGTACTGCTGATATTCTTCCTGGAGAAGCTGGTTATACTCAAGCTGCGGTGAATCAGCATTTAAGCAATTTTGGTTTGAGTGTTGGTAATGGACAAACAGCAACTGTCAGCGGCACTTTGGAAGGTGGTGCTATCTATGTACCATTTTTAATTGTCAATGGTAGACCCGATGCTGTTATTGATAGTAATCCCAATAATGATCCAGCAGTTTATTTCACTTATTTAGGCGCTAATTCTGATCGTGTAGATCACGTGCGACTTTTGGGAGATAACACCTTTGGCTTTGAAGATTTAAGAGGTGGTGGAGATTTTGATTACAACGATATTGTTGTCAAAGTTAACTTGCAAAACATAGCTTAGAAATCTCTGATAGAGACGTTTCTAAAAACGTCTCTATCATCCCAGAAAATAGATATCTGAGTTTATTAACAAGTTTAAAATCTGAATATTTAAGTTTTTAAATTTGGGGTAATTATTACTTAGTAAGTATGATGCTGACTCCTAAATTCTTAACTTAAATTTTTACTTGGTTTTTTGAAGTCTCCAAAATTCTTTTGAGGGAATTTTCCTTTACAAGCATGGCAGCATGATTAATATCTAACCATATTCTTTCTCTTTGGGTTGCTTCTGGCCAGTCTTCTAACACTTTCTCCACTGGCAACAAAAATAAATGCACTCGATAAGTATTACCTCGTTTACGATATTTATAAGCACCTATTTTTTCGGTATTCACCTGGCCAACAACTCCTGCTTCTTCCCAGGCTTCTTTTGCTGCTGAATCAGGTGGACTCATCCCTTTACAAACTCCCCCTTTGGGAATTACCCAGCTTTGACGTTTACGAGTGGTAATCAATAAAACTTCTACTTTTCCATCTCTGAGACGATATGGAATCACTCCTGATTGTTTGCAGATTTTGTTGGGTTTTCTTCTCATGGGAGTCTATATTATGGTAAATTAACCTTTGGTTAGCTTCTAGATTGTAATTACTAAGGACTAAATCTATTCCTTTCCTTAGTTATATCTTTCACCTAGTTAACTGTTTATTCCGTATAATATTTAACGAAGTTTGATCGTTTGTCCTAATTAATGTCAATTAATGCCAAATTAAAGGATAATTATCTGGTAATTCAAGCAAAGCTTTCCAGATATTACCTAACCATATTAGTCAAAACTAACCAAGTTAAAAAGCCATATTGGCAATAAAAGAGTGTCAGTTATAGAACCCAAATCTCCAACATTTTGGTTAATTGAACCTGAAAAACACCCATCACAGCAGATCATAGCTGGAGGCTTGATTTTGCCAGATGGACAATTAGCAATTGTGAGATGTTTGCCAAATTCTAGTCATGCTATTTTTCCGTCTTTAAAATCTTTTCAACAGTTGCAAGAAAAAAGGGGTAGACAATTAATATTTGGTAATCATTCACTACATGGATATTATCTCAACACTTTTAAGTTAGTTAGAAACAAAGATGTCACAGGTATTAGTGGAACTGGCATAGTTGCAGAAGGATGTTATTTTCAAAGTTTTGGTGGTCTTGCTGTGATGCAATGGTTGACTGATGCGGCTTCAACTGCTTGGTATATTGGAGGATGGGAACAAATTGAATTAATTCATGGACATAAAGGTAAAACTCAAATTGTGATGGATGTTTAAATTCATATAAAATTATATAGGATTGTTATTTGATTTATGAAATTACTCATATTGAAAAATTATGACTAACATAGAAAATTCCAGTGCAGATTTTGTCCTCGTGGTTGGTGCAACTGGTGGTGTGGGACAGCTTGTAGTTAGCAAACTTTTAAAAAAGGGTTTGTCAGTTCGCATCCTGACACGAGATGCAGCAAAAGCTGAAAAAATGTTTAACCACAAGGTAGAAATTGTTGTTGGTGACATCCGCGAACCAAATACCCTCCCCGCAGCAATGTCAAATATCATCTCTATTATATGCTGTACAGGAACTACGGCTTTTCCTTCTGCTAGATGGGAATTTGATCCACCTCTGAATATAATTGAATTGGGACTGGCTTTATTTGACCCTCAATCAATTGAAAATAAAGCTAAAAATACACCTTTTAAAGTTGATTCCCAAGCTATTAAAAACCTGGTTGCAACAGCACCTAAAAATTTAAACAGATTCGTTTTTGTTTCTTCCTGCGGTATTCTCAGAAAAAATCAATTTCCTTTTAGTATTCTCAACCGTTTTGGTGTGCTAGATGCTAAACAGCAGGGAGAAGAAGCAATTATTAATTCAGGAATTCCTTACACAATTATTCGCCCTGGACGCTTGATTGATGGACCATTTACTTCTTATGATCTTAACACTATACTCAAGGCAACAACAGAAGGTAAGTTAAATGTAGTATTAGGCAAAGGTGATACTCTTTCAGGTGATGCTAGTCGCATTGATGTGGCTGCTGCTTGTGTGGAAAGTTTGTTTTATCCAAGTTGTAATAATCAGGTTTTTGAGTTGGTTAATCAAGGTATAAGTCCATCTGTAATTGATTGGCAACAGCTTTTTGATCAATTGATTTAGATCCTCCCAACCCCCTTTTTAAGGGGGGCTATTTTTTTTCACTACCTCTTTTACTTCGTCATACGGTTTATTTAATGAAAAACGTTCGCGTAGCGTGCCGTAAGGCATACCGCAGAGGCGCAGAGAACGCAGAGAAAAGAAGAAAATATAACTTATCTGTGTTATTTGGAGAGATTTAGTGAGGGTTCTTAAAGCTATTTTTACATGATTTTCAAGGAATCTAATCTTCCTAAAATTGTCATATCTTCGGCATCTAATTCTACGGGTGTTCCACTCCGAATTAGTTCAGAAAAGTCTTCATTTGGAACCATAATTGTGAGTGCGTAAAGACGAGAATTACCTGTATTTCTAATCAAATGTGTGCCTGTTGGTGGCACTAATAAACTATCTCCAGTTCTGATGTTTACTTTTTTACCATCACAAATTGCAACTCCTTCTCCTTTGAGAATAAAAAACATTTCTACTGCCCATTGATGGCGATTTGGTGGAGTTTGTCCACCGATATCAAATATTTCTACACAACAAGTTAAGGAAGTATTAGCAGAGGTTGAATCAAAGATAATTGCTAACCGATTAGTGTCATGGGGACTAATACGGTATACTTGATAATCTTGGGGAGATTTGATAACTGGAATTACACAACGAGTAGTAACCATATATTTAGGGATTAGGGATTGGGAATTGGGGATTGGGTAGAAATTAAAAAATTCTTGACTCCTAAATTAATTATTTAATGCTGTTACAATTGCCGAGGAATCTGTGACAAAACCAAAGCATTGTTTAACGTTGTACAAAGTTGCTTGCCAACAATATTCAGGTGAAGTTGTGGCTGTACAATCTTGTACTAAAATACAGTCATATCCTAAAAAGTTAGCATCACATAAAGTTGTGAAAACACATTGATCAGCGTTAACACCTGTAAATAATATTGTCGTTATTCCCAGGTTTTTAAGAATACTATCTAAGGGTGTATCCCAAAACCCACTCATGCGATATTTATCAACACGTATATCTGTCGGAAGTTGTGGTAGTTCATCTACTACCGCAGCTGCCCAACTATCCTTCATGAGAACTTTTGCACCGTTGCTAGGTAGGGCATCACCTAATCCTACACCTTCACCTGTGGGATTATAAACATGAAGCAAACCTGCACTAATATTGAGTAAGTCAGGACGATTTCCCCAATTTAGCCAAATTATCGACACATCCGCAGCCCGCAGTTGTGGTAATAATTTTTGTAAAGGTGCAATGGGTTGACGTGCAGGGTTGACATCTACACCGATATGCGATAACCAACCATCAGGATGACAAAAGTCGTTTTGCATATCAATGACGATAATGGCGGTTTTTGCCAAATCTAGGCGCAAGGTTTTGGTTTCTGTGGATAAGATAACGGGTTGTGGGGTTTTCTGAAGACGGGTAATATCTGCAAAGGTTTGATTTACTCCCCAAGTATTGGGGTAAAATCCTAGTGTTCGTAATGGTAAGTTCATAAATGCTAACACCAAATATCATTGCCTAATTTGTAACTTGAAATGATCTTAATTGTGCAATTACTTAATCAAGGTTAAAATCATGAACTTTACTATTCAGAAAGCTTTACTTGCTGTTCCAGACGGTTATACAACTTTAGATGTTCAGGTTGTTAATGGTATTATCACCACTATTGGTGAGAATTTAGATGTGATTGGTACAGCAATTAACGGTGAAAATAAACTGCTGTTACCTGGTTTTTTTAACGCCCACACCCATTCTTCGGAAAAGTGGCAACGGGGAATAATTCCACCTTTACCTTTAGAATTGTGGTTAGCCCATTTGTATGATTTCGCTCCTCTGGATACAGAACAGGTTTATCTCAGCGCCTTGGGTACGGCGGTGGAAACTTTACTTTCTGGGGGAACGAGTGTAGTAGATCATTTGGTGTTAATTCCGGGTCAAGAATTAGAAACTATTTCTACCGCAGTTCGCGCTTATCAAGAAATAGGAATTAGGGCTTTTATTGCCCCTTTAATTCAAGATGAATCTTTGACTGCTGGGATGCCAGAAGGTAAATTATTACCAAATCATGAATCTTATTTTCGTTCAACTGCGGAAACTTTAGCAATTATTGAAGAAGCTGTAATTAAGTTTCATCGTCCAGAGGCAGGGATAAATATTTTAGTTGCACCAACAGGAATCCAGTTGTGTACAGATGCTTTATTTACGGGTTGTATTGAGTTGAGCGAGCGTTACAATCTTTGTCGTCATTCTCATTTATTGGAAACTAAAGCTCAGGAAAAATTAGCAGCAGAAAAATATGGTTGTAGTGGAGTTGAACATTTAAATAGGATTGGTTTTTTGAGTAAAAACACAAGTTTAGCCCATTGCGTTTGGTTAACTGATGTTGATATTCAGATTCTGGCTGAAACGAAATCTACAGTTGTCCATAACCCGTTAAGTAATCTTCGTTTAGGTAGTGGTATTGCCCCAATTTTAAAATATCGTCAAGCGGGAGTAAATGTAACTTTTGGTTGTGATGGTGCTTCTAGTAATGATTCTCAAGATTTATTAGAAGCCATCAAAATTGGTTCTATTTTACATAATATGACTGATTTTGATTACCAATCCTGGATTACACCCCGTCAAGCTGTGGGAATGGCATCTTTAGGAGGTGCAAAAGGATTGAATATAGATGAACAATTGGGTTCTTTAACTGTGGGTAAAAAGGCGGATTTAGTGCTTTATGATTTAACTAATTTATCTTTACTTCCTCGTACAGATCCCATTGGTTTATTAGTTTTAGGTCGTCCTGTAAATGTTGTTAATAGTGCTTGGGTAAATGGCAAACAAATTATTGCTGATGGCAAAATTACAACTATTAATGTTGATGAATTACGAAAAGAATTATTTAACCGCAGTCAATGGGAAACAAAAGTAAAATCGCTAACTGTTGCACAAATTGAGCCTCATTATCGTCAGGTGATGGGTTTATCACCACTGTCTTGATTGTCGAAAGATCATAAAGAAAAAATTAAAAAACCGGAGAAGAAAGGAGCATAATTGTAATCCCATTTTTTTTATGAGGCAGTGCCTAATTTTCAACCTCATTTTTAAGGAAAAATTATTTTTTTTCTGTGTCATTAAGTTGATCTAAAATTTCTAAAACTTCTCTTTCAAAAGTAACCTGAGCGCGGTTAGTTTTACCACCAAGATAAAGTTTTTCTCCTATTTGTAAAGCCCAAATTTGGGAATGGGAAAAATAACTCATCACCACACCTAACATCAACAAACCAAAACCTATATAAACAATGGGAATACCGGGATCATATTTAATTTGTAACCCTGTGCTACCCACAACATCGACAATTTTCAAATTGATCCCATTTACAGGAATAGACATTCCTGAACGCACAGTATTAATTAATTTGCCTTGAGCATCATAAATTAATACCATGCCTTGTAAATCTTTTGCTAATAGCGAAACTCCTTCACTTAAATCTGGTTTAGTGGGAACCCAAGTTCCCCAAATTCTGCCTTGACCTTTGGTGTCTAATAGTGCCATTGGTAATTGGAAAATTGGACTATTATTTAATTTCACCTGAACACCAGAAATACCCCAATCTGTTTGATAAAAAACTACTCCATGATAACGCAGAGGTTTATTCACATAAATTTTTTCATGGTTTACTTCTTTCCCACCATTATCCAAAACAGATAAATCTGAATAAAACTGATCAATTCCTCCTTTTGGTGTGTAGTCAATCCAAAATCTATTCACGCGCACTGACCAATCTTTCAACACATCTTGAGAAGACCAAGCTCCAGATTCAATAATATTTTTCACCTGGAATGTATTACCACTAGCAATCATTTCTTGAGCCATGAAACCAGTCATTGATCCCCATATTCCCCCCAGCAAAATCATGACAATGCCAATATGTACAATGATAGGTCCAATGCGTCCGACTATACCTTTACGGGCATAGAGAATATCATTTTTTTCCTGATCCTGAAAAATTTTATAACGGCTTTTTGCTAAAAGTGGTGTAAGTGATTGGACTGTAATACCATCTAATTCTGCACTCAAAGCTAACTTATTAAATTTGCGAGGTTCGTCGTAATATTGCCATTTTTGGGCAGCTTTTAAAGCAGGTAATTGACGAGTAAAAGTACAAGCTGTTAAACTCGTACCAAATAAAACTAATAAAGCCAAAAACCACCAAGTTCTATAAACATGATCTAAACCCACAACTTGAATGACTTTCCAAGTGAGGAAACCAAATAAAGCTGGATGTTCAGGATAGTTGGCTTGGTAAAAAGCAGGGATTTGTCCCTGTTCAATTACCGTACCACTAACACTGAATAAGGCAATTATTAATAACAAGATAATTGCTAATCTTAAATCTGTCAGCACAGGTAAAACTTCCCGTTTGAGGAAGCGGACAGGAATGGAAAACAAATTTAAGTCTTTGGATGTTGTGTTATCTACAGTCATTGTTTAGAAACTACTAAGATGAATGCGAGAAAGTAAAGAAAATACACCAAAACCAACTAATAATGCACCGCTAACCGGGTTTATCCAACCAGACCAACGACGCAATTCTAATAGTTTTTTAATTGACGCAGTAAACGTACCTGCTAAAATTAATGGTGCAACATATCCGGCTGTATAAGAAAGTAGTAAAACAGCACCTAAAAGTAAATCTTGGGTATTAGCAACCCAACCTAATAAACTGGCTAAAACTGGTGTGCTACAAGGGGAAGCAACTAAACCAAATGTTAACCCGATGGAATAGGAACGGACTCCAGGAGGTAAATCTTGAGAAATCCAATTGGTTTCACCTAAAGATGGGAATTGTATGGGTAAAGCTTCTAATAAATTCAACCCCATAATAATGGCAATAATACTAACAATAATTGGTAAACCAATTCCTACTTGACCATATACTTTTCCCAGCAACCCTGCTATAATTCCTAACGCTGCCAATGTTGTTGCTAATCCTAAAGCAAACCAAGTTGATTGTGCAGCAGCTTGAAGTCTGCTTTTCGCTTCATAACCGCCAATATAACCAATAGTAATAGGCAGCATAGACAGCGTACATGGTGTCAGACTGGTGAGCAAGCCGGCTGCAAAGATAATGGCAATACTGACGAGGCTGAGGTGAGTGAGTTGGTTAGCAACCAGGGTGTTTGCGAATTGTTCAAGTTGATAAATTTGGGTTTGTAGATTCTCCAGCATGGGTTATGTTTGAATGGGAGAGGCTGACTCTGTTTACATTTTAGCTGAATTTAGTTTGTTGTTTCTCTTCGGGTGGGAATGTTGGAAAAAACTACATTAATTTTGAATGATAATTTTTAGTAATATATTTTTTGGGAAAAAAGTTCACTTGATCCATTTTTCGCAATAACTAGGAACTTATTGAGAATACTATTGAGAATAGTATCAATAAACTAACGAAATTTAAGGATTTGGGGATTGATTATTTTGTTGTTCTGTGTTTATAATATTTTTAGGTATAATACAAGGGTTTTTTATAAGTTGTTTTAGAGCTAGAATCTCTTGGTTGACTTCCCCTGTCTGGAGTCAGGAAGTAAAATTTTTGTTTGATAGAAAAAAACGAACCACAGAGTCACAGAGAACACAGAGGTAGAACCTCTAGGTTTGCATTCCCAGTCTGGAGTCGGGAAGTAATTATTCATCTTTTAACCAATTTTCTAATTTTAAATCTGTGATTCTTGATAAGTCGGAATCATGAGAAACTAAGATTAAATCGTGAATTATTGCGGTGGCTGCTATAAATATATCTGCATCTTGTATTGGTAAACCTCTTTGTTTTAAATCAGCATAAATTTCTGAGGCTTTTTGAAATATTGCCATATCATCTAATAGCAATATCGTGTATTCATGGGATAACTTCTCGAAATCAATTAACTTTCTCGTAGCGTTTACAGCTAAAAGACCTCTTTGAATTTCATAGTAAGTCATCCCACTAATAAAAAGTTTTTGCTGGTGACGAGTAGCAATTTCTAACTTGGTAGTTATTTTTGGATTACGCTTGATAATTGCTGTAATAATGTTGGTGTCTAGTAGATATGCCATTGACTTATTTCCGTTTTACCGCTTCATCAAATATTGTCATTTCTTCAGGTGTAAAATCATCTAATAAACCAGCCATTGCGTGTACCACTAAAATTTTATTAATTCTTTGTGATAAGTCATCATCAGCTATGGTTTGTACATCATCTCCTAAATTTGGTTGAGTAAACAGTTCATACATTCTTTCAATCATCTGTTGTTGACCTAACCTTTCTTGATAAACGCTATTATTAGCAATCAGATTTTCCACAATTGCAGAAATTCGTTTATAGGTTGTTTGTTCTTTAATAGATGTGTTATTCATGTTTTCACCTCTTGTGTTTTTTAGGATAGATATTTTTTTAGTATAGCATAATATCCCCGACTATTTTTTAACAATTCGGTGATATTTTCGATAAGTTATTAAACATCCTCCCAGGTAATAGTCATCATCATTTCTTTGTTGACTTCCGAAAGTATCACTAATCTGTTAGCTTGTCTTTCAATTATTTTCTCAAAGGTATTTCTGACAAGTCTACCATTTCCAAAACTATTATCTTTTTCATTATACAACTTGGTAAACTGTTGCAATAATTTTTCTTTACCTCTTGGGGTGATTCTATAATGTTGTTGCTTACATATTCCTTCAAAAATATTTAATAGTTCTTCTGGTTTATAGTCATCAAAATAAAAGTATCTATTAAATCTCGACTGTAAACCAGGATTAGCATTAATAAACCGCGACATTTCATCACTATAACCAGCGACAATTACAACCAACCTATCTCGATAGTCTTCCATTCTCTTTAATAAAGTATCTATCGCTTCCTGTCCAAAATCTTTACCTGAACCTGCTGGTGCTAGTGCGTAAGCTTCATCAATAAATAACACTCCATCTAATGCTGATGTTACAACTTCATCTACTTTCAATGCTGTTTGTCCAACATATCCAGCAACCAAACCTGATCGATCAGTTTCCACAACATGACCTTGAGAAAGTATTCCTAATTCTCTGTATATTTCACCCATCAGACGCGCAACCGTTGTTTTACCAGTTCCCGGAGGACCACAAAACACGGAATGTAATGAGATGGAAATATTAGGTAAACCTTGTTCTTGTCGCATTTTCTGAACTTTGAGAAAATTGATGAAAGTGTTGATGTCATTTTTGACATTTTCCATTCCTACCAGATGATTTAACTTTTTGATAACATCATCTAAACCGTCAGATTTAGAATCATAATTACTATGATGTTTCTTGTTTCCAGAGATATTTAAATCTCTCTTCATGCGTTGTAGTTCAGCTTCAATTTCAGGATCTCGATAAGTCATATCCTACATTCTTTCCTATTTCCAGTTATTTTCTATGAAAACGCGGCTAGTCTATGTAAAAATACGGTCAGCCTTAGTTAATCATAAGTCAAAATTAATAATATGCAATTGTAAATTACAAATTTTGATATGGTAGCTAAACCACTGTTCTATAATAGATAATGAAAGACTATAATTGATATGAATGAGTAAATTACCTAATCTTGATCGTATCCGAGAACATCAAGCGAACGAGCGAACTTTTTTAGCTTGGTTACGTACTTCTATTGCGTTAATTGGTTTTGGTTTTGCAATTTCTAGATTTGGGATATTTTTACGTCAAATTAACGCTGCTTTTACACAACAAGAAACTACTATAAACCCCTTGTTCAACTCAGAAAACTTGGGGATTTTTTTAGTGGTATTTGGTATTCTTACTATTGCTTTAGCAGCATGGAGATACAATCAAATTTTTTGGCAAATTGAACAAGGTGACTATAGACCTAAACGTTTACCAGTTTTGATTATGACTGGAGTAGTTATAATTTTTGGTTTACTCAGTATTCCTTTGCTTTTAATACGAAATCAAATACCTCAACGTCCGTCTTCTGCACCTAAACAAAATCAATCTTTTCGGATTCGTTAATTGTTAAAACCTAACTTAGATTTTCCCGAACCTATACCCTATTGGTAAAATTAAAACTTCTGAAATACTGGAAAATGTTTGGTTATTATTTTTGAGTACATGATTAATATATAATAGATAGATATATCAACCAATGATAATATCTAAAATATTGGCTAGAAATCAGAATACTTTATAAGCAATAATTCGATATTCATAAAAATGTAAAAGATATCACAAATCAACTTCCTGACTCTAGCCATTTTCAATGCTTATCTTTTTGGGTTCTCTGCATACAGTTGAAACAACCACAAAAGACACAGGAAGAAAAATCATGACCAAATTATTTGCCACAATTGATGGTAATGAAGCCGTTGCGCGTGTAGCTTACAAATTAAACGAAGTTATTGCTATTTATCCTATCACACCATCTTCAAATATGGGTGAATGGGCTGATGCTTGGATGTCAGAAAATAAACCCAATTTATGGGGAACAGTTCCTAGTGTTACCCAAATGCAAAGTGAAGGTGGTGCTGCTGCTGCGGTACATGGTGCATTACAAACTGGTGCTTTAAGTACAACTTTCACCGCTTCCCAAGGGTTGTTATTAATGATTCCCAATTTGTTTAAAATTGCGGGAGAATTAACCAGTTTTGTGATTCATGTTTCTGCACGTTCTTTAGCTACACACGCTTTATCTATTTTCGGTGATCATAGCGATGTGATGGCTGCAAGAAGTACAGGTTTTGCATTATTATGTTCTGCTTCTGTACAAGAAAGTCATGATTTTGCTTTGATTTCTCATGCTGCAACTTTAGTTGCAAGAGTTCCTTTTATGCACTTTTTCGATGGGTTTAGAACTTCCCATGAAGTGCAGAAAGTTGAGTTATTATCTGATCAAGATTTACAGGAACTTATTCCTTTAGAATTAATATCCGCACATCGTCAACGCTGTTTAACTCCAGATAAACCAGTGTTACGAGGAACAGCACAAAACCCAGATGTTTACTTTCAATCTCGTGAAGGTGCAAACCCTTATTACAATGCTTGTGCAGAAATTGTTCAACAAGTAATGGACAAGTTTGGAGAACGAACAGGACGATATTACAAACTCTATGAATATCATGGTGTTCCAGACGCAGAACGGGTAATTATTCTTATGGGTTCTGGTTGTGAAACTGTCCATGAAACCGTTGATTATTTAAACCAACGAGGTGAAAAAGTTGGAGTTTTGAAAGTGCGGCTTTTTCGACCTTTTGATGTGGGAAGACTTGTAGAAGCTTTACCTAATAGTGTTAAATCAATTGCGGTTCTGGATAGAACAAAAGAAGCAGGAAGTGCAGGAGAACCTTTATATTTAGATGTAGTGACTGCTATTTATGAAGGATGGAAAAAAACCACCTTTCCCAAAATTGTTGGTGGAAGATATGGTTTATCTTCTAAAGAGTTTACCCCAGCAATGGTGACAGCGGTTTTTGATAATCTTGCTCAACCATTACCCAAAAATCATTTTACTGTTGGTATTAATGATGATGTCAGTTTCACGTCTTTGAATTTTGACTCTAATTTTTCAACAGAACCAGATAATGTAGTTCGTGCTATGTTTTATGGTTTGGGTTCTGATGGTACGGTAGGTGCAAATAAGAACTCTATCAAAATTATTGGTGAAGGTACAGAAAATAATGCTCAAGCTTATTTTGTGTATGATTCTAAAAAGTCCGGTTCAATGACTGTTTCTCATTTGCGTTTTGGTGCTAGTACAATTCGTTCAACTTACCTCATCGACAAAGCTAATTTCATTGGTTGTCATCATTGGGGGTTTATTGAAAAAATTGACCTTTTGAAAAATGCTGCACCAGGGGCAACTTTCCTGTTAAATAGTCCTTATGAAATGGAAAAAGTTTGGGAACATTTACCAGTAAAAGTCAAAAAACAAATTCTCGCTAAAGACCTGAAAGTTTATGCTATTAATGCGAGTCAGGTTGCTAAAAATAGTGGTATGGGACACAGAATTAACACTATTATGCAAGTGTGTTTCTTTGCTTTATCAGGAGTATTACCACAGGATAAAGCTATTGCTAAAATTAAACAAGCGATAGAAAAAACATACTCTAAAAAAGGTGTGGAAGTTGTCAACATGAATTTAAAAGCTGTAGACAACACCTTAGAAAATCTGCACCAAATCGAAATTCCTCTAGTAGAAAAGGGTAAATTGTTAGATGTAGAGGAATTAGCAACATCTCTACAAACAAATGCACCGAAATTTGTAGAGGATGTATTAGGTAAAATCATGTTATGGGAAGGTGACGACTTACCCGTAAGTGCTTTACCTGCGGATGGAACTTTCCCCAGTGGAACTGCAAAATGGGAAAAACGCAACGTTGCAGAAGAAATTCCGATTTGGGATGAAAATGTCTGCGTTCAGTGTGGTAAATGTGTGATGGTTTGTCCTCACGCTGCTATTCGTGCGAAAGTCTATGCAGCGGATAAATTAGCAAATGCACCTGGAACTTTTAAGTCAACAAACGCAAAAGATAAAGACTTTGCTACCCAGAAATTTACTATTCAAGTTGCACCAGAAGACTGTACAGGTTGCAGTATTTGTGTGAATATTTGTCCTGTAAAAAATAAAGCAGAACCAACAAAAAAAGCTATTAACATGAGTCCGCAGTTACCCATCAGAGAACAAGAACGGAAAAACTGGGATTTCTTTTTAAGTTTACCAAATCCTGACCGCAGAAAGTTGAAATTAAATCAAATTCGGCAACAACAACTGCAAGAACCATTGTTTGAATTTTCCGGTGCTTGTGCTGGATGCGGAGAAACACCCTACCTTAAATTATTAACACAATTATTTGGCGATCGCTCACTCATTGCTAACGCTACTGGTTGTTCTTCCATCTACGGTGGAAACCTCCCCACAACCCCTTGGAGTCAGAACGCAGAAGGAAGAGGTCCAGCATGGTCCAATAGTTTATTTGAAGATAACGCCGAATTTGGTTTTGGTTATCGCTTATCTTTAGATAAACAAGCAGAATTTGCAGCAGAATTATTGTCACAATTAAGTAGTGAAATTGGCGATAATTTAGTTAATGACATCCTCACAAATTCCCAAAAAACCGAAGCTGATATTTGGGAACAACGGGAAAGAATTGCAACTCTCAAACAAAAACTAGAAGAAATTACGAACGCAGATGCACACAGATATACGCAGATAGAATCAAAAAATATCGGCGTTAATCAGCGTTTATCTGCGTTTGCAAATCTCAAATCCCTCGCTGATTATTTAGTGAAGAAAAGTGTGTGGATAGTTGGTGGTGATGGATGGGCTTATGATATTGACTTTGGTGGAATTGATCATGTTTTAGCCAGTGGTAAAAATGTCAATATCCTAGTCATGGATACAGAAGTTTATTCTAACACAGGAGGACAATCTTCCAAAGCAACTCCTAAAGCCGCAGTTGCGAAATATGCAACTGGTGGAAAACCAGCACCCAAAAAAGATTTAGGTTTAATGGCCATGACCTATGGTAATGTTTATGTTGCCAGTGTGGCTTTAGGTGCGCGAGATGAACATACTTTGAAAGTATTTTTAGAAGCGGAAGCTTTTGATGGTCCATCCTTAATTATTGCCTACAGTCATTGTATTGCTCACGGGATTGATATGACCACCGGTTTACAACAGCAAAAGGCTTTAGTAGACGCAGGAAGATGGTTGTTATATCGCTATAATCCGGCATTGCAAGAACAGGGTAAAAATCCCCTACAATTGGATATGAAAGCGCCTTCTGAGTCGGTTGAAAAGTCAATGTATCAGGAGAACAGGTTTAAGATGTTGACGAAAAGTAAACCGGAAATTGCGAAACAGTTGCTAGAACAAGCACAAGCTGAAGTAAATGCACGTTGGGAAATGTATCAATATTTAGCGAATAGGTAATTGGTAATTGGTAATTGGTAATGGGTAATTGGTTTTGACCTGTTACCTATTATCATTCTCTAACAATTGATAAAATACGATTATAAAGAGATGGACTAACCCAAAATTTAGCTGTATTGATTAAATCATCAAGAATAGGTTTAACTAATGGAATTAATTTCTGACGTTTGGCCTCAATTAAAATTCCTAAAATACCTGTTATCTTTAATTTATATTCTGTTGCTGTTTGTCTGCCTAATTGTTCATCTATAATTAGCCAATCTGCATTTAATTCTAATGCTAAAGCTATTACCGAAGATTCTCCTTCATCCAATTTGTTTTTTAAAGATTGTACTAAACTAACATTATTAACAGGTTTTACAATAATCCAGTCATAAGTTTTGACTTCTTTTGCTCCTGGTATTGAATCTCCCCATTGTGTTAATTCTTGAAAAACGGCTGATGATATGATAATTTCTCCATAAAGTTGTTCTAATAATTGAATTTTTCCTATAGCTGATAGATTAGTAATAGGTGAAGTATTGCTGACTATGATCATAAATTTTAGATAATTCCCAAGTTTTTTAAATCAACCTCTAAATCAGTTTCATCATAATGAATATTAATGTTTCTCATAGCTAATTCATTTTGAAATTCTAGTAAAGGCATTTTAGCAAGTTGGGATGCTTTACCAATACTAATTTTTTTTCTTTGAAATAAGAGGATAATCAATTCTAAAACTAATTCTTTTTCTGATAATCCACTGGCTTGGACAATATCTTCGGAAATGACTAAGCTCATTATGATCCTCCTGTTGAAACAAGTTTAGATTAATTATAACTTAACAGATTTTATTTATCGCCGAAACCAACCACGTACCCAACGCCACAACTGATGCAAACAACCCCAAAACCCACGACGGGAAACTACAGGCATTTTTGGTTGAGAAAGACGCTCAATTGCATTATTGCAAAGTTGCACATCTGCATCAATTCCCATCGTCTCATAGAGTTCATGGGCATTGCGATAAGCATCTAATGCGTCTAATTTTCGATTCAGATTTTCTAGTGTGCAACCTAATTTTTTTAAGCAATTAGCCCTACCTAAACTATCGTCCAATATTTCTAAAGACTGCTGATAAAATCCAAGTGCTATTTGGTACTTTTGTAGTAATTTATAAGCAGTACCTATACCCATGAAGCAATTACCTTCACCTAATCTATCGCCTCCTATTTCCCTTTTTATTTGCAAAGATTCCTGGAATAACTGAATTGCCTCTTTGTGATAGTTCGGAGAGTTGTGTCTTTGACCTAAAGAGTTATGTATGTTACCTAAAATGTTTTTACAAATACTTTTATTTAAACAAATATTTTTGTTTAGAGTATTAGCCGGAAGATTTGCTATTTCGCAACACTCCTGTAAGAAATTAATTGCTAGTTCATAATTACCTAAATTCCTGTGATATAATCCTAAACTTATTAGATAATCAGTTTCTATTAAAACATCGCCTATTTCTCTAGCTAATTCTAAACCTTCCAGAGATAATTCTATTACCCGATCATACTTACTGAAAACTAAACAAGCATTACCTAATTGAATGAGAGAATCCAGATAATTATGATTGTGTATATCGCCCATTTCTTTCCATTTACTAACTAATTGTCCATATAGTTCCAATTTGTCTGTATAATAACCCTGCAAACTTAAAAACTCATTGCAAAATTGTAATATATCAAAAGCTGAGTCATAATCTTCCAACTGGTAAAAATGATAAAAGATTTCTAAATATTCCTTGATATCATCTTTAGTTTGCCAACCTGATTGTTTAGCAATTGACTGATAATAATTAATAGCTTTTTGATGTGCTTCTGTCTGATCACCAGCCTTATATCGCACATATTCCCACACCACAGGCTGAAACTCAAACCATCTGCAATCATCAATCAGTTTTTCTGATAAAAAAGAACGCTTGACAAGATTTCTTAATTCTTTCTCAATCTCTGTTTCTGAATTTCCTGGACATACAGCTACAGCAGCAGCACTATTAACCGCAGGACTATAAACACTGATATTTTGTAATAAACTTTTTTGTAAATCACTCAACCGCTCAAAACTGGCATCTAATACCAACTCTATCCCCATTTCTTGCCCACGGTGCGAATCCACTACTTGAGGATCTGTTAACAACTGCTGCAAGTTCCCCAAACCTAAACTTTCTAATCTTTTTAAATTTGGGTCTTGGGGATATTCTTCTATTAATAAAGCCGCCACAAATCTCAACAGCAAAGGATAGCCATCTACCAATTTTACAAATCTGCATCTTTCATAGCTTTGAGTACCCGATTCAAAATCACCTTACCATTAGGTTGAATTACCTCTAAACGAATAAAATCTGGGTCACTTGGTCGCCAAGTAATTTGATATTTCAAACCATTATTATTCCAAGTGTAAACTTGACGGGCATTAGTTCCTGAAGCCACAGCACCAGACAAGCTAATATAAGAATTAGGATTACGCCGATTTTCACCATAATAGTAATAGACATTATTATTAAATGACAACCTTACTTTCCAATCCTGATCAGCAAATGTTCCCCCTGGATAATTGTATCTCTGTGCTAGTGCAGGTTGAGTCATTACCACATCCATAATCCCAGGTGTAGAAATACCCAAAAAAGCCGCCAATGTCATTGCTTTGTAGTTCATAAAACTCTCTCTTTGGTGAAGGTGAAATTATATGGTTTTTTCTGCTTGAATATTCCTAGATATCCATAATTTAGGAAACAGCAAACCAGAATTTTCTTGATATTTCTCAAACTCAGGATATCGAGATAGAGATTTATCTTTTTTGAGCATATTGGGAACAAATATCATAGCTATAAATAACCCCAAAATTAAAAAAGGTAGCCAATGCTGAGTTAACATAGCAAATGCCAGATAAATCAAAACTTCTCCCAAATAATTAGTATTACGACATCTAGCAAAGAAACCTTCTGTAATTAGTCCAGTTTTGTACTTGAGTGTATAGTATTTCTGGGCATCACTGCTAAAATGTAAAAACACACCCACAATATTCAAAGAAATAGCAGCAGCTATTAATGGTAAAGGTGGAACAGTACCGCTACTAATCAGAATAAATGGTGCTACCCAATATAAACCCAGTAGTAAAAAGGTAATAATTCCCATAAAACTAGGAATTTCTTGCTCCCATTGCTTATCTGGAAAAATACTATCTTTTATTAACCAAAGAAAACCATAAGTACCATGAAGCGCAAGATAAACCCAAGCTCCAAGAGTAAAATTATGGTATAAAACCATTAGTCCCAAAACGATTGCAAAAGTTAGACCTTTATGAAAATTAATGGGATACTTTACTTTCATATTCTGGATATTTGTGAGATTCTTTAAGTTAGACAAATAAATAGAGAGATAGGAAAATACCACCTATCTCTCTGCAATCATTACTTCTTCGCAATTATCCAAACCGCGTGGATAATACCTGGAAGATAGCCGCATAACGTCAAGACAATATTAATCCAAAAGTCTAGCCCAAAACCTACCTGCAAAAATACTCCTAAAGGTGGCAGAAAAATCGCGCATAAAATCCTTACTAAATCCATTTCAGCCTCCTGTTAATATTCCACATCTCTACAATTAACATCACTGTCGATCCATAAGATTCCTGAAATCATCAAGATACGGTAAACCACACTTATTAACCACCGCTGATTTTGGCTTTGTAACCCAACTTAACCAAAATCTCTAAAATCTTCTGTTTATGATCTCCTTGAATTTCAATTTCGTTCTCTTTGACAGTTCCACCTGTACCACATTGGCTTTTTAACTGTTTTAATAAAGCAGCTAAAGTTTCTGGTTTGGTTTGAAACCCAGTAATTACTGTCACAGTTTTACCTTTGCGTCCTGCACGAGTAGCTTGTACTCTCACATTTTGTTGATTTGGGGGTAAATCTTGGATTCCGCGTTCTACAGCCCGTTCTAAGGCGGGTAAGCTACCGTTACCAAATTCTTGGTAAACAAAGCGTTTGTCAGATTTGGGATTGGAAGAAGACATACAATTTAATTCAGGTTTAATTCCGGTTAAATTAACATTTAGCAAAATGGTCTGTGTTAGGAAATGACACTGATAGTCTATTTTCAAAGTGCTTTGTTATGTAGCAAATGAATTATTCCCACACTTTACACTCTTATTGTTGACTCTGTTCTACCATTTTAGCTAATCAGTGACTACTACTGAGCAATAACCAAAGAATAAACAGCTTAATTGCTCATTTTGTGACTTTTCACAGCCTGTTAATAAATCTATGTGATAACATTAATTTTTTTAAGGATTAGAGTAATATAAATTACCGAAACGAAAAAATTGAGATATAATTTTTATGTTCAAAATTGTCTTATCACCATCTGGTAATTCTGAGGAGAACCGCACCTCCAAGCAGCACAATTACATAGTAGCGATCGCTGCTTTAATCTTAATAAGTCTGCTGAGTTCGTCAGGTGGAGCGCCAATTGAACACACAATTTCTAACTGTTGGGAAGGATTTATTTGGGGTATCGCCGATCCAGTTATTAGCTTAGATCGATTAATTAGTATCGTTGCTATTGGTTTACTCTCTGCTAGATTTGTACGTGGTGCTTGGATAGGTATATTTTTTGTGATTGCTGCCTTTTGTGGACAATTACTACATTTGAGTTTACTAAATTTACCAGGTGCAGAAATAGCGATGCCTACGGCGAGCGCAGCGATCGCCATCTGTACTGTAGTATTTGGTATAATTTTAGTCTTACCTACCCCAATCACCTGGTTAGCTTGCGCCATACTGAGTGTCATCGCTGGTTTATCTCACGGTTATGCTGATAGTCAAGCAATCATGGGTGCAGAAATGCTTACTCTAGCTGCATATCTGATTGGTGTCATCTTAACTCAAACAGCAATTGTCTTGTCCGCTAGAGAAATCGGCAAAATTATCACCCATAAAGCAAGTAACCAAATATTAACTAAAACAATTCACTGGATTGGGTTAACTTTTTGTGCAATTGGTATTGTATTTTTGGCTAATGCAGTAATCTAGAATCAAGACAATACCACAAGGGTAGTTTGGCTACTAAGTTGGTAATTGTTGTTAGAAAACTTAACATAATTCTGCACAATTACCCACTTAGTATAATTTTTCCAAAATCCCTAATATTTCTAACAAGAACGTCAATATTCTTACAAAATACCCATTAGTTATAAATTTTACCAATCCTTAATCATTCTGAGGTTCACAAATCAAATAGCATTGTTATGGATGGTATTTTTGTTTGATTTTCAAATTTCAACTAACATAGTTTATTGCTGATCATGAAATTATTTGATGAATATTAACCATATTACTATGATGATTTCTCAAAATTGGGGCGCTCAAGAAATGATTTCCGCTGGAATAGAAGCTAAAATAAATCGCTTAGAATCTATTGTTGAGCAAATCGGTGAAGCCGTACTTTCTACTACCGAGACTATTGAACGTCTGGCTCAAAGATTAGATGCTCTTAGTTTACAAGTCGAGTCTCAGGGAAAACAAGTACAGCAGCAAGGTTATCAAATTTTTGCTCTCTGTGATGCTGTGCAGAGCCTAGCTGAAACTCAGAAAGATTCAATCCAAGAAATTAGTCAATTGACAAAAACCGTAGATAAAATCGTGTTTTTGCTGCAAAGTGCAGATGAAGAAACATGAAGTTTTTCATCAAAG
>NZ_JAYGHA010000016.1:0-28019 GCF_034931405.1 Anabaena sp. UHCC 0451 | reverse complement strand
CTTTTAACTGAGTAATCGCAATATTACCAGAAAAACATATATCTACATCACTCCCAGGAGTACGATCGCGTTTACCATATTCACCTGCATAATAAAAATTATCGCCATCTATTCGATAATTAACAGGTAAAGGTTTGGTACAAGGTTCACAAAAGACAACTTCAGGATCAGCATCTTCTGGTAGAAGATGGGGTAAATTAACATTCCAAAAGCTACCACTTACTAAAGGTAATTTCAGTAAATCTGCTATTATATCTGATGTCCATTTAGCAGCTAAATCCCAATTGTAATCTAGTTTCCCTTTGCGATATTGAGAAATGGCAATTCCGGGAATACCGTGCATTGCAGCTTCTCTGACAGCAGCGACAGTACCGGAAATATACGCATCAACACCCAAATTACCACCAGCATTAATTCCTGAAAGCACAAATTTGACATCTGTACAAATTTGTGTAGTTGCAATTCTCACGCAATCTGCGGGAGTACCAGCAATAGCATACTCAAATTCAGAACGGCGTTGTAGTTTAATTGGTGCATCTGTTGTTACTTGATGTCCACAACCAGACTGATGTTCTAATGGTGCAGCGATAATTACATTTTTGCTGTTTATCGCTTTTAGTAAGGCTTGAATACCTGGTGCGTCGATGCCGTCATCATTGGTTAAGATGATTGTCATGGTTGTAAAGTTACTTTGAGCGCAAACAACAGAGAATTATCCTGGGATGAGATGCTTTTGATATAGGTTCTGTAGTATTTTGATTGCTAGAGTGTCTTAGGATTCATTTCATGAAACAGCTACTCAAGCAATTATTTAGTAGTCACACATACCTCACCCGTCTCATTTTACCTGTATTGGTAATGATGATGATGGCTATTTCTGTCTTTGCCACACCAGCTTTTGCTACAGGTGTATATCAAATACCCAATCTGACACCAGATACCTGGGTTGTGGATGAAGGTGACGTTATTAGCCGTTTCAATGAAGGTCAAATTAGCAGTGCTTTCAAAGACTTGGCCCAGGAAACTGGTAACGAAGTCAGAATTGTGACTATTCACCGTTTTGACTATGGAGAAACACCGGCAAGTTTCGCCAAAGGACTATTTACTAAATGGTTTCCTACAGCAGAAGCGCAAGCAAATCAAGCTATTTTGGTAATTGATACTCTTACCAATGGCGCGACTATTATTAGTGGGGATCAAGTTAAATCTCTTTTGACTGATGAAATAGCTAATAGTGTCACCGAAGCAACACTAGGTGCGGCATTACGGGCTGGTAATAAATATAACCAAGGATTATTAGACGTGCGCGATCGCTTAGTTGCTGTCATCTCCGGTAAACCCGATCCCGGTCCACCTGAAGAAAAACAAACCATACAAGTAGAAGGAACATTTACCAAAGCGGAAGACACCGACAAAAACAAGGGTAATTCCACCGCTTGGGTAGTAGGACTGTTAATTGCTGCCACTGTCATCCCAATGGCAACTTACTACATTTATCAAATCAATCAACCTTCAAATGAGGCGTAGATAGGTGATTTGGGGATTAGGGATTAGGAATTAGGTAAATAAATTTTTCCTAGTACCCAGTACCCAGTCCCCAGTCCCCAGTCCCCAGTCCCCAGTCCCCAACCCCTAATCCTGTACGTACTCCTTCTCTGTCACCAAAGCCAATTCAGCCCGGACAAATTCCCGCCCCAAATAAGCCGCATGATCTAGAAAACTAACGGGACAAGGTTGAGTTTGTTCAAAAATCTGCACACATAACTCTTTAGCAGTCCGGCCGCTAAATACTGTAGTGTTAGTTCTTTCTACTTTACCCCGTGCTGGAATCACCTTACCTGTTTCTGGATCTACAGCCAAACCACGTTCATCAATTACATTTGTAAAATGCTTGGCATAAATTAACCGTTCATTTTTGTCGATGTAAATAATAAAATAACCATTCGGATCAAGGTCAATATGACGCTGAGAAAGTTTATCATCAATCGCCGTTAAATCATCAATTATTAAATCCATACTCATGCTAAAAAAAAGAAATTATTTCCACAGTTGTTTACATTACAACTCAAGTGTAATTCTTTAGCTACCTTTTTTAACCATGATCTTGACTAAAAGGTAACTCTGCATTAATTTCCTTCATTTCTTCCTCTTCCATTTCATTCACCTCTAGGATATAAGGACGCAAAATTTGTCCTAAACGATGATTGTAAAATCGGTGCAGACTGTGATTAGGTTTAGCTGGAAAACCGCGCCGTTTCTTGTGTCTGCCTCCTGCACCGGGATCAAAACTTTGAATACCGTGAGAGATCGCCCACTCAATCGGTGCATAATAGCAAGCATCAAAATGTAAGCAATCTATTTCTTGGAAACTTCCCCAATAGCGGCCATATAACCTATCATCCTTAAATAAACAAAAGGACATCCCCACAGGTCGATGCTGATCTTCCTGATGATAAGCAGCGAAAAATACGACCCGATGACGATAATTATGGTAAAGTTGCTCAAAAAATCGCTTTGTCAGATACTTACTACCCCACCAGCCGAACTTATCGCAAGTATCAGCATAAAAATCATACATCAACGGAAACAGCGACTTAGGAATCTCTTCACCAGTGACTGCTTGCAGTCGTAAACCAGCCTTTTCTACAGCCTTACGTTCCCGTTTAATATTCCGTCTTTGATTTGCATTGAAAACTACTAAATAATCATCAAAAGTTTGAAAATCAGCATTTTCCCAAATATAACTATGGTGTAACCAACTGGTAAAACCTTGTCTTTCTAAGATAGGCCGCCATTGGGGATCAACATACAGAAAATGACAACCAGAAATACCATGTTTGAGACAAAAAGTATCAATCTCATGTACCATCATGGCGGTAATTTCTTCTTCATCTTCCCCAGATGCAATTAAAAAGCGATAGCCTTCCGCCGGGGTAAATGGCGACATTCCCAACATTTTGGGATAATATTCTACACCGATCCGAGCAGCTAAATCAGCCCACTGATGATCAAACACAAATTCACCCTGACTATGCCCTTTTAGATAAAGTGGGGCAGCAGCAATTAACGTTCTATCTCGCCATAGCGTCAAGTGATTTGGCAACCAACCTGCGTTTGCTGTAGCACTATGAGAAGTTTCCATATTATTCAGCCAGTCCCATTCCAAGAACGGGGTTTTGAGTGGCATCGCCAAAGCATCCCAAGCGGCTTGAGGAACTTCAGCAATTGTATGAGTCCAAACTACAGAATAGTTAGATTTGATTTGTTTTACCATCGTGTGGTTATCAATAATATTTGTATTTGATGCAAGTAGGTCAACATAATTAAACATAACTTGAATGGTAAGGATTCAGGTGAGGCGATAAGATCCCCGACTTCTTTTGTGTATTGTGTCCATAAATGATAAATTGATCTTAGAAGTCGGGGATCTGGGTATAACGATTGCTATAACTGAATACTTACCTTGAATGTAATATAACCTCCCAATATGGTTTTACTGCTGACTGTTGACTGCTGAATGCTAAAATTACACCCTTCTGTAGTGGTAAGCAACTAGCGTTTAATATCCGGATTTAGGCTTCCAGAACTCGAAAACACTATATGAACCGGCTGGAGAGATTTATTTTCTGTTTTCTCTGTTGCAGCAATATTGGATGTGATACGGTAAGTGTTGTACCGTAGACACGGAGGGTTCTAGCACCAAATAAAACTGCATCAAAGCCAGCGATTTGTTTTTCCAGGTAGGCTTTATCAACCCCTGAGCCAAACCGAGCAGGCATCGCACCAAATCACCTATCTTGCCATCTGCACTCATGTTCAAACCCACTGTGGGATGAGGACGATGTTGCTTCATGTTTTATCAATTTCACCTCTGTCTGGATCAATATGCCACACCAATTGTTACTACATCTACGATCTCAGAAATTTAGGATCTTTAATTTCTTTTTACCAAATTACAATTTGATACTTTTCACAAATTCCCATCAAATTTCCATCACTTTATAAAATGTCTCATTTAGTTATTCTAATTGCATATCTTGATTATTGTGGTTTGCAGATAAGAAGTGAGACACTCGATGGCTAATTCCCGTCAATCATCCTTTCGACGAATTTTAGTAACCAGAATATTACTGGTATTTGTCCCAGTTTTATTGACTGGGGAAATGGTAGCACTTAATAAGGCGCGTTCTAGTTTGTTGAACACGGCTCGGCAAAACTTAACAGATAGTGCTATCAATAAAGGTGAAAAAATCAGTGATGCGATCGCCGCACTGAAAACAAATTTACTGAGTGCCAGTCAAACAAGAGCAATTCAGTCTGGTTCAGCAACTAAAGCTGAAAAATTTATCACTCAATTAGCCCAAGAATTACCTAACAAAATTGATTGTATTCAACTGAAGCACCTGCAAAAAAATAATCGCATAAATCCAATTATTGTTAGTAGTTGTGGTGATAAGACTATTACAGAACAAGAATTATCATTTACCAATGATGAAATTAAAATTACAGCTATTTTACCACCAAAACCAGGGACAACTGGTAAACGTAATCCGGAAAATCAACTGCAATTGCTGTTATCAGCCCCAGTTTATAATCAACGAGGAAATTTAGCTTATGCCTTAATTATCAAAACTACATTGCATAAATTAGAAAATAAACAAGGCTCGTTCATAGGTTCTTTAGTAGTTATTGCTGAAGATGGTACTATTTTGGCACATCCATCACCGGAAACGGTAGGAACTAATATTAAAAATTATGCCGATGCTCAACAACTACAAAGCGTAATTAAAAATGCTCTTCAGGGAAATAATGATTCCATAAATTTTAATTTCAGCGATGGTAAAGAATCAGTCGCCGGTTATACAGCAATCTCTAATCCCATTACACAACAGCAACAACAGAAATGGGTGATCTTAGCTGTCACTAGTGTCAAAGATGCACTGCAGGGTTTAGATGAAATCAAACTCATCCTCATTGCTTTAACAGTTGGTTTAATTGGGGCAAGTTTGTTAGCATCTTTATATTTAGCGCCCTACCTAGCAAGTCCTCTAGAAGAACTCAGAGACTACGCTTTAAATATTCATAGTCACCATGCTGCACAACCCGTACCCCGTAACTTTAAAATCCGGGAATTTAATCAATTAGCTCAAGCAATAGATCAAATGGTTGAAAGACTCAAAGCATGGGCAGAAGAACTAGAAATAGCTTGGAAAGAAGCCAAATCAGCTAACATTGTCAAAAGTCAGTTTTTAGCCACAACTTCCCATGAATTGAGAAACCCACTGAATATTATTATTAACTGTGTGCGTTTAGTTAGAGATGGTTTATGTGATGACAGAGAAGAAGAATTAGAATTTCTCCAACGAGCCGACGAAACAGCAATTCACTTATTAGGTATTATTAATGATTTACTCGATATTTCTAAAATTGAAGCGGGTAAACTCTCGGTAATAATCTCACCTCTAGAATTGCGCCAATTGCTATTAGAAGTCATTAACTTACAATCAGTTAACGTCCAACAAAAAGGATTACAATTAAAATGTGATCTAGGTAATGAAATCATCCCAGTCAAGGCAGATGAAGTAAAACTCAAACAAGTCCTAATTAATATTATTGGTAATGCGACTAAGTTCACTGATCAAGGTAGCATCATTATTAGTACCAAAATTCAAGAACAGAATGGCAAACCTTATGTTATTGTTTCTGTGCATGATACAGGTATAGGCATTGATCCCGACCAACAACATAAACTATTTCGTCCCTTTGTCATGATCGATGGTACAACCACACGTAAGTTTGAAGGTACTGGACTGGGATTGGCAATTTCCCGCAATTTAATCGAACTGATGGGAGGAAAAATTACCTTGGAAAGTTTGGGTTTACATCAAGGTACAACGGTAAAAATCATATTACCTTTGATTGATATATCTTTATTATCTGCCTCAGAGAAAAATGAAGATATATTGAATAATGAACGCACCTCTATTGATGAAGTTAAAGACAGAATTCCTTCTAACTTACCGCAGCAAGAACTTGCAGAAACTGACAGTTTTCAACAACCTAATATAAATGCCCAAAAGCATACAAGTAGGTAAGGGACTTTCAAATAAAAAAACACTCAACCACCTAACGCAAAAAATCTCTCAAACCCTTATTCCTCTGCGTCGCGCCAGTTGCTGCCTCTTTCAGAGGAGCTTCGCTAACAAGTCGGGAAACCCCCAAGACCGGACTGCTTCACCAACGCACTGGCTTCTCTGCGCCTGGAGCGGTTAGTCAATCCGGGATAATTTATTTTTTGGAAGTCCCAAATACTACTGTTATAATAGCTCAGTAACAAAACAGTATATATTTATTTAAGTAACTGAAGTTACTAGGGATAAACATAACCAAGGATGTATAATTAGCCCGTCTCCTCTGTAAAAAAAAACATCTTGAGAACTGGCCCGTTTGACTATTTATTTTACCTTCATAAGGGGCGTATGTGGAAACAAGAGAAAAACGATAGTGTAATTGTTCATCTGGCCTTATCACTGGCCTTAGCTACCACCTCACTGGCAGCAAATTTCTTAGCATCAGTACCTGTTCTCGCAGAATCAACACCTAATGTTCTGACTTTCCCACTACCGCAAACAGTGGAAAGTGGCACTAAAGTGCGGCTTGATGGTTCCATGAGTTTGATTATGATCAACCAAAGCCTCAAAGATAACTTTGAAAAACAGTTCTCTGGTACACAGGTTGAAATTGGGGTTAATGGTACTGATGCGGCAATTACAGCTTTGCTTGATGGCAAAATTGATATAGCTGCGATCGCTCGTCAACTCACCCCAGCAGAAAAATCTCAAGGTCTAGAGCAAATTCGCTTACACAGAGAAAAAATAGCCATCATTGTTGGTATAAACAACTCTTTCCCAGGCAATTTGACTAGTAAAAAATTTGCCCAGATTTTTCGGGGTGAAATTACTGATTGGTCAGAACTAGGAGGTCAACCTGGTAAAATTCGATTTATTGATCGCTCCCCAACCAGCGATATTCGTAATTCCTTACGTGATTATCCAGTCTTTCAGTCTGGTGAATTTTCAACTGGTGCTAACGCTACTCAAGTAGCTGAAGATAAAACTGTCCAAATTATCAAAGAATTAGGTACAGACGGCATTAGCTATGTCACAGCTAATCAAGTATCAAAGCTACCTGATGTGCGAATTCTCAAAATCCAGAATATCACACCAGATAATTCCCAATATCCCTTTTCCCAGCCTTTAGTTTACGTTTATAGGCAAAATCCTAGCCCAGCAGTAGCTAGTTTTCTTGGTTTTACCACCGCACCTATAGGACAGAAAGCGATAGAATCAGCTAGAGACGCGGAAGCATCGGCGATCGCTGCTAGTGCATTGCAAAATCTTACTGTAGAAACTGCAACAAGTTCCACACCAAAGGCTCAATCTGTAGCAACTCCTGCACAAACAGAAACCTTACCTACCACAAATAATTCTGGTAATCAGCAGCTTGTAAATCCTTTTGAAGAGAGAAATACAGCATTGTTGATTGTCTTATCTTTATTCCCAACGGTTGGTATAGGAAGCTTTTTTACTTGGTGGTTGAAGAAAAAACAACAATCAGCAAATCAACAAATAGCTCCACTGAAAACATCAACTCTAAGCCCATCAATTACGGAACTAAAACCAGCAGACCCCGACGAATACAACATTATTTCCCCGGTTAATAATACTGCACTCACTAACGGCAAATCTCAATCGCATCACAATATCAATGTAACAGAAAGAGAAGTTTTAGCTGACAATGCAAAAATAGTAACGGCAAAAGACACAACCGCAGACACAGAAATTGCCAATAATCTTGATATTGCGGCTCAAATTATTTATCTAGATTGTGGGGAAGTTGTATGGGATATAGAAGCACCAGTAGCTGTTGTTAATACCTCCTATCCCTCAGTTCCCAACGTTCCCGAAATAACATTCAATAATTTAGAACTCCCAATAGATGAGTTAACCACTTCTCTATTAGAATTACTAGATGAATCAGTAGAGTCTTCCACTCAGAATTCGACCATATCCCTGTCAGAATTACTAGATGAATCAGTAGAGTCTTCCACTCAAAATTCAGCCATATCCCTGTCAGAATTACTAGGTGTGCCGGCAAATTTAACCGAACCTGAATCTAACACTTCTCTATCAGAATTACTAGATGTGCTGACAAATGCAACCGAATCTGAATCTAGCACTTCAGTGTTGAAATCAACGCACTTTTATACAGAAACTTCTCATGAAGAATCCAGCACTTCTCTATCAGAATTACTGGGATTGACACCAGACGAAGAAGAATTAGATGCAGAACTGATTACAGATGAAGCCAAAAATTCATTACCTGATTTACTCAATCAGCTAGAAGAAGTCTTCAATACCTTAGCAGATGAGGCTGAACTCAAGTTTGATTTAGCAGAAGAACTCTCTTCCGACTTATCTATTTCATCTCATCTTCCAGAAACAACGATTAAGGAGACAACCTTAGAGATAGACGCAAAGACAGAAAAAATATTTAGCCCTGATGGCATTCCAGAACATTCCTCATTAGAAACAAAGACGCAAACTCAGACTACAGGAGTTGTTAGTTGGTCAGATATGAGAGGAGACAGTAGTATTGTCTTCACACCTCGTACTCCCAAATGGGCTTATGTTTCTTGGTATGTTTCTGAAATTCAGAAAGAAGCAGTCAGGAAACAAAAAGGGACTTTTTTGGCAGTGCGACTCTATGATACCACTGATATTGATCTCAGTTATCAAATTCCCCATCTAGTACAGCAATATGAATGTGAGGAAGCAGTATGCGATTCTTATGTAGCTATTCCCACAAGCAATCGTGACTACATGACTGAAATTGGTTATCTCACTGATAATAATAGTTGGTTGTGCATAGCTCGTTCTGGTAAAGTTCGTATCTTCAATCGTCCAGGGACAGACTTCTGGTTCATCGCAGATACTGAGCTAGTTATTCATGGTTCAACAGAACCAGGTGCAAACGTGACTGTTGCTGGTCATAGGATTAAAGTCCAATCTGATGGTACTTTTCATTTACGCGTTCCCTTCTCAGATCGTTTACTTAACTATCTGATGACGGCCACTACTGCGGATGGAGAACACAGCATAACTATTCTGAAGAAATTTTTTCAGGAAACTTCAGAAAATTAAAATCAACTTAAAACCTAATACCCAGATCCCTGATTTCATCAATAAACAGGGGATCTATATCCTCAAAGTTTGATGTTTAATGAGTGGTTGTTAGATGATCTTATGGGTACATTAAGTTTAAATTTATCACCACAAAAAGAGAGTGGGAGGAGGCATTATCAAGCGCCGTTCTCTCCCACTCTACTATTTGCTGCTGAAGCGATTCAGGAATATACACATAACGCCAATCGTTAATTAGGGGGGTAATTTAAACTTTAACGATAACGTCTCTACTCAGTGATTGTCCCTCTTGCAGCAAACTTTCATTCTATTTAATTGTCTGACAAACATAACAGGAGCTTGAAGCTAATTTATTTAACCTTTGAGCAACTGCCTTGCTTTCGTTTGTCTCATTTAATTTAACTTGCTTCATTTGCCTGTGGTTGCCAAATTGGCATTTTTCTAAAAATTTTTTATTGTTCATTGCTAACATTTGACTTGAGCAATTTTTGTTCATACCACTGGCAAAAGTACCAGGTAAAAACAAAGAGACTGTTAGTAAATCACTGGGGGGTAAGACCCATCATCGGCATTAGCATTCGATTTCCAGGGCTTTTAACACACTTGATTTATGAGTTGATAACAGATTTAAAAATAAGTTTATCATGCAACATGAACATTTCTAGTATGAGGGGTTTAACCCTTCATTGTTAATTTTTAATTACCCACAGGATATATCGTGTGTTCAGTTACAATTCTATTTAGAGAAATCAGGCAAAAATAGAGATCAATACAGGGTATTGCGGGTAAATGAAGTAAATAATCTAGTGACAAAGCTTTAAACCAAGAGAATTTTACTCCTGACTCCTGTACAGGCGAACGGCCGTTCGCCCCTTCTGACTCCTGAATTCTTACAATTATGCTGCTGTTTCATGAAACCTCGAATTATTGTTTGCGGCTTAGGACGTACCGGATATAAAATCTTTCGTCTGCTGAGACAACAGGGTGCGTTGGTTGTTGGTATTCATCGCAAACCTATACCTGGAGAAGCTACGGGAGATGTAATTGTTGGTGAATTATGTGCAGCTTCTACCTTGCAAGCAGCAGGGATTCAACAGGCACATACTTTAGTGATTGCTGGTTCTGATGATGCCATAAATTTGTCAATTATGATGCAAGCGCGGGTATTAAATCCTCACATTCGGATTATTAACCGTTTTTATAATATAAATTTGGGTGAACGTTTAGACCACACTCTGATAGACCATTTAAGTATGAGTGTTGTCGGTTTGGCTGCACCAGTATTTACTT
The DNA here is from genome assembly GCF_034931405.1 of Anabaena sp. UHCC 0451. Taxonomy (NCBI): domain Bacteria; kingdom Bacillati; phylum Cyanobacteriota; class Cyanophyceae; order Nostocales; family Nostocaceae; genus Anabaena; species Anabaena sp. UHCC 0451. The sequence goes on along the minus strand of NZ_JAYGHA010000016.1, from coordinate 17,526 downwards.
TTGCAGCTTTGGGAAATCAAGCAATTGGACAAATTAAATTATTTGATCAGACTTGGCCAATTCAGGAAGAATATATTCATGAAGATCATAATTGGAGAGGTAGAAAAATCAGTGATTTGTGGGAAGATAAGTCACGGATGTTGATTTATTATCTACCTGTAGTTGGGAAGATAAATCTAGTAACAGCAGTATTAGCAGAACAACGTTTAAAAGTTGGCGATCGCCTAATTATTGGTACTCAACCCCGCATTAATAACTCACGCAAATCATGGGGAAGAAAACTATTCAAAATCTTCACAAGTATCAGGCAGTTTCAGAAACACGCCAGATCAGTTCTAGTAATGGCTATGGCGCTGGTAGTAATTATTCTACTAGCTACATTCACCTTTGTTTCAGCTAAATTAAATATCTCATTTGTTGATGCTTTATATTTTGCTGTTGGCATGATTACAGGTGCTGGTGGTAATGACAAAGTAGTAGAAAACGCACCCAATAGCATTAAATTATTTACCGTTTTCATGATGCTGGTTGGAGCAGTAGTCTTTGGTATTTGGTATGCTATGATTACCGATTTTGTCTTAGGAACTCGCCTCAAACAATTTTGGGATGCAGCCAGAATTCCCCAACGTAATCATTATATTGTCTGTGGTTTAAGTGGTATTGGCATTAGAATTATTCAGCAACTTCACGCTGGTGGCCATGAAGTAGTAGTAATTGAAACCGATCCTAATAATAGATTTGTCAACACAGCTAGAGGAATGAGTATTCCTGTAATTCTTGCAGATGCAAGTTTCCGCACAACTCTACAAACAAGTAATATAGATACCGCCGCCGCAGTTTTAGCTGTTACTAATAACGATGCTACTAATTTAGAAATTGCCCTTAAAGCCAAAGGTTTAACACCGAAAATTCCTGTTATTGTTCATTACGCTGATCCTGATTTTGCTGGGATGGCACAACAAGTATTTGATTTTGAAGCTGTATTAAGTCCAGCAGAATTAGCAGCACCGGCTTTTGCTGCTGCTGCCCTGGGAGGTAGAATTATTGGTAATGGTATTATCGCTGATAATTTATGGGTTGCTTTTGCAACTTTGATTACTCCTAACCATCCTTTTTGTGGTCAATGGGTAAAAGATGTAGCTAGATATGCCGATTTTGTGCCTTTATATGTAGAGACAAATCACCAAACTTTACACGGTTGGGATTTGTTAGATACTAACCTGAGTGCGGGAGATATTTTGTATATGACAATTCCGGCAAATCGGTTATATCAATTATGGCGTGAAGAGCAAGAGATGGTAAGTTAGACTGGAGGAGGTGACAGGTGACAGTGAAGAGAGCGAAGAAATAATAAGTAATTATCTGTTCCCTGTTCCCTGTTCCCTGTTCCCTGTTTAATGACAGGTAATATTACAAGTTAACTAAACCATAATAGGAGAGAATTACATAAACTATGAAGGCAAAAAAGACGAGATGTTCTATGAACAAAAGAGGTGATGAAATCAATAGGGAAACTGGATTGTAAGGAGGTTTGTGCTGATTCCACCAATATCCTATAGGTGCTTTAGCTTGGAAATATCCTAAGTTCTCTAGTTGTTGACGATGGTATTGATCATAACGAGGAAATTGGCTAAAAGGTAACTCTCCCATACTATGTTGAGCAATAATTCTTCGCCGTTGATAGGGAACAGTATTATCACCAAAATTGCTTTGAAATTCTTCACTATTGAGGAGTGCATCAATGAAACCTTGTCTTCCTTTTGTACCCAGAATTATAGACCATGCCATTGTTTCTTGTTTACTGTAAACATTCCGTCCTAAAACTCTTTGGATACACATTTCTACGAAGCGATAATTGTTGTTTGTGTCGTAGTTGCGTAAGCGGAATGTTTCAGATAATAACAATCCCCGAATAAAATCCCTAACAGTAATACTTTTGTGTTTTAATTGGGATTCTAGAGTTAACTGACGGTTGCTAACTAAAATTTGTTGTTCGTTAAAAATTTGACGATATGCAGCCCAAACTAACTGATCAATTTCTGCGGTGTCAGGAGTTCCTTCTGTGGTGTAAATTCTGGGTTGTTCTTCTCCAGGAATTTCAAAACTTTTAACTCTTTGGTTTTGACTGGATGGAGCGTATTTTCGTAGAGGAATAGTCATGTTTATCCTGTTGAAGTTGTAAAAATGATGTTTTCAGGATTTACGCAATAACTTTGGTTTGTCAGGTTAGTCGGTATATTTGCACTTACCAACTTTTGTTAAATCTCAAAGTTAAAATTCTTATTCAATATTGAAAATCATAGTTTACTTTGACAACTAAATAATTGTTAAGAAATCAAAGATGGTGGAAAAACTTAAATTTAAATAATGATGCTCATGATTGTCTTCCTAACCACAAAGTAGCATAATATCTAATTGGATGCTCTTCTGTATCTAAATTAGCTGTAGGATTCAAAAAAGTGTTAATGATTGATTAAAAAATAAAAAATCCCCTACTTTTTGTAGAAGTTGGGGATTTAATATTCTTGAATTTCTGTGAACAAATTTAACCAGAAATGCCAGCATCTCGGAGGCATTTTTCTAATTCTTCAAGGCGTTTTAATGCGGCTTCTTTTTCTTGTCGTTCTTGCTGCACTAACTCAGAACCCCAAAGCAACAAATTACCGTTTTGATCCCACCAGCGTAACCAGTAACCTTGACGGTTTTCGCGCTTTCCTTGCCAAACACCTATAAATAATTGCATTTCCGCTAACCAATAACGCTGATTTTCGTTATCTGAGCGTAATTTATATTGTCCTTTATCTAGTTGATGTACTTCTAATTCTCCAGTTTCTGGTTGGAAAATGATGTAGTTAGGAACTTGTAAAATTTGTTCATAAAAAAACCATTTTCCTGGGGGATAGGTGCGTTTACTGGAATATTCACTTCCTTCTGTATCAGAAAGAAATTCCATTACCACTGTAGGAATTTGTCCTTGTTTGTGGGGGGTGTAACTGCGTTGAATTTGCTCTCTAGGCACTGTAATTTGTGGCACGAAAGCCCAATCAGGTGCTTTGATGACAAATTTGCTATTAACGGTGGCACAAATGCCGTAATTCGTTGTAGCTAAAGCTGTTTCTGGCAGTTTACCAGCGAGTTCTAGGCTTTCGGTTAATGCTGCTGCTAAACTGGGTTGGTTAACATTATCCACAGGTTCATCGTCTAAAATGAAATCTTCGGGTAGGAGTTCCCAGGTGATCTTGGTAGTCGAAGTAGTAACAACCATAATGTTCACATCAGGGGGTGTAAGTTTAAATATAGCTGGTGGTGGATATAGCTATTGTTATATTAGTTTTGGTTTTGACATTTGCAATTTGGACTATTAGAGGATGTTTGAAAAGTTTTGGGCGAATATAAAGATGCCTCCGGCTCCCGTTAGGGATACGCTAATACACAGGCAAAGTCCACCTCCGTGGACTAATGAAAAAGTGGTCTTTTTAACCCGCGCAGGCGGGTTTAGTTTGTATAGCCGCGACTTCTAGTCGCCAGGACTGTAATAAATTAGACTTTTCAAACAACCTCTTAGAGACTATGGCTTTACATCCTAAAGTTTCTAAATGATTTAAAACTATTTTTTGACTATATTTGTGTTATTTAAACTAAATACTAGAATGGGTAGCTAAAAACAAAAATAAACAAGTTGTTTATATAGATAAATGGTATCCATCTAGTAAAACTTGTTCTCATTGTGGGCATATTTTAGAAAAACTGGATTTATCTGTTAGACAATGGCGTTTTGTCCATCTTGTAATTCCGTTAATGGACGTGATGAAACCGCCGCTATAAATATTCTAATTGTTGGTGCATCAACTCGAAGAGGTTAGGTGATGTTAGACTGGTGGGAGTCAGCAATTGCTATTTAAACCCAGAATCCCCACGCCTTTAGGCTGGGGTGGGGAGTATGTCAATCTGTCTGGAATGATTACTTGAAGCGAGAACGTTGTTGACGACGTTGCTTGTGTCTAGCGATTGCTTTACGCTTCTCTTTTTCTAAAGGTGTCTCAAAATGGCGATTCTTCCGCATATCTTGGAAAATTCCAGCTTTGGAAACTTCACGCTTAAATCTCCGTAAAGCTGATTCAATACCTTCATTTTCACCTAAAACTACTTGTGTCATTACTATTCCTCCTTTTGTGGTTTAATAAATACAAACTAGAGTAAAAAAATATCTCAGCAGAATATAACCGTTGGTTGTATCTGCTGGAGACTCTAGATTTAAAAATTTTGCAGAAACAGGATTAATAACGGCGACCACCACCACCACTGGGACGACCACCGCCACTATAACCACCGCGAGGAGAAGAACTTCTTTCTTCACGGGGTTTAGCCTTATTCACTTTTAAATCACGTCCCATCCATTCAGCGCCATCAAGTGCTGTAATAGCTGCTGTTTCTTGATCTTCAGACTCCATTTCCACGAAAGCAAAACCACGTGGACGGCCTGTTTCCCTATCAGTAGGTAACTGCACACGACTAACTGTCCCGTACTCAGCAAAAGCCTGTTTCAGGTCTTCTTCTGTAACTTGATAGGACAAATTTCCAACGTAAATCGACATAGATGGATGGTCTCCCAAACCAGAGAATGTAGAGATTTAGATTCGGAGAGACGCATTTAAAAGAAATTAAAACGACTTACTCAACCGAAAATAATCCTTATAGCCGTAAGTATAGCACGGCCTTTGAATATCAATGAACTCATAACGAGTAACATTTCTAGAATAACTTATAGACTTAGCTCGAGTTAAATATGGGAAAGTTTACTAATACTGCCAGATGACTTGATCATCTACAAATTATTGGCTTCTTAGTGATCACCTCCGATATTACTCTTGACGCAACTGCCTACGAGTATTTTCCGATAAATTGAGGCTATGAGGCTGAAAGCTAACAGATTTTAGGAATTACTACTTTCTTGAACTAAGGTGGTTTTTAACCATATCATAAAAAATTATCTTGGTAAATAATCTTGGATGATACTCCATCATAACATCAGAGGTTTTAACCCACAAACTCTGTTAAGGCTTGTTCTGCTTTCTGACACAGAATTTCATGATCTTGAGAACTACTAGCTAGTAAACCACCCCATTGATTGATATCGCCAGTATTATATGTTAAGGGACTACCGTCAAAGTGAGTAAATTTACCACCAGCTTCCGTTAAAATTAGTTCAGGTGCTGCCATATCCCAATCTTTGGGTGCTGATTTCCCAGACAGGGAAATGTAAATATCTGCCTGTTGTTCAACAATAGCAGTAACTTTACAACCTACACTACCAATCGCTTTTTGATTCTGACAAGGTAGATTTTTTAGTAAATACTCTAACCGTTCATTGCGATGAGAACGACTGACAACTAAGGTTAAATCTTCTATAGGTCTATCAGCAGCAACTTTCAAGGGAACAGAACCATTAGCTGTTTCTACAAAAGTCCCACCACCTTTTATAGCATAGTATAACTTCTCCGCTTCTGGTATTGCTACTACTGCTAAAACTGGGCGTGTATCTTGCACTAAAGCAATGTGAATCGCATATTCCCCGGTTTTATCAATAAAGTCTCTTGTACCATCTAAAGGATCAATTATCCACACCAACTCGGCAGAATTTTTACCTTGTTGAGATTTAAAGGTTTCTTCGCTGATATAACCAAAATCTTCATCACCGCAAGCTTTTTGTAGATGAGATAGAATATATTCGCTAACAGCTACATCAGCAACGGTAACAGGCTCATTCTGTTTATATTGTATATCTAAGTTCGGATATTGGGCAGTTCCATGATAATAAGACCTTAATAACTTAGCTGCACCCCAACCTACTTCACGGGTAATTTTTAATATTTCTTCTAAGTTTGGCATTTTTTTTGGTTTTAGTCAAGTTATAGATGTTATGAAAAGCTCACGCAAAGGCGTAATCGCGCCAAGGTACAATCAATTTACACAAAATAAGTTATTTTGGGTTGTTATTGGTTTAGTTTCTAGTTTGGTTATGGCGATCGCCTCTACAGCTACTAGTATATATTTTTATGGTAACAATCATACTCATATTCAGGCAGATGCAGCAATTATTCTCGGTGCAGCTGTTTGGGGAGAAAAACCATCTCCTGTGTTTCAAGAACGTATTAACCACGCTATTACTCTATATAAAAATGACCATGTTGGCACTCTCATTTTTACTGGGGGAGTGGGTTCTGGTGATGAACTAGCAGAAGCAATAGTTGGTAAACGCTATGCTGTTAATAAGGGCGTGAAAACATCTGATATTCTCATGGAAACTACTTCTCGAACCACTTACCAAAATCTGCAAAATGCTTCTGAAGTAGTTGCTGTTTATCCATTTAAAAAGTTTCTCATTGTTAGTGATCCTTTGCATTTGAAACGTGCGGTTTTGATGGCTAGACATTTAGGGTTAGATGCACACCCATCTTCTACACCTACTACTCGCTATCAAAGTCTAAATAGGAAGTTGCCTTTTTTGATGCGGGAAACTTATTTTTACTTTGTTTATTTGTTGTTTAAAATCTAATTTCACATTGCATCCATGAGCGTGTCCCAAAATATTTACACGTTTTACTTGCTATCTTACCAGCTAGTTCTAACGCTGCTGTGAAATTTGTTTGTAAAATATAATGACAAAAAGCACCGTGAAAAATATCTCCTGCGCCTAATGTATCCAGGGGTTTAATTTTTGGTACATTGATAAAACCTCTTTTTTCAGAACTTAAATATTGTATAGGTTTTTCTCCTTGAGTAATGGCGATGTGAGGAATTTTCAAAGCTTGCAGATAGTTAAAAACATCTTCTTCTTTTTTACAGTTGGGAGGATAAAAATTAGCGGAACAAATTGCATAATCTACATAAGGTAATATTTCTTCAAATCCTGGTTTCCAGCTACCTCCATCAATCACAATTGGTATATTTTTAATTTTAGCTTGTTGAGCAATTATTTTACTTATTACCATTTGATGTCCATCAATTAAAACAAGATCAACATTTTCTAATATATGAGGGGGGAGAGAGTTAATATTAGCTTGGGTTTTGACAGCATTAATAGAAATTACTGCCCTTTCTCCTGTACTTTCTGTGACAATAATTGAAGATACTGGTGGTGATGTTTGTTTATTAGCATCTAAGTCGATAATTGTAACTTGGTAATTTGCTAAGTCTGTAGTAATTAATTGTGTGATATGATGTGATCCAAGTACACCTAAAATTTGCGATTTATTCCCTAAGTAACTAAATGTAACAGATGCGTTGGTTGCTGGTCCTCCGGCTGCTACAGTATAATCAGTGGCAACTAATTTTTGATTATTATTGGGCGGCGATTGGGCAAGGTAAATTAAGTCTAAGGTAATTAAGCCGACAAATAAGGCAGATTTAGTCATTAGTAATTAATATGAGTAATTGGTTAAACTTATGGAATGAATTATATAATATTTTAGGAAACAAACACCAGAAAAACTTTTGTCTGAGGATTGAGATGTGTTGTTTAATAATAAATTTTGAGAACAAATTTAATGTAAAATATTATGCAAACTGAACCAAAACCAGGAACATTATACATTGTCGGTACACCAATCGGCAATTTAGAAGATATGACTTTTCGGGCTGTAAGAATTTTACAAGCTGTGGATATAATTGCGGCAGAAGATACTAGACATACAGGAAAATTGTTACAACATTTTCAAGTGCAAACACCGCAGATGAGTTATCATGAACATAACCGCAATAGTCGTATTCCTGAATTATTGGAATATTTGCAAGTTGGTAAAGCGATCGCATTAGTCAGTGATGCAGGAATGCCAGGAATTTCTGATCCAGGATATGAGTTAATTAAAGCTTGTGTTGATGTCGGTATCACTGTTGTTCCTATTCCCGGTGCAAGTGCAGTAATTACGGCTTTAAGTGCATCTGGCTTACCAACAAATAGGTTTATTTTTGATGGTTTTCTACCTGCAAAAAGTCAACAGCGACGGGAATATTTAGAATTATTATTAACAGAATCGCGGACTTTAGTTTTTTATGAATCTCCCCATCGTTTGCGGGATACATTACAAGATATGGCAGATATTTTGGGGAGCGATCACCAAATAGTTATAGCACGAGAAATAACTAAATTATATGAAGAATTTTGGCGAGGAACAATAGCAGATGCGATCGCACATTACCAACAAAAAGAACCCCAAGGAGAATATACCTTATTAGTAGCAGGAACAGCACCAATCAAACCACAAATTACAGAAGCAGAACTAAAAGCAGAATTATTAGCCATGATGAAACAAGGTATTTCTCGTTCCCAAGCGAGTAGACAATTAGCAACAGAAATATCAGTTTCTCGGAATAAATTATATCAGTTGGCTTTGACAATTGAATTAGATTCTGAATAAAATTAATCTGCGTTTATCTGCGTTCAATATCAAAACAAAAAAAACCAGGAAAGAATTTTCCTGGTTCATTGCTACTAACACTTATTTCTCTGCATTCTCTGTGTCTAGAGCGGTTCTTTTATTCCCAGACATTAAGACACAAAAGCAAAATCCATTGCAACATTCAAACCAGTCACACCATTAACAATAGCAACGGTTTGACCAAGCAAGCCAATCTCAGTATTGCCATTGACAACATTAAGAGTCAAGCTATCTGAAGAAATACCCAAAACTCCAATCACATCAATACCTTGTTGGAAATCAACAATAGTATTAGCCGCATCTGGTAACTCAGCAGTGGCGATCCAGAACTGATCCGCACCTGCACCACCAGAAATTAAATTTCCGCCGCCCTCTTGGACGTAGAATTGATCATTACCATCTCCACCCAAGACGCGATCGCCCATACCGAGGTAAAAAATATCATCGCCAGCGCCACCAGACATCCGGTTTCCACCTTGAGCATCGGTAGCATCAAATTCATCATTACCACTGCTACCAAAGGCGCGATCGCTCTTGTTCACATAGATGATATCTGCTCCACTACCAGTATTGATCCGGTTGCGTCCAGCAATGGGAGAAGTGGCAAATTGCGCGTCTACTTCATCATTACCAGCACCAGTAAACACAGTATCATTGATCCCATCAAAGGTAGTATTAGCTGCACCCGCAATTAATGTGTCAGCACCAGGAGTTCCTGAAACTAATTGGGTTTCTTGTTGTGCTGCGGCCTCTTCTGCTGTGACACCAAACATAGTTTGGTACATGAGGTCATATATCTCGGTGTTATCCAGAGTGCTGGGTAATTTATCCGCATTCATCCCATAAGCTTTAGAAACAATACTACCGGGGAAATCGGGAGTACCGACCCAAGCAATACCAAAATTACCCATTTCTCCATCCATACTATTTTCAGATGGGAAGGGTCTCCAAGGATTTGCCTCTGTACCTGTACTGCCGTTGATACCATCTAAAACTGCCTGATTGGTATTGGTTGTAGTTGGGTTAACGCGGATAAATGGCGCACTAGGCTCAGTATCTGCCAGTGCAGGAGTAGATGTAGAGTTGCCAGAAGGACGGGTGTAAGGTGCGAATTGGAAAACTTGCATCCCACCTGCATCACTATCAGCAGCAGTAATAACCAAAGTGTTGGGATCTTGGTTATTAACATAATCCATTGCTACACCGATCGCTGCATCAGCCCGGCGTACAGCTTCAATAGTACCGACAGCATTGTTGTTGTTAGCAAAGTTGTCACTACCTTCTTCTTCAATTACGACAAAGAAGCCATCAGGGTCTTGGCTGAGAATTTTCAAAGACGCATCTAGCATCTCGGCCACTGTGGGCGCAGTAGCTACATATAGGGGGAGAGGATCAGAACTATTCAGTCCTAGTTGTTCTTCTCTGCGATCGTCAAAGGTATGTCTGGCAGCAAATACACCTAAAAGCTTGGTGGGTGGGTTTTGGCTATTTACCACCTGATTCATTTGCTCTTCGGTGTAAACTACCGTATAACCCAATGATTCAGATAGTTCAATTAAATTAATGGTGGGGCGACGTTCATCACGCTGTTCAGAAGCATCTATTTCTGCTGTGACGTGGAAGCCTGTTGTACCTTTAGGTAACATATACAACTCACCACCACCCATGATGATATCTGTACCAGAGCGGATGGTTTGTTCTATAATCTCGGCGTATTTATCCCGGGCGCGAATGTTGTCACCTAAACGGTTGGTAGTTTCAGCCGCAAAAGCAGCAGTACCAGGTTCTGCTAAGTGTCCAGACTGTAATAATGCTGTAGCTTTACCAGCAGCGATCGCTTCTTCTAAAATTGTATAACCAACTTTGCCGGAAGCTGGAGTGACAATAGATTGATCTTCATTTAATCCAAAGGACTCGTTAAAGACTTTAACACCATTGGCATGAGTTACAGCACCGGCATTGGAAGTACCAGTTAACTGGTTTTCCATGTGTCCCAGGTATACACCAGCATTGGACATCATATCCCAATTGAGTCTACCATCAGGACCATGATCAATATTACGGGCTGCCATGTAGTGGGAAGGACTTGTACCATCTGGATGGATAAAAATCACATTCCCGGTTTGTTTGGTGGCTTGAGGTGCTGGTGTGGGGTCAGGATTCCGAGATGGTAACTCAACATCAAATAGAGTCTCATACATCAACTCATAAATCATGGTATTGTCTAATGTTGCAGGTAATTTATCTGCATTTAGACCATGAGCTTTAGAAACTATCGAACCGCTAAAGTCAGGTGTACCAGCCCAGGCAATACCAAAATTGAATACATCACCATTAGCATCGGGAGCAGCGACAAAAGGTAAGGTGTTAGCTCCAGTTTGACCGTCTAATGGTACGTTACGGTTTTCTGTGGTGGGGTTGTTGTTAATGTTGCCGAGATTTACTTCAGGAGTGCGGGGATCTACTACTTGTAAACCACCAGCATCGCTATCAGCAGCAGTTACCATCAAGGTGTTAGGATGCTTCTCAATGAACTTCATTGCCACACCAATGGCTGCATCTGCCCGACGTAAACCTTCTAAAGTTCCAGGTGCGTTGTTGTTATTACCGAAGTTGTCTGTACCTTCTTCTTCCACAATGGTAATTGAACCATTATTAAAGTTGGGGTGTAGTTCCATCAACTTCTGGGTGACATCCAACATTTGGGCAATGTTTGGTGCTGTTTCCAGATAGAGCGGTAAACCTCGTTCTGCTAAAACTTCTTCAGGGCGATCGTTGAAAGTATGGACAGGTGCAAATACACCCAATACTTTTGTTGGGGGTGTGGCTAAATCAAGTAAAGCTGTCAGTTGTTCTTCGTTGTAAACAACTGTATAACCTAAGCTTTGAGCTAATGCAATCAGGTTTTCAGTCGGGCGTTGTAGAGAATTAGTGCTAATAGCATCCAGTTCAGCCGCAGTACCGTGGAAACCATTAGTACCCACTGGTAACAGGTTGATTTCACCACCACCCATGATGAAGTCAACACCTGATTCAATTACCTGTTTGGCAATTTCCGCAGCTTGGGCGCGAGGTACGATGCGACTGCCATCAGGGTTAACAATTTCTGCTGTTTTGGCAACAAAAGCGGCTGTACCAGGTTCAAAGATCGCTCCAGATTGAACTAAGGCGGTTACTTTGTTAGCTGCGATCGCCGATTCCACAATCGTTAGGTTGCTACCATTGAGGGAAACAATAGGAGCATTCTCGGCTTCATAACCAAAAGACTCAGCATAAACCTTAGCACCGGTAGCGTGGGTAACAGCACCACCATTGGATGTTCCACCCAGTTGGTCTTCCATGTGACCCAGGTAAACACCAGCATTAGACATTTTATCCCAGTTCAAACGTCCGTCGGGACCTTTATCTACAAACCGTGCAAAAGCAAAGTGAGATGGACTTGTTCCATCTGGGTGCATGAAAATGACATGATTGCCTGTTGCCATAAGACCTCTGAATCGAGCAGTTTAGTTTTGTGAGTCATTCTCATTCAAATATGTTTTTGTTAAGAAAACTTACGGCAATTGGTTAACTTAAATTTATTAATTGATTAAAATCCGAGTAGTCTGTTTACAAATTGGATCACTTAACTATGGGATTGAGAACATCTAGAACATCTAGAACATCTAGAACATCTATATTAAAATTACTAATAAACTAGATTGAACATGAATAAGCTCAATTGAATATCTAAAATCCCCAATCCCAAACTTGTATTAAACCTGCTCTAGACTGGATGGTTTTGCCAAGTTTGAGGCTAATATTACAATGGAGATTATTGAGAAATTGAGGACAGACTCAGAATGACCCAAGTGATTCTAGGAGAAAACGAAGGAATAGATTCAGCCCTGCGTCGGTTTAAACGCCAAGTTTCTAAAGCTGGTATTTTAGCCGATGTAAAGTATCATCGTCACTTTGAAACCCCCCAGGAAAAGCGCAAACGTAAAGCAGTTGCAGCTAAAAGGAAACGTCGTTTTTAATAAACTTATTCGGTTTGGTATTGGCGTTGCTTGAAAAAATTAATTACAACAAGCAAAATTGCTTTACCATTTTCTGAGAAAAATTTAACTAGTTGTGACGCATCCATCTATAGGAGCGTAATCTTATTTGTTTGTGAAACTTTGTGTGAAAGCTTGTTAACTTGGTTGGATGGAGCAAGCAGAAATTGCTGCCCATCAACCAACACTAAGGTGAAATAAAATACACAGTCAGAAAATACCAAATTAAGTTAATTCAACAGTCCAGCTATTACAACGATTCATCGCCTTTTCTACACCCTGCTTCAAGCTGAGTTCCACACACTCAACCACAAAGTCCAGCACCAAAGACATTAATTTAGTTTCCGTAGCCGAAAATCGTCCCAAAACATGAGAAACAGTCTCAGCATTATCGTCATTGGCTACACCTTTAGGTTTACCAATACCAATGCGTAAGCGGGGAAAATTCTGACTACTTAAATGTGAGATAGTGCTTTTCATGCCGTTGTGTCCACCTGCTGAACCAGACAAACGTAGGCGAGTTTTGCCCACAGGCAAATCCATATCATCATAAATTACCAACACAGATTCAGGCGGCAATTTATACCAACTTATGACAGATTGGATAGACTGTCCTGAACGATTCATGTAAGTTAGCGGCTTCAACAAACGAATTTTACCGCCTCCTGGTGCTATGCCTTCGCCAAACTGTCCTTGAAATTTGCGATTTTCCGCCAGGGAAATTTGCCAAGTACGCGCAAGAGCATCTACAGCGGCAAAACCAATGTTATGGCGCGTTTGGTCATATTTAGCCTCTGGATTCCCTAACCCGACTATTAGCTGGGGAATCACTAAAGCTGGTTGCTTAACAGCTTCTGTCATGTTTGCTATGCAATATATTCCTAGCTGGTGGGAGAAGAACCAGCATTCTCCTGCTGTGATTGAGCAGATTCAATTTGCTTAGGTTCAATTTCAGCAGTAGTTTTTACAGTTTGTTCCAATTTTTCCGCTTCCCGTTTAAACTCATTTTGAAATTCATTAGAAGCTTCTTGGAAACTGCGAATGGTTTTACCCAAACTTCGACCTATTTCTGGTAGCTTCTTGGGTCCAAATATTAATAACGCAACTACCGTAATCACAGCCATTTCTGGCAGACCGATTCCAAATATATTCATTTCAACCCGCCGTGCAACTTAACATTACATCTGTAGTCTAATCAATAATCAGATTTGATTTCGCTGTTTGATAGCTGACAATAATCAAAAACCCGGACAAGCCGGGTCTATGTTGACATACTCCCCGCCCTAAAAATGCGGGGATTCTGGATTCAAACAACAGTTGCAGGTATAGCCCGTCTTACACTATCTCGCCCAACAGACAATGCCCTGTCTGTTTGCACTATTTTATCAGAAAGCCGTCCTAGAAGGACGGGGAACTTTAAACCCATTTTTTCGGTAACTTGCAAATTCAAGTTATAATAACTGCACAGCAATTAGCTGCCTAAACTGCGCCAATCAACAAGTACATCCTGAATTAACAGAGACTTATTGTAAACTTGCAGAATAATTAGCAAAAACACGAAAAATAATCCCATAAAAACACCCATTAGCGGTGTTGTACCCCAACCTGGAGCTACTTTACCATACTCAGCGTTTAAGGGTCTGAGGATATCTCCCAACCTAGTCCGTTGTGCCATAGTTCACCTAAAGTTGCCAAAGCTTTTTTAATCTTCTTTTACATTCCCAAGCCCTAACCGGGTTTGGATTTTTGGACTGAACTTACTGTTTACAGGTTGCCCCGATTACAGTGATGACAGTTCTTATTTATCCGTTCTATATATTACCATTTACTTCGTCACCACCTCTCTGATATATCGTGACTTCTGCACTTTTGTTTAAGTTTTGTAATATTCTATAAACATAGCTCTCATAATATAACTCTAAATTTATGGACTTAGAACCCGGTTTAGTGCTTGGCGTTTCCTTCTGTGCCATCCTTGTTGGCATCACTGGTATGGCAATTTATACATCCTTTGGACCTCCAAGCAAGGAATTAGGAGATCCTTTTGAAGATCACGAAGATTAAAAAGGTAATTAATTTAACACAATGGTGGGCAATGCCCATCCTAAGCTATATTTTTTTTAAAGATGTCTGCTGTGGAGACTGTTTCACTCGGTTAAAAACTTGTTTTTCCCCATCTCTTTCACCTGGCATTGCTCACCACCTCACTTCTTCTACTAAGATATGGAAAATCGCGGTTAGGACTTCCCACATATCAACTTCACGGGATGACCACTAGATTTCGGTTCTGGAATCATGTCTTTGAGAAATTCATATTGGGCAAGGGTCAAGTTGCTAGGGTATGCTTTACTCAAGTTCCTCTCTCAGTGCTGTCTACCATCTATTTACAGCTTATACCGAGAGAGCTTTTTGACGATTTCTCTGACTTTTCAAACACCCTCTTAGTTTAAACGTCTATTTTTCCCATAAAAATCACTTCACAGACACACACAAATTATGGACTTGTCAAATTTCACAACACTAAACAACTTAGAAGCAGCCTTCGGTGGTGAATCGATGGCAAATCGCAAATACTTGTTTTTTGCAAATGTAGCGCGTAAACTGGGTTTTTCAGACTTAGCGAAACTTTTTAAGGAAACCGCAGATCAAGAAACTGAACACGCTTTTGCACATTTTGAGTTATTGCATCCAGAGTTAGTTGTTAAAGATGCTGCCGGTTTAACTGATGAGCAAAAGCGGGAAATTATCTCTCGTTGTTTGTCTTTAGCAATTGAAGGTGAAACCTATGAATACACTACTATGTATCCTGATTTCGCTGCTGCTGCTCAGAGTGACAGAGATAATCCCGCAGCTGAAGAATTTCTCAAACAAGCGCAAGAATCTAGCGAACACGCTAACACATTCCGCGCCGCCGCACACCGATTTGGTTTGCTAAAATTCATTGAAAATTATCATGCAGATCGCTACGCTGAAGCTTTGGAAGTATTAAACGGAGGACAAGCTGTAACCAGAGCAGCAGGTGAAGATCCCCAAACTCAAAAATGGATTTGTAGACAATGCAGTATGATTTACGATCCTATTGCTGGTGATCCTGATTCGGGAATTGCACCTGGTACTCCTTTTGCAGAAATTCCTGAAGATTGGAGTTGTCCTATTTGCGGTGCTACTAAAAAGACTTTTAAACCTCTTGAGGAAAAAGTTGCAGCCTAAAAGAACAGGTAAATTATAATTAGGATCAACTCTACCCCTCTTCTTTAGTAATCTATAAAGATACGGAAGAGGGATTTTTGCGACTTTCGATTACTGCTTTGTATCATCCGCTTCGTAACCTCAGCAATAAAGGTAATGCAGCGATAGTGAATACTGAAGTGCAAAATTACTCAAATCATTCTCATACTCAAATCTAACCACCTCGACTGAGTAATCGGCGCACTACTAGAAATATAATCAACACCTGTTTGTGCAACTGCGCGAATAGTTTCCACAGTTACATTTCCCGATGCTTCAATCTTCACTCGCCTATCCTGTTTACGAATTAAGGACACAGCCTCAGCCATCATTTTTAAAGGCATATTATCCAGCATAATAATGTCTACCTGATAGTTTAATGCCTCTTGTACCTGCTCTAAACTTTCTGTTTCTACTTCAATAGTTAGAGGATAAGGAATCTGGGAACGAATACGGGTAACAGCTTCTCCAATACCTCCAGATGCCACAATATGATTATCTTTAATCATCACCGCATCATCTAATCCCATGCGGTGATTAGTCGCACCACCTACAGCCGTAGCGTACTTTTCTAAAATTCTCAAACCTGGTGTAGTTTTGCGTGTATCCACAAACTTTGCTGGTAAATCTGCTATTTGCTCTACATATATATTAGTGAGACTGGCAATTCCACTTAACCGCATCGCCAAATTTAGCGCCACCCTTTCCCCCATCAACAGCGCATCCAGTGAACCGTTAATTTCCGCCACCACTTGTCCCGGTTCACACTTTGTTCCTTCAGAGGCAACAGCGACAAAGCTCACTTGATTATTCAACAGATGAAATACCCTAGCCGCAACCGTTAAACCAGCTATTATTCCTGGTGCTTTTGCTACCCACTTCGCTTGTCCTATCGTCCCATTTTGGGATAAAAGAGATTGAGTAGTGCGATCGCCTCTACCAATATCCTCCAATAACCAACTTTGCAATAATTGATCCAGCACCAAAAACGGTGGTAGTACAGCCACGGAACTTTTCATCTGATTTCTTACCTCTGGCATTGAGTTCAAATTCTTCTATGTCTACTCAACCCTATCAACAATTGTTTCATGTCCTGCAAGCGATCGCAGAAATTCCAGAGTTAGAAATCAACAAACTCAGCAGTATCTTTCATCCTGTAACACTAACTGCTGGTGAACATTTGATCAAAGCCGGCGAAGCACCAAAAACCATAGGCTTTGTACTATCAGGACTCCTACGCCTCTATTATCTAGATAATTCCGGGACAGAGTTCACCAAATCCTTTTGTTTAAGTAACGAATTTATAGCAGCCTATAGTGCCTTACTATTAAATCAGCCCTCCCGTTTATTCATTGAAGCCTTAGAAGATACCAGTTTATTAGTTGCAGATTATACAGATTATCAAAAAATAACTCAAGAACATCACTGCTGGCAGCTAGAACATACTCCCATCAAAGTCTTTGAGATTATTGCTCCTTTAGTAGATACACCCATGACCCAAGGACGAGGTAAAGGCAAGATACAGCCAGATGATTTAGTAGAGGAATTTTGGCGTAACTTCAGCCGTGATCATTACGAAATGCTGATTGGTAAATCTAAACTGCTTTATCTACTGCAACGGTTTTTGCCCCACCTCGCTGAAAAAATCATGCGTCCAGGCTTATAAATCCATCTGGATTCATTCCGGCTAATAATTTTATTAACCCAAACCCTTGCACCACAAGGATTTGAACTTATTAGAGAAAAATTTCCCAAAAAAGATTGAAAAAGTAGTTGACATTCCAAGATAGGTTCGATATATTAAATAAGTGCCGGAGAGAGAG